>JABXJS010000181.1 GCA_013538855.1 Herpetosiphonaceae bacterium
ATGCCGTAACGGCCATCTACGGCATGGTTCGGGCTATCCCGCTCGCACCGTACCGACCCTACACGCCACCCGAGCCAATCCTGTGATCTACTGAGTATGCCAGATTTCGCTCACCCCAACATACGAGCCGAGAATATACAGCCCGTAGATCAATACAGCCACCCCGATCACCGAGAGCAGGGCGCTAATGGCGAAAAATGCCCGGCGCTGACGTAGCCAGCGCTTCGAGCGCACCATCGGCTGGGCCAGCCCTGGCACCAGTGCCAGCAGGCGCGCAGTCAAGTCATCGGGAACCATCGGCATCACCGCCGACTGCACCACGGTGTCGAAGGCTGCCGCGCGCTTGGCTGCCTTGGCGCACTCAGGACAAGTTGCCGCATGCTGCGACAGCTCAGCAGTATCGCCATCGGGGCGCAGGGCCAAATTTGTGCGATATTCTTTGCAATGTTCCATAGCGATCTCCTTAGCGCCGCCCCAAGGCCCAGGCAAAGCGAGCAAGCCGTGGTTGGGAGACAGGTACATCTGACTTTGCCACTGTGCGCGGTGGTTGGATCTTTTCGGATTCCGACGAGGCCAAGATTGTTGCTAAGCGTTCTTTGCCGCGGCGAATATAGCTTTTGACTGTATTCAACGGCACATCCAAAATCTCTGCGATATCATTGTACCGCAAATCCTCAAAGTAGTAGAGCGTCAGCGCCAGGCGGTAGTGATCTTCAAGGCTATCGAGGGCCTGGCGGATCTCGCCCTGTAGCTCGGTGTTGGTGGCCACAGCAGCGGGATCGGCCCAGCGATCATCGTCGGCGAGGCTTTGGAGTGGATCGATAACCTCGCCATCGTCATCGCTCATCGGCGGCATCTCGGGCACGCGGCGGCCACGACGGCGTAGCTCATCACGGCCAAGGTTCACCACGAGCCGATACAGCCACGTGGTGAAGCGACTTTCGCCATTGTACTGGCCGATCACCCGCAGCAGCTTCATACAAGCCTCTTGGGTCAGGTCGGCGGCATCCTCGGGCTGGCGCAGCACACTCATGGCGATACTGTAGATATATTGCTGCTGACCAACAATCAGCGCGCCGAGCGATTCCGGATCGCCGCGCTGTGCTCGTTGGATCAGTTCAGGTGTTGGCTCGGCCACGTTCTTTACTCCTTAGCCCAGTACTACAACCTTGGACGCCAAGGTTTGCGCAAAGGTTGCATGCATCTGCCGCTAATCATCGCCGATACGGTGCTCCAAGGCACCGTACCGTCTACGGGAGCGTGGCTCCGTCTTTCGGACGAGCCTTAGCTCCGCCGTTTCTGCGGCGCTCGGGAGATCTCTTCGGTTCCAACAGGTGTTGTGGCAGCGGCTGCAGGCTGTGTGGAGTTGGCTGGGGCCTGATTGAGCCAGCTGCGGTAGTTGGCCTCCTGCTCTGCTGATGGCTCAGCGCTACGCTCAAGCGTGAGCTGGTCGTACTCTGGCTTGGTAAACGTCAGCGGCAGTGTGTGCAGCACATCGTTGCGGAAGAACGACACCTCGACCGTCGCGCCGACGCTATAGTCGGCAAGGCGATTTTGCAGTGTATCGTGATCAACACGCCAGCCATCGATAGCGATAAGCTCATCGTTGGGGGCGAGGCCGGCCTGATCTGCCGCGCCACCGTCGAGCACATGCGTCAGCTTGATCCGGCCATCGACTGCCTTCGTACGCACGCCGAGGCTTGGCTGTGGCGCATCGCCGCCCTCGACGCTGTGCTTATAGCTCCAGTTCAGCGTGAGGCCGACGGTCTCCAGGGCGGCAGCGAAGGGCAGCTCGGCCACACCATCGACATACTGGGCCAGCAGCGCGCTCCAGTCGCCTGGTGCGATCTGCTCCAGCGCTTGCAGCATGCCATTGTCTTCGGGGATGCCTGGCCCGCTGCTGGGATAGGTTGCATACAGCAGGCGAATGAGATCATCGAGCGAGCGCTGGCCCTGCGTGCGCTGGCGAATCTCCATATCGAGGATCAAGGCCACCAGCGCACCTTTAAGATAGTAGGAGATCGTGGTGTTCGGCGTGGTCTCATCAGGCCGATAGAGCTTGACCCACGCATCGAGCGAGGCCTCGCTGACGCTCTGCACGAGACGGCCAGGCGTTGTCTGGAGCGTCACGATGTCTTTGGCCAGGCGCGCCAAGTAGCGCTCGGGGGTGATCAAGCCGCCGCGCACCAGCAGCAGGTCGGTGTAGTACTCGGTAAAGCCCTCCATCACCCACAGCAGGCGCGTGTAGTTCTCGTTGGTGTAGTCGAACGGCCCCAGCGGCGCGGCGCGCAGACGCTTGACATTCCAGGTGTGAAAGAACTCATGCGAGACCAGGCTCAGGTAGCGCTCGTAGTTGCTGCTCGGGCGGAAGATATGGCGTGGCAGCAGCAGAACGGTCGAGTTGCGATGCTCCAGCCCGCCACCAGCATTCGGGCCACCAAGCAGCAGAATAAAGGTGTAGTGCGCGTAGGGCAGGCTGCCCCAGAAGTCGCGCTCGGTTTCGACGATGGTCTTGGCATCGGAAACCAGCTGCTCGTCGTCCTCGTTGCCCTGGCCCCAGATCACGAGCGCGTGGCGCTTGCCATCGACATCCCACTCCAGCCGCCGCTGCACGCCGATCTCGAACGGCGCATCGACCAGGTGATCGAAGTCATCGGCGCGGAAGGTTGTTGCGCCAGGAGTAAGTGGATCAAGGCCCGTGGTGATCTGCCAGCCGTCGGGCGCGCTAATGCTGACCTCCAGCGGCTCGCTGCTGCGCTCGGGCACGAACATAAATGTGGCGGCTGGCGTCAGATGCGCGTGGGTGGCGTCGATGTGGTTGGTGCGCACAGTCAGATCGTGGCCGTACACAAGATAGCGCACCTGAACGGACTGCACGCCGCGCGTATCAATCTCCCACGACAGCTTATCGAGCTTGCGGCAGGTCAGCGCCTGGGAGCCGCTAAATGCCTGCACGTTGCGCACATGGCGGGCATACTCGCGCATAAGATATGAGCCTGGTGTCCATGCAGGCATCTGCACGCGCAGCGTGTCCGCAGCAACACCGTCGATCTCAAAGGTGATCGCGGCGAGGTGCCGCTGAGGCTGATCAATATTCACCGAATAGCGTAGCGCAACAGACACAGATACTCTCCTTACAGAACAAAAGCTACATCAAGGATTAAGCGCAGCGGCCAGCATGCACCTGCTGCTGATCAAAGACTGGAGCGTGTAACAATGGCCATGCTGACAATACCGCCGCTAATCGCCAGGCCCGCACAAATCAGCAGGTAGTTATTGCCGATGATCAGCGCCAGCAGCAGTGCGATAACGCCAGCATACCAGGTGATGCGGGCCAGACTCGCAACTTCGTTTTGGTTCATTGATCCCCCTCGTATGGCTTGTGTAAGCCTAGTGTAGTGCTTCCACTCTGGCCCGTCAAGCGCAGCGGCAGGCTAAAATCTGGTAGGATATGCAGACCTATTTGTGGAGGTTTGCATGGCTCGTTTCGTGTTTTTGTTCTGCCTTGGACTAGCGCTCGCGCTCGGCTCGGCACCGGCAAGTCAGGCCACCAGCCCCCAGCTGCGTGCAATTGCCGGGCCAGAGATCGTGCTCTATGCCGCCAAGGACGCTGCGCACACCCGAGTGATTGGCCCGGAGACGCGGCTGCGTGCCAAGGCCGCGTCAACAATGACGTTTCAGGTCACCTATGTTGGCAGCTGGCCAGCGGCAGCCCAGGCTGCCTTCGACTATGCGCTCAGCATCTGGGCCAGCACGCTGCGCTCCACGGTGCCCGTGCGCGTCGAGGCCAGCTGGGAGAACCTGGGCGGCGGCGTGCTTGGCTCGGCTGGCCCATGGCTTAGCTCGGGCAATGCGCCAGGGCTTGATCCACAGGCGTTCTACCCCTATGCGCTGATCGACGCGCGCCTTGGCTCTGATATTGATCCTAGCCGGGTTGATATTACCGCCCACTTCAACAGCAACCAGCCAAGCTGGTACTTTGGCACCGACGGCAACCCGCCGAGCGGCACGTTTGATTTCGTCTCGGTGGTGCTGCACGAGTTTGGGCACGGCTTGGGCTTTACCGGCTCAGCCAGCGTCAGCGGCGGGCAAGGGTCGTGGGGCTTTAGCGGCACCCCGTTCATCTACGACCGCTTTGCACAAAATGGAACGGGCCAGAACGTGCTCGATACAGCGCTCTTCCCCAACCCGTCAACAGCGCTCGCCACGCAGCTGCAAAGCGGCAGCCTGTTCTGGAGCGGCGCAGCCGCCCAGGCCAACAATGGCAACGCCAAGCCCAAGCTTTATAGCCCACCGGCTTGGCAGCAAGGGTCAAGCTTCTCGCATTTGGATGAGAGCACCTACCCAGCCGGAAACATCAACTCGCTGATGACGCCAGCGCTAGCCCCAACCGAGGTGATCCACAGCCCTGGGCCGATCACGCGCGGCATCATGCAAGATATCGGCTGGCAGCTTCAGTCGCTCAACTTGCCCAACAAGCTCTACTTGCCCTATGTACGAAGATAACACAATATGCTAATATTAGCATAATTCGACAGAGCTAAGGGCATATGCTACTCTGTCGCACTAGCAACCAATGGAGGATGACACCGTGAGTGAACCAAGGCGCTGGACGCCAGAAACCCTGCTTGATCTGCGATTTGTTTCGGATACTCAAATCTCGCCTGATGGGCGGACAGTCGCCTTCGTGTACAGCTGGATCGAGGAGTTCACCCACTCCGATGGCGTATGCCGACCGGGCTACCGCTCGGCAATCCACACTGTGCCTGTTGAGGGCGGCACGCCGCACCGCAAAACCTACGCCACCACCGGCCGCGACGCAGCGCCGCGCTGGTCGCCCGATGGTCGCAAGCTCGCGTTTTTGTCCACCCGCGACGGCGCGATCTTTCAGCTGTTCCTGCTCGATCTTGATCGTGGCGGCGAGGCCCAGCAGCTGACCAACCTGGCCTACGGCGTGGCCGAGGTCCACTGGCGTCACGACAGCCAGGCGCTCGTCTTTATCTCACGCGGCGACAAAAACAAAGAGCACAAGCGCGTCGAGAAGCTGCGCGATGAGAAGATTATCGAGCGCCTGCCGTTTAAGTTCGATGGCGTGGGCTATCTGCAGCCGGAGTACGCTAACCTGTGGATGGTCGAGCTGGGCCAGCCGCCGCGCCAGCTCTCCGCCGAGGAGTATGATCACTCCGATCCGATGTGGTCGCCCGATGGCAGCGAGATCGCCTTTGTGACGGTATCGCGGGCCGAGCTGGAGCACACGCGCCAGGCCGACGTGTATGTGTTCAACGTTGCCAGCGGCGAGTCGCGCCGCCTCACCAGCACCGCTGGCCCGGCCTACCACCCAACCTGGTCGCCAGACGGCACGCAGCTGGTCTATATCGGCCATAACAATCACACCGGCAACGCCTCCAACGAGGCGCTGTGGGGCGTCAGCCGCAGCGGCGGCGATGCGCGGCTGCTATCGGCGGGCTTTGAGTACGGCCTGGAAAACAGCGTCGCCACCGACTCACGCCTTGGCCGTTTCCCGCAGCGTCCGATCTGGCGCGCAGATGGTGTCTACTTTATCGCCACAGCGGCGGCGCGCACGCGGCTCTACCGCTACAGCGACGGCGAGATCAGCCAGCTCACGCCCGACGATGCGCCGTCGATCTCCGGCTTCACCTGTGCCGAGGGCTACACCGCCTTTACCGGCTCGACGCAGACGCAGCCCGACGCCGTGTATGTGCGCGAGCCAGGCGGACAGCTGCGGCTGCTGTTCGATCCCAACGCCGAGCTGCTGGAGACGCTGGAGACGCTGCCGTCCGAGCACTTCAGCTACACAGCCCACGACGAGCTTGATCTAGAGGGCTGGGTGCTCAAGCCAGCGGCCATGCAGGCGGGCCAGCGCTATCCTTTAATTCTATACATCCACGGCGGGCCGCACAGCGCCTACGGCCACAGCTTCTTTCACGAGTTTCAGATGCTGGCGGCGGCAGGCTTCGGCGTGCTCTATGTTAACCCACGCGGCGGCACAGGCTATGGCCAGGACTTCCGCGCGCTGGTGCGCCAAGACTTCGGCGGCGATGACTACCGCGACCTGATGCGCGCCATCGATGTGGCGCTGGAGTGGGACTGGGTTGACCCGCAGCGGCTGGGCGTGGCTGGCGGCTCGTATGGCGGCTATATGGTCAACTGGATTATCAGCCACACTGATCGCTTCGCCGCCGCCAACACGCAGCGCTGTCTATCCAACCTGATGAGCTTTTTCGGCACCTCAGACATTGGGCCATACTTCGGCGAGGACGAGTTTGGCGGCAAGCCGTGGGCCGATATCAGCAAGTTCATTGATCGCTCGCCGATCCGCTATGTCGACAAAATCAGCACACCCCTGCTGATCATCCACGCCGACGAGGATCATCGCTGCCCAGCCGAGCAGGCCGAGCAGCTCTACACAGCCCTCAAGGTGCTTGAGCAGCCGGTGCGCTTTGTCCGCTTCCCGCGCGAGGGCCACGAGCTATCGCGCTCTGGCGAGCCGCTGCATCGTATCGCGCGCATCGAGTACATTCTGGACTGGTTCGGCCACTACCTGCACAGCGACGATCTCACACCGGCAGACCAGTTCCGGCGCACGGTCGCCGGCGACTGGCGCGCCAAGGAGTAAGTATGCCCCTAGCAATTGCCGTCCACGGCGGCGCAGGCAACATTCCCGACTCGCTGCGCGCAGAGCACGCGGCTGGCATCGAGGCGGCGCTGGACGCGGGCCAACAAGTGCTCCAGCAGGGCGGCTCCGCGCTAGAGGCCGTGATCGCCGCCACGCAGGTGCTCGAAGCGCTACCAGCCTTCAATGCTGGCTATGGCAGCGTGCTCAACGCCAATGGCGAGGTTGAAACCGATGCTGGGCTGATGGATGGGCGCACATTAGACATCGGCGCGGTTGCCGCCGTGCAGGGTGTGCGCTATCCCATCCGCGCCGCCGAGGCTGTGCTACACACACCGCATGTGCTGTTTGCCAAGGGCGACGCAGTGCAGATCGCCAGCGCCGCCGGCGTTGAGCTGTGTGATCCAGCCAGCCTGATCACCCCACGGCGCCTTGAGGACTGGCGCACAGGCAACAACGACTTCAAGGTCGACTCGGGGCTGGCCAGCGGGCCTGCCGATACGGTGGGCGCAGTCGCGCTAGACAGCCAGGGCAACCTGGCGGCGGCGACCTCGACCGGCGGCATGAGCGGCAAGCCGCCTGGGCGCATCGGCGACTCGCCCTTGCCTGGCGGCGGCTTCTACGCCGACAACAGCGCCGGAGCGTGCTCGACCACCGGCTGGGGCGAGACGATCGCCCGTGTCTTGATGGCGCGCCGGGCCATCGAGGGGCTAGAGCTTGGGCTAACCGCCCAGGAGGCGGCGGCGCGCGCCGTGCGCCTGCTCGGTGCCCGCATCGACGGCGGCGAAGGTGGCCTGATTCTGGTCGCACCAGACGGCCAGGTCGCAGCCAGCTTCAACTCCGACCGCATGACGCACGCGTGGTGGAGCAGCCGCGACGATAAGCGCCATATCGTGGCCTAGCGCCATCCGCACAATCAAACAGCGAATCGGACGCCAGCCTAAATCAGCTTGAGGCTGGCGTCCGTATGTTGGCAGGAAGGAGGTCACAATGCAGATTGGACGATGGGCCTGGTACCTATACCTATTTTTATGGTTTTGGAGCGTGCCGCTGCTGGTGTTTGATCTGGTGCCGCCAAACACCGAGTGGATGGGCACACTGATCCTGGTGCTCAGCGGCGGGCTAGCAGGCTGGTGGCTGTATCAGCGCTTCCGCAGCGCTGGCCTATTGGCAGCAGTGCTGATCGTACTGCTATCGTGGCTGGCAGAGCACATTGGTGTGACCACGGGCTGGCCCTTCGGCAGCTACAGCTACACCGCAGTGCTTCAGCCGAAGCTGCTAGGGACTGTGCCGCTGGCCATCCCCATGGCCTGGCTGCTGGTGGTGCCAGGCGCGCTAGAGGTGGCGCGACTCATGCTCGGGCCGCAGCGGCCGTGGCTGCAGGTGCTGCTGGCGGCCACGCTCGCACTGCTGCTCGACGTGACCATCGAGCCGGTGGCCACAACCATCCAGGGCTATTGGATCTGGCATGAGCCTGGCCCGCTGGTGGATGTGCCCACGGCCAACTTTATCGCCTGGTGGAGCCTTGCGCTGCTGCTCGCTGCCAGCACCAGGCTGGTGCTGGATGCCTCGCGCTGGCGCGGACGCTTCAGCGGCGGCATGACGATCCCCGCCTGGATCTACCTGCTCACGCTGGGGCTATTCACGCTGGTTAATCTGAGCCATGGGCAGCTGGTGGCTGGCGCTGTCGGCAGCGTGACGCTGGCAGGCTGTGCTGGACGCTTGCAGCGGCGAACAAGCGCATGGCCGCTGCGCTTCGAGGCGCTGTGCTAGCGCAGATCGGGCAGGCGTGGCAGCGTGATCGAGAAGGTGCTGCCAACCTGCGGCGTGCTCTTGACCGCGATGCTGCCGTGATGGCGATCGACGATCTCGCGCACCAGATACAGGCCGATGCCAAGGCCGCGAATTTGATGCAGATGTGGGGTCTCGGCGCGCACAAAGCGCTCGAAAATTTTCGACTGTAGCTCTGGCTCGATGCCGATGCCCTCATCGCTGATATGCAGCTGCACATGCTGCTCGTCTTGCGTGACCGTGACGCAGATCAGGCCGCCGTCGGGGCTATACTTCACCGCATTGCGCAGCAGATTGTAGATCGCTAGCTCAAGCATCAGTGGATCAACCTCGACCCACACAGCAGCGAAGGGGCAGTCGATCTCAAAGGCATGGTTGGTGGAGAGATCTTCGATATCGTGGGCAACCTCGTGGACGAGCGGCACCAGATCGATGCGCTGCGGGTGCAGCACAAACTGACCGGTCTCTAGCCGCGAGAAATCCAGCAGCGAGGAGATCATGCGCTGGAGGCGGCGCAGCTGGGCAAAAAGCATCTGGAGACGCTGATAGTCGCGCTCCTGAAGCTGCTCGTCGCGGTCGAGGCGGCGCTGAATTAGCTGCATATAGCCGAGGATCGACGTAAGCGGCGACTTAATCTCGTGCGCGGCGACAGAGATAAACTCCTCGCGGTGGCGGATCGCCGTCTGGGCCTCGTTGTAGAGCTGGCGATTGCGCAGCGAGAGCGCCAGGCGCTGCGCGATATCCTCAGCGAGCTGCTGATCCAGCGCCGAGAAGCTGCGGCGAGAGGGAGCCTGCAGCAGGTGCAGCACACCAAGCGCCCGATCGTATGCGACCAGCGGCACTGCCAGCACCGCGTGCAGGTCAATCTGATCGAGCAAGCGCCGCTGGTAATCATCGGGAACGAGGGATGGATCTTGCGCCTTAATCGGCGCATTTAAGCGCATGGTTTGGCGCTGCGCAAGCACAGCACGGGTTGGATTGAAGGATGTGCTGGGCGAGCGGTAGGCAAACAGCTCGTAGATCCAAGAACGCTGCACCGGCAGCGCGGCGCGCACCAGCGTCTGCTGGATCTCGTCGTGGTGATCGACAAGCTCGATCACGCAGACATCGGCGAGATAGGGCACCACGAGGTCGGCAAACTGATCGAGCATTTCGGCGCTGAGGGTAGAGTTAAGCACGCTGCTGACATTGGCGATCAGCTCAAGGTGTTGCTGCGACTGCTTGAAGTCGGTGATATCGCGCGAGATCACCAGCACCGACGCGACCTCGGCCTGCTCGCTGCCCAGCTCAGGCACAAAGTGGGACAGAAACCAGCGGCGACGGTTGCCGATGGTGATCTCGTACTCGTGCTGCTGTGCTTCGCCGGTGGTAAATGCACGCTGAAGGTAGCTGTCCCACTGCTGACACAAATAGGCTGGCAGATCTAAGTCACGGTAGTTTTTGCCCAACATCTTCGCAGGCGTCCAGCCAATAATGTGCTCGATTGAGGGGCTAACATACGTATAGCAGTAGTGTGGGTCAAGTCTGACAATGATGTCAACATTGGACTGATCGATCATCGCAAGCTGCTCCTTCTTCCTGCGGCCAAAGCGCAGCCGCAGTCATCAATACCTATGGTGAGGTCAAATTCGATCTGGACGCGCAAGCAGCCGCGCCAGGCCGCAATATGCTGGAACAGTGCAAGATCATCAAGTGTTTGTCAGGAACGTGGGTGTATGTACTCTAATGAAGATTTGTACTCAGTGGTTCAAACACCGTCGGACTAAGAATATAGGTCATCATACCATCTTCCGTAGGTGCGAGCAAAACGGGATCGGCGCATCAACGTTCTCTGTTGATGCGCCGATCCCGTTTTCCTGTACAGCGTCTTTGACGTTTAGTCGATAAAGCGCGCGGTATAGTCGAGGTCGTGGCGATGGCTGGGGAAGCCTGGCTCAGCGGCGACGCCAAGGGCGATCAGCGCCGGGATCGCAACGTGCTCTGGCAAGTTCAGAATCGCCTTGACCTTGGCGGGATCGAAGCCGAGCATCAGCGACGTATCGTAGCCGAGGCTGCGGGCGGCCAGCGACAGGTAGCCAAGCGCGATGTAGCTCTGACCAGCGCCCCAGGTCTCACGCTCGGCGGCGGAGCGGGCAGCAAAGGCCTTGCGCACGCCCTCGGCGCGCTCGGGGCGCTCGGCAGCGGGAATGCCTGGGTGCAGGGTATCCTCAACATGCTCAAGGGTGTGGGCCATATCGCTATAGAGCACAATCACGACCGGCGCAGAGCCAACCTGGCCCTGGCCATAGGCGGCCTCTTTGAGCTGCTCCTTGACATCGGGGTTGCGCACAACCACAAAGCGCCAAGGCTGTAGATTCCAGGCCGAGGGCGCACGGCCAGTCAGCTCAAGAATTTGCTCGAGGTCCGCCTGGGGCACTGGCTGATCAGTATAGCTGCGCACCGAGCGGCGCGTATTGATAGCATCAACAACGTTCAAAACATCGACAGACGACTGAGTCATGGGATCGTTCCTCTTCTACAACGGTTGTGCAACGCAACCGTGCAAGCTTTATTCCACTGCCGAGTATAGGCGGCCGCGTCCTTAGCGGCGTCCTTGGCTACGTCTCGCGCCCAATCGAACGTATTTTTTGGAGCCAAGCGCTAAGGCATGCATCCCCCCAACGCGTAAAAAAATCACCCTAGGCGCGCAGCATGGCTTCGGCTATAATGGTCGCTTAATATTCCCATTCCACTCCAGCCATAGCTGCATTGCCGCCTAGAGCGCTCACCCAAGCCCCTGTTGGTGCTGAGCGAAAATATATGGCCTTCTCCTTAGACTTCGATGAGGAGGAATCCGATGGCGTTTCATCGGTTCAGGTCCATCATGCTCGTGTTGGTTGGTCTTATGCTCGTCTCGTTCGGTATCACCTCGGCGCAGCGTGGCGCACTCGCATCTTCTCAGCAGACTGATCCAGCACTGGCGCTGGCAGCGCAGCCAAGCATCGCGCAGCATCCAGTCAACACTGGCATGCGCGCACCAACTTGGCAAGACCTCGCCAGCGAGATTGAGCCAAACAACCTGCCGCTCTCGGCCACGCTGATGCCTGTCAGCGGTGTAATCGAGGGCAACATCTATCAGGCCGGCGATGTTGACTACTTCAGCTTTAGCGCCAACGCCGGTGATCGCGTATACGTGGCCACCAACAGCGCCGCATCGCCCGCCAGCAGCGACACCGTGCTGCAGCTGCTGGCCGCCGATGGCACGACGGTGCTGGAGAGCGACGACAACGACGGCACGTTTGGGTCCAACGCCTCAAGCATCGCCGGCACGACGGTGCTAACATCTGGCCTGCACTACCTGCGGGTCAGCGGATTTGGCACAGCCCAAATTCGGCCCTATCGGCTCTATCTGCAGGTGCAGAGCGGCAGTCCAACGGCCGAGATCGAGCCAAATGACATGACACTGCCACAGCCACTGCCGCCGAGCGGCTGGATCACCGGCAGCATCAGCCCCATCACGGATACGGATGCCTTTGCACTGAGCCTCAATGCTGGCGACACCGTCTTCTTGAGCCTTGATGCCGACCCGGAGCGCAACGCCCAAACATGGAATCCGCGCTTGGGCCTGGGCCTCTTCAACAACTTCATCTTGCTGGCGAATGACACCGCAACAGTATCGCCTAACTCCGAGGCGTTCTTCATCACGGTCAAACATTCAGGCACATACTCGGTCTACATCGACACCACATCGAGCACAGGCGCAAACTTCACCTACCATCTGAGCGCCAAGGTCATCCCAGCAGCGAGCACGGCAAACTGCACCACCTACAGCAGCACAAACGTGCCGCTGGCGCTGGGGCCAGGAACGGGCGTCACTCGCTCGACGATCAGCATCCCTGAGAGCATGCAGATCGCCAAACTAGCGGTCTCATTGAACCTGACGCATACAAATATGCCTGATCTCGACGTGACGCTCACCGCGCCAGCAGGGGTCACATCGAACACGGTTGTGCTCTTCACCGATATCGGCGCATCGACGCAGACAACCATGAATGTGACCCTGACCGATCAGGCGGCGCTTCCGATTAGCAATTTCTCGGTGGTTACAGGCCAGCAGAGCCAGCCAGAGGCCAACTATCGCCTCAACTGGTTCAACGGCCAGGACACGAGCGGCACCTGGACGCTGAGCCTCTACGATGACACCGCCAACACCGGCAGCGGCAACCTGCTCGGCTGGAGCATCACGGCCTGCGCCGCGCCGCCGCTTGAGTGCCCGGCTGGCAGCAGCCTCACCACGCTCTACAGCAGCGACTTCGAGGCCGATAACGGCGGCTTCACCCACTCCGGCACGCTCGACGAGTGGGAGTGGGGCGCGCCAACCCACAGCGTCATTCCCAGCGCCTACAGCGGTAGCAGCGCCTGGGCCACCGATCTGGACAATACCTATGAAAGCAGCAGCAACCAAGAGCTGCTCTCGCCAGCCATCGACCTAAGCGGCGTGAGCGGCCCGATCTACGCCAGCTGGGCGCAGAAGTACCAGATTGAGTCGGCCTCGTTTGACCATGCTACGGTCGATGTGCAGAGCGCTGGCGGCGGCAACCTGACCAACCTGTGGACCTGGTACGGTCAAACGATGAACGACTCGAGCGTTGGCTCCGGCGTGGGCACGATTCAACAGAGCGCTGGCTGGGGCTTGCACTCCGCCGACATCAGCAGCTACGCTGGCCAGTCGATTCAGCTGCGCTTCCATCTTGATAGCGACTCAAGTATAAACCTCAGCGGACTGGCCATCGACGATGTGGCTGTGCAAGCCTGCACCGTTGACCCAACACCAACACCGACTGAAACGCCCATGCCCACCGAGACACCAACCGCCACTGCTACGCCGACAACGACCGCCGTGCCGACCGATACACCGACGGTTGTGCCCACCGACACGCCAACTGCCACGGTGATCTCGACGTTCACGCCAACGCCGACCAACGGCCCGACCGCGACCGCAACACCGACGCCAACCAGCGGCCCGACCGCAACGGCAACACCGACGCCAACCAACGGCCCGACCGCGACGCCGACCAGCACGCCAGCGGCGAGCACGCCGACGCCGACGACACAGCCAAGTACACAGTTCACCCTCTATCTACCGGTAGTGCTCAAGTAGCCCAAGCAGCCAGGCGGCCCCGGAGTCATCCAGGGCCGCCTGACTCCGTTTAGCTGGCCGATTAAGCGCCAACCTTGGTCAAGGTTAACCCGCACGAGCGGGCTTGTACAAAGCCGCCCGCAGGGCAGCGCCGTGCCGCAGATAGCGCGCGCTCAACCAACAACGATTCTTTTTCCAAAACACGGGCCTGGAGCAGCGGCTAGGCGTCGGTGATTTTGCGCACCGTATCGCCAGCGCGGATGCTGCCAGACTGCACCACCTTGGCGTTGATGCCACGCAGGTGCAGCTGCTTGCCTGCTGGGGAGTTGACAAACTTCACCGCATCGACGCCGAAGCGCGCGGAGAACTTCTTGCAGCCGTTGTGGGGCACAGGCGTGATCTCGATGATTGCGCTGCCGATGGCGAGGCGGGTGCCTGGCGGCAGATTCGCGTCGCTGAGGTCCATGTCGATGAAGAGCTGATCGCCGGCCAGCTGCCAGCGCTCGCGCTCCTGGGCGATGAGGGCGATCGAGCGTGCGTTCATGATATTGAGCTGCATCTCCGGATGGGCTGAGCCATCGTCGGTGCGCGAGCTGCCGCGCGTGAGCCAGTTGTCGCCGACGAGGCCAGACTGCACATCGAGCTGACCTTCGAGCAGCACCTCGCGCTGGCCAACCGCTGGTCGGCGCACGATCATCTCCAGCACACCGCTAGCCTGCGGCGACTGGCGGATCACGGCCAGGCCCGCCTCCAGCGTGGACATGTCCACATACAGCGTATCGGTCATCGGCACACCTCCTAGTGATCAGGATAATTAACAGTGGTCAAATTATAGTTGCCAGAGCACGCTCAGCACAGCGTCCAAAGCCTGAGATGTGGCTGAGAAACACCTGCACACTCGGTCACAAGCAGTATTGACAGAGACGAATATATGTTCTACTCTAGACGCGCAGCAATGCACAAGCACATGGCTGTTTAGTGGAGGACACACACCTATGCAAACGCAGTTTTCCCACATCCAATTCAACGTCAAGGCGGAGAATGTTGGCTTCTACAGCGAGCTATTTAGCTTCTTGGGCTGGCAAACCCTGCATGCCGGGGATGGGATGCTGGGCGTCGGCGACAAAAATGGCGGCAGCCTTTGGTTCGTCAACCATCCGGGCATCAAAGAAGTCAGCAACGACTATGACGGGCCAGGCGTGAACCACGTCGCCATCGGCACCGCCGCCCAGGCCGACATCGACGCCGCCGCCACGTTTATGCGCGAGCACGATGTAGAACTGCTTTTTGACACCCCGCGCCACCGCCCCGAGTTCTCCGGCGGCGAGGGCACCACCTACTACCAGATTATGTTTGAGTCGCCCGACGGCATCCTCTTCGAGATCGTCTACATGGGCGCAAAATCGTAGCCTAAACAGCGGCACTCCCTGAGTGAATCGGCAGAATCCCACCGGTGGAGTCTGCCGATTCACGTTAGCGGCGCAAGAAGTTGCTATGCAGATAGAGACTGACCAGCAGACGATCACATTCATCGTGCTTGAAGCGGCTCAGCTTTGCCTTTGAGTACGATCCCAGCCAGCTGCCACAGCTTGTGCGCGCTGTGGCAACGCTTCAGCAGCAAACAGGCGCTGCGCAAGCTAAGGAGCTGTGAAGATACGGACGGCGGCAGTTAGCGCAGAGGTGGGGCGGAAACAATACAGGCGACGACCGCAAACAGCTCAGCGGCCAGCGCATCGACGCTGCGGCTGGCGCTGTGCGGCTCCCACTCCAGGCAGGCCCCGAATATCGCCCAGCTCATCATCTTGGCCGTCAGATCGACACTGGCAGGCAGGTGCAAGCCCGCCGCTTGCTGGGCGTGCAGCCAGGCCAGCAGCAGCTGATATAGCTGTGTTTGCACCTGGACCTCCACCAGTGGCCGTGATTGGCGATCTGTTGGCGGGCAGGTTGTATTGAGCTGCTGAAAAAAGACGCACACAGAGCGGATTAGCCCGCGCAGGTAGGCGCTATCGAGTGCGGCGGATGCAGGCAGATGATCGGCCAGTATTTGGGTGAATATCTTGCGCACAAGCTGGCGGTAGAGATCATACTTATCTTCATAGTGGTCATAGAATGTGACGCGATTGATGCCTGCACGAGCCACAATTTGCTGGATGGTGATCGATTGAAATGCGTGCTGGCCCAGCAGCTCTAAGAATGAATCCTCAAGCAGCTGGCGTGTGCGCTGAACACGCGGGTCGAGCTGTACTGTTTTTGACGACATAGGGCCTCTTTTGTTGTAAAAACGACATATACCTGTGTTTGTCGGTTGTATTCTCCAGCTCTACTCCAGAGTATAGGCTACAACTGTTGCTATTACAACAATTGTCGTCACTATTCTCTGGAGGCCACGTCAGCTATAATCAGCACACATTTTCCTGATGGTGCGGAGAAACCTATGCAGCTCTCACGACGAGACGTGCTCAAGCTGGCGGCACTGGCAGGGCTGAGCACATGGCTTCAGGCATGCGGATCAAACGATGCGGTCGATGATGAAGAAGATGTGAGCGCCGAGCTGGGCACAAGCCAACCTAGCCTTGCCAAGCCGCGCATACTGGTTGTTGGCGCAGGCATCGCTGGGCTAGCGGCGGCGGCCAAGCTTCAGCAGAGCGGCTACAGCGTGCAGATTCTCGAGGGTCGTGAGCGCATCGGCGGGCGCATCTGGACCAGCCATAGCTGGGATGATCTGCCGGTGGACCTTGGCGCGTCGTGGATTCACGGCGTCGAGGATAATCCGATCACGGCGCTGGCTGATCAGGCCAGCATTACCCGTGCGCCGACAGACTATGAGAACAGCGTCGTCTATGACCAGCGGGGGGCGGAGCTGAGCGACACGCAGGTTGAGCAGCTTGAGCGCCAGCTCGGGCAGTTGATGGAAGCGGTGGCCGAGCTGGTCGAGAACACCGACGATATGCCGCTGGCCACAGCTCTACAGCAGGTGCTCGCCGAGCTGCCAGACAAGCCCGATCAGGCCACGCTCAACTTCAGCCTTAACACCGTCATCGAGCACGAGTATGCCGCAGACGCCGAGGAGCTATCGGCGCAGGAGTGGGACAGCGGTGCAGAGCTCGACGGCGGCGATGTCATCTTCCCTGGCGGCTACGATCAGGTGCTTGAGCAGCTCACAGCCGGGCTGCGCATCAGCACCGCGCAGCATGTCAGCGCCATCGACTACACAGCAGCGCCCGTCAGGGTGACGACCGACAAAGGCGTGTTCGAGGCCGAGAAGGTGATCGTCACCGTGCCGCTCGGTGTGCTGAAGCACGCAAGCATTATGTTCACTCCAGCGCTCGCAGCCAGCAAGGCTAGGGCCATCGAGCTGCTTGGATCGGGGCTGCTCAACAAGACATGGC
Source organism: Herpetosiphonaceae bacterium (assembly GCA_013538855.1). GTDB lineage: Bacteria > Chloroflexota > Chloroflexia > Chloroflexales > Herpetosiphonaceae > OHK22. The sequence continues at coordinate 16,934 of JABXJS010000181.1, forward strand.
TGCGCTTTCCAAGCGCCTTCTGGCCACGCGAGCCAGAGATTATCAACTCCATCGATGCGCAGAAAGGCCGCTGGGCCGAGTTTCTGAACATCTACCATTATGTCGATAAGCCAGTGCTGCTTGGCTTCAACGCAGGAGCCTACGCACGCATGCTGGAGCAGCTCAGCGATGCGGAGATCATCAGCGACTGCATGAGCGTTCTGCGGACGCTGTATGGCGCTGACATTCCTGAGCCGGAGGCGTGGCAGATTACGCGCTGGGGCAGCGACGAGCACGCCTTTGGCTCGTACTCATTTGTTGGCGTAGGCGCAACCGAGGCGCTGCGCGACACGCTGGCCGCGCCGCTAGATGGTCGGCTCTTCTTCGCCGGCGAGGCCACATCGCGCGAGTATCCGGCCACGGTGCATGGAGCCTACCTGAGCGGCCTGCGCGCCGCAGAGGAGGCCATGCAGCTATAATGCGCTAGGATATTTATCTGCGGAGGCCGTATGCAAGGAATGACGATTATCATCTTAATCGGACTGGTCGGGCTGGTTGCCGTGTGGGTGATGCGCCACCGACCGCAGCAGACACGCAGCGCCGAGGCGCTGGTGCTTGGTCGCGGCGTCGCTCAAATGCAGCTTGATCTGCTCGGGCCAGAGGTGCGCGCCGAGCTGATCGACACCTATGCCCACGCTGGCAGCGACGAGACGATCAAGCGGCTCCAGCAGCATACGCGCCTGCCGCAGCGCATTGCCGAGCAGGTTGTGCAGATCATCGCCGAGGAGTCAATGCGCCAGCAGCGCGACCGCTGGGAGAGCACCAGCGACGCTGCTGCACCAGCCCCACCGCCAGCAGCGCCGGATCCAGAGCACACTGCGGAGCGCTAGCCGAGGCCGCCTCGATTGGCAAAATCAGAAAGGAGCAGTCATGCTGCGTGGAGTATGCACGATGAGTTTCTGGGCCGCAGATCTCGCTGCGGCAAAACAGTGGTACACCGAGCTGCTCGGCTACGAGCCGTACTTCGAGCGGCCCGGCTACATCGAGTTTCGCATTGGCGATTATCAGCACGAGCTAGGCATCATTGATAAGCGCTATGCGCCACCAGCGACGGCGACAACACCTGGCGGCGCGATTCTCTACTGACACGTCGATGATGTGTATGCGATGTATCAGCGCCTGCTGGACCTTGGCGCGACGGCGCATGCCGAGCCGCTGGTGCGCGGCGAAGGCTTCATCACCGCCTCGGTAATCGATCCGTTTGGCAATATTCTTGGCGTGATGTACAACGCCCACTACCTGCAGGTGCTCAGCGCAACGCAGCCCGCCTAGCATCCATCCCTGCGCACAAGCTCCACGTAGATTCGACCGATTCTCCTGTGGAGCTTGTGTTATGCAACCGCATCCCGCAACCAACACCATCGTTTCGAGCAACAGCAGCGGCCTGCGCATCCACGGCATCCAGACCGGCTGGGTGCAGGTGAAGACCGCCCACTACCGACTGCGGCATCCGGCAGCGCTGCGGCTGCTGTTCATCACGCTCGGGCGGCGCTGGACTGCGCCGCTGCCGATTTTGACCTGGCTGATTGAGCATCCCGAGGGCCTGATCCTCATCGACACCGGCGAGTCGGCGCAGGCGGCGACTGACCTGCACAACTACATGGCCTGCGACCCCGGCAGCCGCTGGTTTTTTCAGCGCAATCTGCGCTTTGCGCTGACGCCAGACGAGGAGATTAGCGCACAGCTCAGCAAGCTGGGCAAGCAGCCGGACGATGTGCGCTGGATCGTGCAGACGCACCTCCACTCCGATCATGCAGGCGGGCTACGCGCCTTTCCCAACGCGCAGATCGTTGTGGCGCGCAGCGAAGTGCAGGGGCATCAGCGCTGCGCGCTTGGCGGCGTGCCATGCCTATGGCCGCAGCCATTTACCCCACAGCTCGTCGACTATGCGCACCCGCCGGTGGGGCCGTTCAGTGCCAGCCAGCGGCTGACCAGCGATGGCGCGGTGGTGCTGGTGCCCACGCCCGGACACAGCTACGGGCATCAGTCGGTGCTGCTGCGGGCCGATGGTTGCACCTACTGCTTTGCAGGCGATGTGGTGTTCAGCGAGTCACAGCTGCTAAAGCAGGAGCTACAGGGCATCAGCCACGATGTGCGCCGGGCGCACGCGAGTGTCGCCGCACTCCACACCTACGTCAAGCACAATCCGACCGTAGTCTTGCCAACTCATGACCAGCAGGCGCTAGAGCGGCTCCAGCAGCGGCGCACCACACAACTATAGGATTTGCGTATCGGCTTATGGACGGCATTGTCTGTCTTGCCGGGTGATATTGCTTGCCTTTAGCGCCTACTGGAATCTGCTGCAGTTCTAAGCTGCATGCTTCTCCCTTCCATGGAGCGGGCGGGCATACGGCGCGTCTGCTTCATGGTTCACTTTAGCCGAGCTGCTCGGCAAGGCCGACGACGATGCCCTCAGGGCCGCGGATGTAGGCGAGCCGATACACATTCTCGTACTGCATTTCGCCAATGAGTTCAGCTCCGTGGGCGCACACGCGGCCAATAACGCGCTCGATGTCCTCGACGGCAAACATGATGCGCCGGATGCCGAGCGTGTTCAGCGGCGCATCCACCGGCCCAAATCTGACTGGAGCCGGCGTGTGAAATTTATCTAGCTCAATGCCCTGCCCATCGGGCGTGCGCAGCAGCACAAGTGTGGCCCGCACATCCTCAAGCCCAATCAACTTCCCGATCAGCGGGCCTTCGACTGTTGTCTCGCCCTCCAACGTCAGACCGAGGTCGATAAAAAATGCTTTGGTGGCGTCGAGATCATCGACAACGATGAGCACATTGTCCATCCGTTTAATGGTCATAGTAGTTCCTTCTGATGCTAAACACTGTCCGTACTGCAGCCATTGTCGCACAGTTCTCGCTGCCGCACACCTGGGGTTAGTCGTGATTATAGCTTGGTTTATGGTTAATTTTTAGATTAACAATCATTTGTTCTGCTGGTAAGACTCTGGCAAGTGTTCCGTAAGCTCAGCGCAAGGTGTATTGTGTACAGTAGGAGCAGCGGCGCTGTGCGGGGATTGATGTGCGCAGTGATCTAAACGAGGTCTATGCCACGTATGCGTTTAAAACAGTCGGTGGCTTACAGTCCGCAGCGATCCCCCAGCGCGCCTTGAGCGCCGATTGACGCTGTTTATTGTTAGAGCCTAGCACTCTAACGCTGGTGTTACTGGAAAGGAACTGGCATGTTTAACACCACCAAGAATGCTCCGCTACTCAACGATCACCACGAACACACCGCAGCACCACAATCCCACGCTCTTTTCACCGCCCAGCCCACGGCAACACCCGCCCGACCACAGCGCGTACACCACACCTTCAGCCGCGCCGCTATGCGCAACCTTAGCCCAGCGGACCAGCTGCTCTTCGAGTACTTCGGCCAGGGGCCGATTGTGCCCGCGCCATTCGCGTGCATTCACCACGCCTTCGAGGCCCACGCCGCCGCCCAGCCCAACGCCATCGCCGCCGAGCACGCAGGCGCGACGATCACCTACGGCGAGCTTGAGCGCCAGGCCAACCGACTGGCGCTGCTGCTGCACCAGCACGGCGTGCAGCCCGGCCACAATGTCGCTCTGTTCTTACAGCGCTCTATTCCAATGCTGGTCGGTATGCTTGGCATCCTCAAGGCGGGCGCGGCCTATGTGCCCCAGCACGTCGGCGTTGCGCCCGAGGCGCAGCTGCGGCATATCATCGACGTCGCCGCAACCAGCGTGATCCTCACGCAAACGCCGCTGCAGGATGACGTGCCGGTGCCAGATAACCACCTGTGCATCGCCATCGACGAGGTCATGCAGCAACCCTTCGCCGATGCTGCCGAGCACCGCACCGCCTTCATGCCCACGGCCAGCGTTGGCCGCGAGCACGCCTGCTACATCCTGTTCACCTCTGGCACCACCGGCACGCCCAATGGCGTCCAGGTAACCCACGGCAACGTCAGCAACATTCTGCTGACCAAGCCAGGCAATTTAGGTATCAAGCCCGGCATGCGCGTGGCGCAGATCCTAAGCATCGCCTTCGATATGGCGGCCTGGGAAATTCTGGGCTGCCTCGCTAACGGCGGCACGCTGGTAATCCGTGGCCACGATGTGCTGCAGGCAGTGCAGCGCGCCGATGTGGTCATCGCAACACCTTCGCTGCTGGGCACGCTCGATGCGCAGCGCTGCCGCAATGTCAAGGTGGTGGCTGTGGCTGGCGAGCCATGCCCCAAGCCGCTCGCCGACGCGTGGGCCGCCTTCGCCGCCTTCCACAACTCGTGCGGGCCAACCGAGACCACCATCGTCAACACTGTCCAGCGCTACTATCCCTGGTCAGCCAGCCTCACCATCGGCAGGCCCACGCCCAACAACACGGTGTACATTCTCAACGACAAGCTTGAGCCATGCGCCATCGGCGAGATTGGCGAAATGTGGGCAGGCGGCGACTGCGTGTCGGCGGGCTACCTGCACAACCACACGCTCAACAGCGAGCGCTACGCCCCCGATCCGTTCCTCGGCGGCGGCCGCATGATGTTCCGCACCCGCGACCTTGGCCGCTGGACCAACAGCGGCGAGCTGGAGCACTACGGGCGCACCGACGACCAGGTCAAGGTGCGCGGATTCCGCGTCGAGCTGGACTCGGTGTCGGCGGCCTTGGAGACGGTGGAGCACTGCCGCCAGGCGGTCACGCTCAAGCTGGACTCACGGCGGCTGGTGGCCTTTGTCACACCAAGCAGCGTCGATGTCGCTGCGGCGCAGCAGGCGGTGGCAGCGGTGCTGCCCTACTACTGCGTGCCTGCGCTGGTGCTGGCGCTTGATAGCCTGCCGATCACCAGCCGCGGCAAGGTCGATAAAAAAGCGCTGCTGCAGCAAGCCATCAATCACCTGAGCACTCAGGCGGCAGCCACCGCCGAGCAGCCCGCGCTGAAACAGGCGGAGGTGGCGGCATGCTAGAGCTAGAGCGCTCGGTCAAGCTCGCCCGGCCAGCCAAGCCTGCCGTGGATTCGGCGCTACCACCGCAGCACCCGCTGTGGCGACGCATCGGCAAGCACCCGGCGCTGATGCATTACAACCGGCTGATCGCGCTGGTGGTGCTGGTCAATCTCGCTGTGCTCTGGCTGGGCAGCACGCGCTATCAGTGGTGGGCAAGCGCGAGCAGCGCGCTTGGGCCAATGGCGCGACTGGTGGTGTTCAACATCGCACTGGCGGTGATTATCCGTCAGCAATATGTGATCAACCTCCTGTTCAAACTTGCTACCAGCGTGCCAACCAGCTGGCCGCTGCGCATTCGCTGGCTGATGGGCAAGGTGTATCACTTCGGCGGCCTGCATGTTGGCGGTGCGGTCATGGGCACCGTCTGGTTTGCACTCTTCGTCGGCACGCTCACCTACAGCCTGATCCAGGGCCAGGCCAGCCTCGCCGTGGGCACCGTGGCGATCACCTATGTGCTGCTGGCACTGCTGATTATGCTGATCGTGCTGGCGCTACCGCCGCTGCGCGCCCGCTCCCACGACCGCTTCGAGCGCTCACATCGCTTCGGCGGCTGGATGGCGCTGCTGCTGTTCTGGGTGCACACGCTGCTGTTCATCAACGATCAGCGCGGCAGCGGCGGCTATCTCGCGGCGCTTAGCGCCGATCCCAGCTTCTGGCTGCTGCTGCTGGTTACGCTGAGCATCGCCCTGCCCTGGCTGCGGCTGCGCAAAGTGCCGATCAAGATCGAAAGCCCTTCAGCGCACGTGGCGCTGGTCGAGTTTGACTACGGCGTGACGCCCTTCGCTGGCTCGTCAACCACGATCAGCCGCAGCCCGCTGATCGAGTGGCACTCGTTCGCCAACGTGCCTGCGCCGGGCAAGTCCGGCTATCGCCTGACCATCTCGCGCGCTGGCGACTGGACCGGCCAGTTCATCGACGATCAGCCGTCGCACGTGTGGGTCAAGGGCATTCCCACCGCTGGCGTCGGCAACATCGAGAAGCTGTTCAAGCGCGTGGTGTGGATCGCCACCGGCAGCGGCATCGGACCCACGCTGCCACACCTGCTGAGCCAAAACGTCCCGGCGCGGCTGGTCTGGTCCACCCGTGCGCCGCGCGCCACCTACGGCGACACGCTCGTCGACGAGATCCTGGCTGTGCAGCCCGATGCGCTGATCTGGGATACCAGCGCGCAGGGGCGGCCCGACCTAGTGCAGCTGGCCTATGCAGCCTACCGCGACTTTGACGCCGAGGCGGTGATCTGCATCTCAAACAAGAAGCTCACCTGGGAGGTTGTGTACGGCATGGAGAGCCGCGGCATTCCGGCCTATGGCGCGATCTGGGACTCGTAGACGCAGCGGCAGCGCTAGCCAAGCATAGATAGGAGCAAGAACCATGAGTGTTGCCACACAACAGCATGTGCTGATCGAGCGCCACGGGCGGGTGGTGCTGGCGCGGCTCAACCGGCCAGCTGCACTCAACGCCCTCAACGCCGAGATGATGAACACGCTCGTCGATCAGCTGCAGCCGCTGGACGACGACCCCGACGTCGGCTGCTTCGTGATCACCGGCTCGGAGCGCTGCTTCGCCGCTGGTGCCGACATCAAGGAGCTGGCCAGCAAATCGTACCTCGAGCTGCTGCGCACAGATTTCTTTCGCGGCTGGGACACGTTCGCCGCGCTGCGCACGCCCAAGCTGGCCGCCGTGGCAGGCTTTGCGCTCGGCGGCGGCTGCGAGCTGGCCTTGATGTGCGATACGATCTACGCCGCCGACAACGCCAGCTTTGGACAGCCCGAGATCAAACTCGGCCTGATCCCAGGCATGGGCGGCTCGCAGCGGCTGACCAAGCTCATCGGCAAGGCCAAGGCCATGGACATGATTTTGACCGGCCGCACCATGGACGCTGTCGAGGCCGAGCGCGCCGGGCTGGTTGCCCGCGTCATCCCCGCCGCCGAGCTGCTTGAAACAACGCTCGCCGCCGCCGCAACCATCGCCAGCTACAGCAAGACCACGGCGATCATCGCCCGCGAGGCCGTCGAGCGCGCGCTAGAGGGCGGGCTGCACGAGGGCATCATGTTCGAGCGCCGCACCTACTACGCCCTCTGGGCGACCAACGACGCCAACGAGGGCATGCGCGCCTTTATCGAGAAGCGCGCGCCAGCGTTCAGCGGCTCCTAGGCAGACTCACGCAATCCAGGTATACTCAGGTCATCTGCTACCAAGGAGCCACCAGATGACCGACCTTGACGCGGCCCCCTATGCCGCCGCAGCCTGGCAAACGCTGGCCCACACCAATACAACCCCGATCTGGCACAGCCAGCACAGCACCTTTGCCGCTGTGCTGGCTATTTTTCCCGATGGCATGCCCTGGTACAGCCTGCTCACCTGCATCGATGACACATGGCTGCTGGTCGCCTCGGCCCTCGTCGGCTGGATCGCCTTCGATCTCCAGCCACGCGGCGTGCTGCTTGACCTCACGCCGGTGGACCCGGCCGTCAGCGCCGGGCAGGTGCAGTATGGCGCGCAAACGTGTGTCAGCCCAGCCCGCCACGGCTATCTCTGTAGCACATTTTGGGATGTTGACCCACCTAGCCCACAGCAGCAGCTTCAGTTTCAAGCGCTGCACGTCGAGGCAGCATGGCAGCCGTGCATCGAGCCAAGCTACCCGGCGACGGCGCAGCAGTTTGCGTCCGCCTATCTGCGCTACTTTCAGCAGCGCGCCGAGGCCGACTGGTGGGCCGTCGATCTGCTCAGCGTGCCAGATCAAGCAGCGCGCCTGCGGCTGGTGCGCGCCGTCCTGCACCACGCCCAACTGCCCGCCGATGCATACGCGCTCGGCTGCCTGGGAGCCGGGCCGCTGGAGGAGCTACTGAGCGACTGGCTGCTCGACGAGCTAGAGCCAGAGATCGCCCATAGCCCCAACCTGCGCCATGCGCTTAGCACGGTGCGCCGCGAGAGCGAGCCGCCGCACATCCAGGCCCGCCTCGCCCGCCTGCTTGGCTCCTAAACCAGCAGCTGCGCACCGCCGAGCACCAGCAGCGCGCCGAGCAGCGGCACAGCAACGCCAGCGATCAAAACACCCTTGGCCCAGACCAACCGCCTGCGCGCCCAGAGCAGCCCCGCCAGCAGCAGGTTGGCCGCCAGCAGCGCGGCGCACCCGTACAGCATCCACAGCACGAACACCGCGCCATGCAGTGGTCCCAGCAGCAACTGCGCGTCGATCAGCCCGATCACACCTGCGGCGATGGCCAGCAGCGCACCGTTCAGCAGCGCCGCCAGCTTCAGCTTGGATGCATACTCGGCCTGCGCATCAATAGTATGTGGTTGTTCAGCCATACGCTTCCCGTTCTCAGCGGTCGCCGCCACACCCCGTGCGCTCACGCCCCGTGATGTCCAGCGCCGCATGCTACAGCCTGTTCCTGCGGCTCAGCCCAGCAACAACAGGGCCGTGCAGGCCGCATGGAGAATAGAATGACCGAGAGAAGCCACAGAAGGAGCGCGCCCCATAACCAAAAACCAGCCGCCGCCTGTAAGAGCTAGAGCGCAGCGACTGGGGCGAGCCACGTTGCCCCTCGGCATTGGCGACGAAGGTGCATCAGCTGCGCCGCGTGCCGCTCAACCAGCTCAGCGTTGACCATGTGCGCATAGTTATCGGCCAGGAGGTCGGGCGGCCCTAGCTTGTCCCGCTGGCGCTGGAGCATCTAGCGCTTGATCCGTTTATCGAAGGGGATTTCTACCCCGGCGATCTGCTGCGCAACGTCCTGCGGATCAACCCAGCCTTTTGGGATGCGCATCCGCACCGCAGGCCACAGCTGGTCGCCATCGAGCGCTTCGATCGGCTCGATATGTCCTTGCAAAAATAGTTTGTGGATGTGCTACTCACAGCGGCGGAGCAGTCTCCCATGCGCAAAAGCAGCGCCGCTAGCATCGTTTGCTAGCGGCGCTGAAGAGCCATATGCGCGCCGAAACGCTACGGTGTCTGCATAAACGGCAGGTAGAAGCGATAGGTTGGCGCAGGCGCGGCGTTGACGGTCACGATGACGGTATCGGGCGCAGGCGCGGCCAAGCCCAGGCTGTTCGTCACCGCCAGCGTGAAGGTCAGCACGCTGCTCGTCGCCGGAGCCACGAACGTTGGCTGCACCGCCGTCGCATCGCTCAGCGTCACGGCCGGGCCGCCGCTCTGCGTCCACTGGTAAGTCAGCGGCAGATTGCCACCGGCATCGCTGCTGGCGCTGCCATCCAGCGTCACCAGCGTCAGCGCGCTCACCGTCTGATCCGGCCCGGCGTTGGCCTCTGGGGCTAGAGGCGGCGTAGCAGCCGTGCGCAGATCGGTCTCGCGCCAGCCGTTCCAGGGCAGATGCACCCAGCGGCTCGCCGTCTGGCCGAGCACACTGCCAGCCTGATAGCGCAGGCGCACTCGCCAATGGTAGGGCGTGTCGCTCAGCAGGCCCGTGATCGGCTGCGTAAGCGCGACGCCGGTGGTCAGCACATCCGTCCATGGGCCAACACCGCTGTGCGCAGCAGGCGCATCAAAAGCACTACCCAGCGGAGCCACCTGCCACTCCAGACGCACTGGCGCACGCCCAAGCGGCGTATGTGCCAGAACACGGAGCTGAAATGCGTCCATAGCGGTGGTCAGGCCCAGCGGCGCAATCGGTGTCTGGCCGTTGGGCTTGAGCTGCTGTGGGCGCACGGCGCGGCCAGCCGCCGCATTGCCGTAGAACAGCTGCACCTGCCCAGCAAAGGTCTGAGCATTGCTATAGCCGACAGCGCTCACGAGCACATCGCTGTAGCCGTCGCCGTTCACATCGCCGGCTGTGCCCACTGCGGTGCCAAGCACCGCACCAGCCTGTGTGCCAGTTATTGCCCAGCTTGGCGCGACAGCAAGACCACTCGCTGCGCCAAGATACAGCGTAGCGCGGCCAGCACCGGCCAGCTCGGACGCATACTGCGGCGCGCCGATGATCACATCGCTGTAGCCATCGCCATTCACATCGCCGACCGTGCCCACGGCAATGCCAAACAAGGCGGCTGACTGATCGCCGTCTATCGTCCAGTTAGCCATGCTCGACAGCCCGCTGGCTGCGCCATAGAAGACCTGCGCCCGCCCAGCATCGTTGCTCGGCGTATCGTAGCGACCAATGCCGACAATCACGTCGCTGTAGCCGTCGCCGTTCACATCGCCGGCGGTGCCCACCGACCAGCCAAGCTGCGCGTTGGCCTGATCGCTCTCGAACGACCACGCCGCAGTGCTTTCCAAGCCGCTCGTCGAGCCGTAGTAGAGCAGCACCTGGCCTTCTTCGGCTTGGTCCTGGCTGTAGCCGAGCGCGCCTGCGATAACATCGCTGTAGCCATCACCGTTCACATCACCGGCCGTGCCCACCGAGGAGCCAAGCTGCGCGCCACTGTGCGCACCAACAGCACTCCAGGTTGGGGTGTTGGCCAGGGTGCCTGCTGTGCCGTAGTAGACCTCAATGCGCCCGCGCTGGTCCTGATACTCCGGCGCGCCAATGATCACATCGCTGTAGCCGTCGCCATTCACATCGCCCGCCGTCCCCACCGACCAGCCGAGGGCCGTCAAGCCCTGATCGCTGGTAGCGCTCCAGGCCGGAGTGCTGGCCAGGCCTGCCGCCGAGCCAACGTAGACCTCCACGTGGCCCACAGACTGGCCGCTGAGGTAGACAGGCGCACCGATGATTACGTCGCTGTAGCCGTCGCCGTTCACATCACCGGCGCTGGCGACGGAGTAGCCAAACTGGGCCATTGGAACGCTGCCGTCGATGAGCCAGTCGGGCGTGCTGGCGAGGCCGCTGGCTGAGCCGTAGAAGACCAGCACGCGGCCCTCATCGCCTGCGCCAGCATCGTAGAAGGGCGCGCCGATGATCACGTCACTGTAGCCGTCGCCGTTCACATCGCCCGCCGTCGCCACCACGGTGCCGAGCTGGGCCGACTGTTGAGCGCTCTCGACGCTCCAGACTGCCGCCTCCGAGAGCGCTCGCGGGCCGCCAAGATAGACAGCAGCGCGGCCAACCTGCACTTCCGTTGTGCCGTTAGCGAATGGTCTACCGATAATGATATCGCTGTAGCCATCGCCGTTCACATCGCCCGCCGTACCTATCGACATAGCCGGGCCGATCAGCCGCTCGTCGCTGACGATGGTAGAGATTGGCGCTTCTGCTACACCCATGTGCCCACCATAGTAGATTCGGGCAACGCCATACGGCGGTATTGCGGTGACAGGCGCGCCTACAATCACATCGCTGTAGCCATCACCATTCACATCGCCTACTGTCCCGATGCTCTGCCCAATTTGGGCATTCGGCTGACTATCGGTCACCGACCAGTCTGGCGTTGTACTCAGGCCAAGCGCACCACCAAAGTAGATCAATGCTTGGCCTTGATCAGTGGCACCGTCGTGCGGCGCGCCTACAATCACATCGCTGTAGCCGTCGCCGTTCACATCGCCCGCCGTGCTCACAGCGTAGCCCAACCATGTATCTCCCGTCGCGCCGGTCACGCTCCAGGCTGGCTGAGCCAGCAGTCCCTGTGCCGAGCCATAGTAGACATCCACGTGGCCAGCTTGGATAGAGCCACCATTATCACGATAGGGCGCGCCGATGATCACGTCGCTGTAGCCGTCGCCGTTCACATCACCGGCGGTGCCCACCGAGTAGCCAAAGCCATCATTAACATTGAGGCCAACGGCGCTCCAGTCGGGGCTAGCACCGAGGCCCGCTGAGGAGCCATAGTACACGCCGACGCGGCCAGGCTGGGTGGTTACGGCTAAGCTGATGATGACATCGCTGTAGCCGTCGCCGTTCACATCACCGGCGGTGCCCACCGAGTAGCCAGCCAAACTCAAGCCCAGCTGATTGCCAAGACTCCAGTCTGGCTCTGCTGACAATCCATCAGCAGAGCCATAGTAGATCTCCGCAGCGCCACCAGTCGAGTCAGGACTACCGATCATCGGCGCACCGATGATCACATCACTGTAGCCGTCGCCATTCACATCGCCCGCCGTCCCTACGGAGTAGCCAAACTGGCCCATTGGAACGCTGCCGTCGCTGAGCCAGTCGGGCGTGCTGGCCAGGCCGCTGGCTGAGCCGTAGAAGACCAGCACGCGGCCCTCATCGCCTGCGCCAGCATCGTACAACGGCGCACCGATGATCACATCACTGTAGCCGTCACCGTTCACATCGCCCGCTGTATCCACCGCAGTGCCAAGCCGCGTATCCTGCTGCGTGCCTTCAATGCTCCAGTCAGGTGTGCTGATCAGCGCCTCAACCGTCAGCGGGTAGCGCGCTGTAGTCGGTAGCGCAAGGCGCAGGGTGGGACTACTGGCCGCGCCTGCAAGCCGCAGCTGCACAGGCAGCGCCTGCCCCTCAGCATCATAGATTGAGCGGATAGTATAGTCCAACACATGGACACCAGCGGCGCTGCTCAATGCAATCGACTGGTTGGAACCATTGAGTGTTGGGGTCAAATTCGTCTTGAGGTTGATTGTCGCAGCCGCTGGATCGGCGGATGGAGCGCGCGACAGGATGAGCTGCTGCGTCAGCCCGCGCTCGCTGTTGCTGTAGCGCTCGACAGCATCAGAATGCTGGTAGACGATCGAGTGGGCGTCCGCTGCATGCTCTAGCGTAGCTGAACCTGCGCTCTGGAGCGCTATAGCAAGGTGCCAGGGAGCAGCAACACTAGAAAACATGCGCGGAGTGACCTGCACGCCATAGGCACCAAAGAAGGCGCGTAGATTATTTGCGCGGTTCGGGGCTTGGTAGCCGCGCTCTGCAACCCATGTGATTGAATACTCTTGATCTACAAGAGCATTTTGCGCCGCCATTAGCCAGTCAGCGGAGGCAACCGCAGAAGCCTGAGCCGTTGGAGACTGCACAGAACCCGATTCAGTAGCCAGCGCTTGTTTTTGATCAATAAGCGGAAAAAACGCCGTAATGATACATAAAATCATGCAGCGCACCATAAAACGTTGCATGGAACATTCCCCCTCTTAATCTGAGCCTCGCTGCCCAGGATTAAGCTAAATCTCCGAAAAAATATCAAAATTCTATAAATATGTATACTATTACAAATATTTCAAGGCATAGCAAAAATACCCAACAAATTATGAGAGTCTATAGATCGAACAGTGTACAATGATGTGGTTAAAATTAACTCAAAACAGCACCTCCTTTCTAGGAATAGACCTTTATCCGTGGAAACTCCAGATTCCCAAACGAAACGGACTATGAAAAGATATACGGGCATATTTCAAAAGCGTTACATATTAACAGCGTACGTGGTTATAAATTACGTTGATTAGCGCTCTCTAGCGCTGCGCACGCACCAGCATGCAGTGTTCAGGTATGCGGACATCACGATGCTGTTGAGGCAACTGCGCCCAGCGCTGGCTGGCTGCCACCAGCGTGGCCCAGCTTATGCAGGCTGGCAGCGCTGGCAGCCTGCGCACAGCAGCGGCCTTTGCGCTGCAGCGCAGATGCGATTAAGCTGTACGCATAGCCGCACGATCATGAAAGGAGTCACACGCATGCAGAAAACCTGGTGGAAAGAAAGCGTCGTCTATCAGATTTGGCCGCGCAGCTTCAACGACAGCAACGGCGATGGCGTCGGCGACCTGCGCGGCATCATCGCCAAGCTTGACTATCTCAAGGAGCTAGGCATCGATGTCGTCTGGCTCTCGCCGGTCTATCAGTCGCCCAACGACGACATGGGCTACGACATCAGCAACTACCGCGCGATCATGGACGAGTTTGGCACGCTGGAGGACTGGGAGGCGCTGCTGGAGGGGCTGCACGCCCGCGGCATCCGCCTGATCATGGACCTCGTGGTCAACCACACCTCGGACGAGCACCCTTGGTTTGTCGAGTCGCGCAAGTCAAAGGACAATCCCTATCGCGACTACTACATCTGGCGGCAGGGGCACGCAGGCCGCGAGCCAAACAACTGGCGCTCGTTCTTCACCGGCTCCACCTGGGTCTACGATGAGCGCACCGGCGAGTACTTTCTGCATCTCTTCTCCACCCGCCAGCCTGACCTCAACTGGGAAAACCCCAAGGTGCGCCAGGAGGTCTACGCGATGATGCGCTGGTGGCTCGACAAGGGCGTCGATGGCTTCCGCATGGACGTGATCAACATGATCTCCAAGGTGCCGGGCCTGCCCAACGCGCCAATTATGTTCAATAGCCGCTATCAGCCCGCCGGGCAGTACTTCCTGCATGGGCCACGGCTGCTGGAGTTCCTCGGCGAGATGCGCGCAGAGGCGCTTGACACCTACGACACCCTGACGGTTGGCGAGACGCCAGGGGCCACCACCGCGCAGGCTGTCGAGCTGACCAACCCCGACAGCGGGCCGCTCGATATGGTCTTTCACTTCGAGCACATGGACCTCGACACCGAGCCAGGGCTGCCGCTTGGCGTCAAGGAGTGGGACCTGCTCGAGCTGAAGCAGGTCACGTCGCGCTGGCAGGAGGACCTGGAGGGCCGCGGCTGGAATAGCCAGTACCTCTCCAACCACGATCAGCCGCGCCAGGTCTCGCGCTTTGGCAACGATCAGCAGTATCGCGTCGAGTCGGCCAAAATGCTCGCCACCTTCCTGCACATGCTTCAGGGCACGCCCTACATCTATCAGGGCGAGGAGCTGGGCATGACCAACGTCGCCTTTCCCTCAATCGAGGACTACCGCGACATCGCCACGCGCAACGCCTACCGCGAGCTAACCGAGGAGCACGCGCTTGATCACGAACACGTGATGGCGCGCATCCACCGCAAGAGCCGCGATAACGCCCGCACGCCGATGCAGTGGGACGCTTCAGAGAACGCAGGGTTCACCAGCGGCACGCCGTGGATCAAGCTCAACCCCAACTATCGCGAGATCAACGCCGCGCAAGCGCTGGCCGACCCGAACTCGATTTTTTACTACTATCAAGCGCTAATCAAGCTGCGCAAGGCCAACCCGGTGATCGTCTACGGCCGCTACGAGCTGCTGCTGCCCGATGATCGCGAGATCTACGCCTTCACGCGCACGCTCGATGACGATCGCCTGCTGGTCATCCTCAACTTCAGCGCCAGCACGCCCACGTTCGAGCTGCCCGCCGCGCTGCCGGACACCAGCCCCCAGCTGCTGATCGCCAACTACGCGGTTGAGGACAGCGCAAGCATCCGCCAGATCACGCTGCGGCCCTACGAGGCGCGCGTCTATCGGCTTCATGGCCACGCCAGCCCATAGCGTGCGGCCCAACGAGCGAAAGTAGAAGCAGGCGACCTATGCAGCAACCAGCCGAATCAACACTGACGACGATCATCCGACGCCACCAAGCCGCCCTCCAGCTCGCCCAGGTCACGCAGGTCAGCGCCACCGTGCTTGGCCAGGGCGAGGCCAATCTCAACATGCTGGTGCGCGTTAACCAGGCGCAGCACTTTAATGTGCGCATCGGCCTGCGCGGGCCAGAGTCAGCGCGCACGCTGCAGCAGGAGCAGGCAGCGCTCCAGCTGGTGCCGCCGGGTATCGGGCCACGCGCCTACGTTGTGGATGTGAGCGGGCGTGATCTCGCGCAGCCCTACAGCATTTTGGAGTACCTGCCTGGCGTGATCAAGGCTGCCTGGAGTGATGCTGACTTGCTGCTGCACGCCCACACGTTGGCGCAGCTGCATCAGCGCACATTTAATCAGCATGGCGATCTTGCGCAGCCGAGCGACTCAGCGCTAGACATGCTCCAGCGCTTCGATGCGGCTGTGCGCTACTGGGCCACGCGCGAGCCAGCCATCCTGGCGCTGCCCCACAATCAGCGCCTGCTGCCAACGCTGCGCGACTTCATCGCCACGCATAACCAGCTTTTTACCAGCCTGCGCAGCTTCACGCTTGTGCACGGCGACCTGCACAAGCTCAATATTGTCTTTTCAGGTGCACACATCCGCTACATCGACTGGGAGAGCGCCCAGATTGGTGATCCGGCGCTTGATCTGGCCATGATTGGCTGGGATGTAGCGACAGCCTGGCAGATGGAGCTAAGCAGCCAGCGCCGCGAGCGCTTCCTGCACGCCTACCTCCAGCAGCGCGCCGATCCAACCTTGATCACGCGCCGCGATGTCTGGATGGTCTACACCATGTTTTTCGATCAGATCTACCATCGCACCCAGATCGCCAGCGATACGAGCGGGCGGCAGGCGCACACCGTGCAGCAGATCGAGCGCTATCTGTGCGCCCGCTTCGCCATCTAATATGATTAAATTCTTGAGAGCAGCATAATCTAGCGAGGAGTAATGCATGCATACAGCAGAGGAACAGAGCGCCCAGCACATCTATGAGCATTTAGCCGCCAAAGGCATTGAGCTTGACCTCAGCGGCACCACGATTCAACTGCGTGACAATGTGCCGGTTATCCGCGTGCAGGAGGCCAGCGTCTGGAGCGTGGTCGAGGGCGCGTGGCTGGCACACATCTGGGTAGAGTTTTGGCTCAACCCGGCCCATCCTGTAAGCCAGCTGATCGACTGCTCGACCGGCTTTGGCAGCAACGAGGAGGCCGCGCTCAGCACCGCCGCCTACGCCTGGTGCGTCACCACCGCGCCACCGATCTTCTCACTGCTGGCCACGCGCGAGGTGCTGGACGCCGCCTGGGTTGGGCCAGATGATCCGCTTGGCGTGCCCGGCTGGCTGGGCTACACCGGCATGAACAGCATCAAGGGCGCAGATCGCGCTAGCATTCAGCACTTGCTGCAGTATGTGCAAGATCGGCCGATCCTGCGCCAGATCGCCCCAGCGCTGCCGCAGCAGCTGGGCAAGCCGGTGATGAACGGCATCAAGCTCTTCTACGGCGTTGTCAACGGCGCTGGCTATAGCTCGTATTATGTCAATGGCGAGCGAAGCGCAGCAGGTAAGCAGGCGCTCAAACAGCTCGTATGGCCGCCGCTGAGCGCCGACTACAGCTTCAGCCAGTTTACGCTGCTGTTTGCGCCAGCCTAACGTCTGTGGCGCAGCGCCACAGCCACGGCATAGCCTCTGCAAGGCATAAGCAAAGAGCGATAGATCTGAACCGAAACGAAGGAGGAAGCGTATGGAGCACCAGCACCACAATCAAACCGGTGCTGAAGCCCATGCCGAGGATGCGGCTGCCGAGCTACAGGCTGCCGCCGTCCACGGCCATGAGCACATGCCCGCCGATGAGCACGCCGCCCACACACAGCAGCAGATGGACCACAGCGGCATGCAGCATAGCCAGCACAGCGGGCACGCAGGCCACAGCACGGCGATGTTCAGTCGCCCGTTCTGGATCGCTCTCGTGCTATCGATACCGATCCTGGTCTATGCGCCGCTGATTCAGGATTTGCTCGGCTATAACGCGCCGCAGTTTGCAGGCGTGCGCTGGCTCACGCCTGTGCTGAGCAGCATCATCTACTGGTACTGCGGCTGGGTCTTTCTGGCTGGGGCATGGAACGAGCTGCGCTCGCGGCAGCCAGGCATGATGACGCTGGTAGCGCTCGCGATCTCGACCGCCTACTTCTACAGCTTGGCTATCACATTTAATCTGGTCAGCGGCCAACCATTCTACTGGGAGCTGGCAACGCTTGTGGCGATCATGCTGCTTGGCCACTGGATGGAGATGCGCGCCGTCGGCAGCGCCCAGAGCGCCCTCAACGAGCTAGCCAAGCTGTTGCCTGACACCGCCGAGCGCATCACCGCCGACGGCAGCGAGACTGTCCCGATCAGCGCGCTACAGGATAACGACCTCGTGCTCGTGCGCCCTGGTGCCCAAATTCCCGCCGATGGCCAGGTCGAAGAGGGCGAGAGCAAGGTCAATGAAAGCATGGTGACTGGTGAGTCACGCCCTGTGAGCAAGACAGCCGGCAGCGAGGTCATCGGCGGCACCGTCAATGGCAGCGGCTCGCTGCGCGTGCGCATCACCCGGACTGGCGATCAGACGATGCTGGCCGGGATTATGCGCCTTGTCGATGAGGCCCAAAACAGCCGCAGTCGGGCGCAGGCCCTGGCCGATCGCGCCGCGTTCTGGCTGGCCATTGTGGCAATCGGTGCGGCGCTGATCGCCCTGGTGGCTTGGACACTGGCCCGCGGCTTCGATAACTACACCCTAGAGCGCGTGGTGACCACCTTGGTCGTGGCCTGCCCGCATGCGCTAGGTCTGGCTATTCCGCTGGTCATCGCCATCTCAACAACGCTCTCGGCACGCAATGGGATTCTGGTACGTGATCGACTGGCGCTAGAGAAAGCCCGCACGCTCAATGTGGTCGTCTTCGATAAAACGGGCACGCTCACTCGTGGTGAGCAGGGGCTGGTCGATATGCGCCGCACCGGCGACAGCAGCGCCGATGCGGCGCTAGGGCTGGCCGCCGCCATCGAGGGCGACAGCGAGCACATCATCGCCAAGGCGCTCGTTGCAGCCGCCAAGGAGCGCAATGTAACGATTCCTGCCGTCAGTGATTTCCAGTCGCTGCCTGGGCGCGGCGTGCAGGCGCGTGTCGCCGGACGCACGCTCCAGATCGGCGGCCCGCGCTTGCTGGAGCAGGAGCAGGTTGCGGTGCCCAGCGAGCTTCAGCAGCAGCTTCAGGCCTGGGGCGCACGTGGCCAGACGGTGGTGTACCTGGTTGAGCAGCAGCAGGTTGTGGCCGCTTTTGCGCTGGCCGACGTCATCCGCGAGGAGAGCCGCAGCGCCATCGCCAGCCTCAAGGAGCAGGGTCTGCGCGTTGCGATGCTCACCGGCGACTCGGAGGACGTGGCGCGCTGGGTCGCCAGCGAGCTAGGCATCGACGAGTACTTCGCCCAAGTCCTGCCAGAGCACAAGAGCGCCAAGATCAAGGAGCTACAGCGCGACGGCAGCCGCGTGGCCATGGTCGGCGATGGCGTCAACGACGCACCGGCGCTGGCGCAGGCCGACGTTGGCATCGCGATTGGGGCCGGCACCGATGTGGCCCGCGCCTCAGCTGGCATCGTGCTGGTTAAAAACGATCCGCGCGATATTGCGCGCATCATCAAGCTCAGCACGGCGAGCTACCGCAAGATGGTGCAAAACCTGGCCTGGGCCGCTGGCTACAACATTATCGCCCTGCCGCTGGCCGCAGGCGTGCTGGCTCCAATCGGCTTCGTCCTGCCAGCCTACGTCGGCGCGCTGCTGATGTCGCTCAGCACCGTTATCGTCGCCATCAACGCCCAGACGCTGCGCACACTGCACCTGCGCGAGCAGCCTGCACCTCAGACGACGTAGCTAGCCATCCAGCGCACGTGTCCGCCGCCGGGCGACGCCTACAATTTTAGCCAGTGTGCGCTGTGTCAGCCGTTGACACAGCCGGTCGCTATACTCGAACACCTGTGTTTATTCAGCAGCGAAAGGAGCGACCTGCGTGCTGCAAACCCTGGGCCGATTGATCATCCTCATTCACGACTACGACGCCGCGCTCACGTTCTACCGCGACATACTCGGCTTTCAGCTGATTGTCGATATGACCAACGCCGAAGGCCAGCGCTTCGTCCATGTCGGCCTGCCCGGCCAGCCTGGCGTGGGTGTCTGGTTTTTAGAGGCCACCACCGCTGAGCAGCGCGACCGCGTCGGCAACCAGACCGGCGGCGAGCCGTGCTTCGTGGCCTACACCGACGACGTCCAGTCAACGTACCGCGATCTCCAAAGCAAAGGCGTGAAGTTCCGTGGCCCGCCGCACGAGGACGCCGAGGCCGCCTTCGTGCACTGCTACGATCTCTATGGCAACGAGATTGTGCTCGTGCAGCTCAAGCGCACCTAGCGCCGCTTGTCGCCGCTCTAAATTTAAAAGCGCGCTGGAACTTCTATGTGCGGCGTCGGCGGCGCTACACGTACAAGCCGCGCACGCCCTGGAAGCCCGCCCCGTCGCGATAGCAGCACCAGGGCTGCTCGGCGACGATGGCCTGCTGCCAGGCGGCGAGGTGCGCGCCAGCCTGGATGACCGTGATCAGCGGGTCGCGGATGGCGATGCTGAAGCTGTCCGCCCACAGCGTGTGTAGCTCCCAGCGCCCGCGCACGCCGATGTGCATAACAAGCGCGTAGGTGTAGCCATTCGTCTGGCGGATAGCAAGCTCGGCTGCGCCGTCGCTGCCGAGCACGAGCGCATAGCTGTAGTCGTCGCTCAGCGGGATGCTGCTATCGGCGCAACCATCGTGGGCGCTGCGCCAGGTCGGCGGCGCGTCAATAAATTCGGCAATCCAATGCTCGGCGTAGTCAGCGCGATCAAGCACCATGGTGTTCCTCCGCGTAGTTGAACCAGAGCAGCGCCAAGCAACGTACAGGGCAGAAGCTATGGTCAACAGCTAGCGCTGGCCTGAGACTGCTACAGCACGAGCCATAGCCCAACCACATTGGTCGCATTCGAAATACCTTACCGCAGCAGCTTGCAGAGCGGCACAGAGCGCGATCACAGCCGAAGCTAGCTCAGCGCACTTGGCTTTGGGAGGCGCTATACTTCAGCGCTACAGCGCGCGCTGTTATGAAGATTGGCCGCAGCGCACCCTGCACGAGCAGCGCCTCCGGGCTGGCAGCAGAGTCGAAGCAGCGATACATCCCAAGCAAGTCTTGCCTATAAGTTGGATTGAGGGTGTAGGTGACATCGACGGGAATGCCGATCAACTCGTCGCCATAGACAAGCTGAATCTGCGCCTGCTCAGGTGGCGGAGCGGCAGCGCGCAGATAGGTCGCTCCTTGTTTAAAGGTGATGGATTGGGCGCTCCCGCTGCCGATACGCAGGGAATCCACGTCCAGTTCAATGCTGTCACCAGTGGGCTGCCAGGCCGAGTCAGGTGCGCCAGTGGCGCTTGGCGAAGACCAGGAAAATGCTGCACCATCAGCGGACTTGAAGGCTGGCCCGTAGCCAGCGGCGAAGGTGATGCCAATTGGCACAAAATTGGTCGCATCAGTCGCGAAGCGGGCGACCACGTACAGCGGTGTAGCGCTCGTGTTCTTAACCACAATCGTCTTGCTGGCTGACTGCGCAGGATGCGCATCCACCCGCTCCTCGATGGTAACACCAGCGGGCAGAGGCGGCACATGCAGCGTAGTCACAATGCTGTACCAGGGCGGCATAAACGTCGAGCAGGCGGCAGCAGGCTTGGATGTGCCAGCGTAGGCGAGCAGCACGAGCAGGGCGAACAGTGCGCCGCAGCGCTTGAGCAGATAATGCATTTTCACTCCTTAAAGGTGCAGCGCTTACGCCGGCGGGCTACCTATGTCTCTGTGCTGGCGTTTTTGATCAAGAGTCGTTTGTTGATAATCACCACAGCTCAGCCAAAAGAGTTCACGCTGGTGCTCAGGCCACCGTTCAGCGGTGCAGCCGGGTGCGCTGCGGGTGATTCAGCGCAGGGCCTGTCCTCGCTCCAGCGCCGCGACCCTTCAGCGTACAGTGCAGCATACGCCTGCTTGCAGGAAAACAAATCTGTGCTACACTATTTTCTAACTAACTGGTTAGAATAAAAGGCGTAGTTATGAGCAAAACAACCAGGCGCACGCGGTCGTATGATGCGGCGGCGGCGCGCACAGCGATCCTCGACGCCGCCGAGGCCGTCTTTGCCGCCGAGGGCTTCGACGGGGCGCGCGTCGATGCCATCGCGGCGGCATCAGGCTACAACAAAAGCCTGATCTTCCAGTACTTCGGCGACAAGCTGCTGCTGTACGCCGAGGTGCTGCAGCGTGCCGACCAGGCCGCCAGCGCGCTGCGGGCGCACGTGTTCGCGCCGCTGCTGGAGCACCCGCAGCTGGCCAGCGACGCCCAGCAGCTGCGCGCATTCTTTGAGCGCGCGTTCCACGCCATCTTCGATCACTTTGCCAGCCATCCGAACCTGCTGCGCATCCTGCTGTGGGAGATGGCCGAGGGCTGGCAGAGCTACCGCCAGATCAGCGGCCAGGCCGCCGAGGAGCACAGCGCACAGCTCGATCAGCTCTTCGCCCAGGCGCAGCAGGCCGGGCTGATCCGCTCAACCTTCGCGCCCGCCGTTCAGCTCACGCTGGCGCTCCAGATCTGCCAGACCAGCCTGGCGGGCCTGCCGCTCTACACAACACTCCAGCCCAGCGCCGCGCTCGACACGCCCGCCGGAGTAGCAGCACTGCGCGAGCAGGTCGTGCAGATGATCGTCAGCGGCCTGCTTGTTGATCAGCCGTCGTAGCGCTGGCGGTGGGCACGGCTAGGCGCGAGCAGCAGCGGCCGTCGAGCCACACAACGCTCATCGATCCAAAACACACACACGCACGCCCGCGCTAGCAATCAGCGGCATTATGCCGAGTCATACAGCGCGCTCGCACCGCCGGACTATCAACCATAACGCAACCCTGCTCCAGCAATCAGTGACGTTATGTCGATCCATACGGCGCGCTCGCACCGCCGGACTGATCGACTAAAAACACACGCAAGGCCATAGTCGAGCCACACGGCGCATTAGCACCGCCGGACTATCGACCAAAAACCGCACGCAAAAACACGTACCCTGCTTCAGCAACCAGCGCAGTTATGTCGAGCCATACAGCGCGCTCGCACCGTCGGAGCGCACAATACAGAACGACTTCGTCAGCGTACGCCAGCAACGTCAACGCGCAGCGCAGCAGATAAGGAAACAACCGATGCAGATAACAATACTGGCCATGGGCAGCCGTGGCGACGTGCAGCCCTACGTCGCACTTGGCAGCGGCCTGAAATCCGCCGGACACAGCGTGCAGATGTTGAGCACGCTTGATTTTCAGCCGCTCGTCGCCGCCCATGGCCTAGAGTTTGCCGCCATCGGCGACAGCGCCATAGCGCAGGCGCAGGCGCACATGAAAGACCTCGCCGAGCAGGGCAACCTGCTACAAATTTTGTCGGCCACCGGCCAGGGAGCCAGGCAGCTCGCCGAGCAGACAGCGCGCAGCGGCCTGCAGGCCAGCCAAGGCAGCGACCTGATCATCGGCGGCCTGGGATTTATGGGCCTGGCGCTGGCGGAAAAGCTCGGCACAGCCTATGTGCCAGCGTATCTGGTGCCGCTCACGCCGACGCGCACATTCCCCAGCGCCCTCGCGCCACTGCCGCAGAGCAAGCTCACCCGCTGGGCCAATCGTCTGTCGCACACGCTCACCCAGCAGATGATGTGGCGCATGATGTTCCGCAGCGCCGACACCTACGCGCGCACAGAAGTGCTCGATCTACCGCCGCTGCCGCGCCCTGGGCCGTTCAAGCTGCTGGAGCAGCAGGACGCGCCGCTGCTCTACGGCTACAGCCCCGCCGTGCTGCCGCCGCCGTCAGACTGGAGCGCCAATATCCACGTAACCGGCTACTGGTTTCTGGATGCACCAGCGGGCTGGCAGCCGCCACAGGCGCTAGCGGAGTTCTTGGCAGCCGGGCCGCCGCCGGTCTACATCGGCTTTGGCAGCATGTTCAGCCGCGATCCACAGGCGAACACCGCACTGATGATCGCGGCGCTGCAGCGCACAGGCCAGCGCGGCATCCTCTACGGCGGCTGGGGCGGGCTGGCGCAAAGCGACCTGCCAGACAACGTGCTGATGATCGACGCTGTGCCACACAGCTGGTTGTTTCCGCACATGGCCGCCGTGGTGCATCACGGCGGCGCAGGCACCACGGCGGCTGGGCTGCGCGCAGGCGTGCCGTCGATCATCGTCCCATTCTTTGGCGACCAGCCGTTCTGGGGGCGGCGCGTGCAGGCGCTCGGCGTTGGCCCGCAGGCCATCCCGCGCCGCCAGCTCAGCGCCGCCAAGCTCGCCGCAGCGATTGACCAGGCGCTGAGCGACAGCAGAATGCAGCAGCGTGCGGCCGCCCTCGGTGCGCGCATCCGCGCCGAGGATGGCATCGGACGGGCGGTCGAGGTTATCCAACAGTGGGCGCACAACCAGCGGCGCTAGGCGATCTGGTGCGCAGCACGGGGTCTAGCGTGCACCACGTAAGCGGCCAGCCACACCAACAGCCGCGGCGGATACAGCTATCCGCTGCGGCTGTGTGTATCTAGCGCAGACTATCGATGTAAGCGCGAGCCTGACTAGCGCTGATCGACCTGGCCCGCTGGCAGCGGCCCATCTAGGTTGATTGGCGCAAGGCTGGGCCGTGCGGCCAGTACCATGAAGCCCAGCTGGGTGTACGGATCAAGCGCGCGCCACACACCATCGAGGTAGCCTGCCGCCCACGCCCGGTACGTCCCCGCCGCCAGCGTGCGGCTGCCGTGGTAGGTGTAGCGCGCGCCAGGCTGCAGCGTCACATTCTGCACGCCGGGAAAGTCCACGTTGGCTCCGCTGCTATCGCGCACGCCTGCGAACAGCCACGGCACCGTCAGCGGCTGCCCGCCGACATTCTCCACCGTGAAGCTCAGC
>JABXJS010000182.1 GCA_013538855.1 Herpetosiphonaceae bacterium
CTGGGGTTTCTGGCCGCATGTTTCAATTGTCTGTTGCAGATCACCCATGGCACGCTCTCATTCCTTGATTTCGTGATTTGAACTAGCAACACTGGTTATTATAAGCGATAGGGAAAGGTTTGTCTAGGGAGCGGGCTGGGCGTAGTGGAAGGTTGGTGGATTGGCAACACGTGGCGCGGTGAGGTCATCGCTTGGCTCGATGGAGATCGAGACGCCTTCGATCTCATTCCAGATGCGCAGCAAACCGCCGAGGCGATTGAGCGCGCCCATCAGTGTATTTTTATCGCCAAGTGCAGCTACGCGATAGGGTGGAGCTTGGGGCGTATCGTCGATCAGCAGCATACCGTTAACCTCCTCGATGGTGGTGTGGGCGGTGATGCGCTGATTATTGATGGCGACCGCCTCGGCCCCGGCGTTGCGAATCTCATTGATCAGCGCCATCACATCGGCGGCGCGCAGTGCATAGTTGACAGTAATTAGCACGCCAGGGCCGTGAACTTGGGCTGCGCCGGTCTGCACGCGCAGGCGGTTGAGGTCGTCAACAAGACGGTTGAGGTTGCTTGAGCCGTCGGCCTGGGTTTGGGCATAGACAGCGTTCTGCTGCTGCAGCTGGCTAATCTCGCTTTCGAGGCGCGCATTTTCATCAATTAACTTAATGATCACAATGGATAGATCCTCGGTAGAAAGATTGCGCACATCGCCAAGAATCGAGTCATAGGTGCGCAGCTGCGTGACGAGCGCAAAGCCCACCACCAGACAGATCAAGGTGAGCAGGCTCTGGCGCAGGGTGGTGCGAATCATCGGGGCACCTCAAGGGTTGAGTTGCTAATCGAGCCGGTGTAGGCAGGCACCTGCACCTGGTTTTTGCTCTTGACGCTCACGACAAGACCATAGTCGCGCTGGCGATTCCACAGATCGGCCAACATATGCGAGGTGCTGACAGCGTCCTCGAGCTTTTGCGGATCGCCGATGGCGCGAATAGTAAACGGCGGGGCAAGAAACTCTTGATTGACCATCACCGTGGATCCAACACAGTAGATCGAGGTCTGGTCGGTAACGCGCTGGTCATTAATCGCTATCGCTTCGGCATCGGCGTTCCACAGCACGCCAACCAAGGTAACGAGCTGCTGCTGATGGATGATATAGCGGTTGGGGTCTTCGGCCTCATCAGGTGTGAGCGCGCTCGCGCTATCGTCGAGGGTGACCACAACGCCTGGCCCGCGCAAGGGCGTTAGGCCAGCGATGAGCTTCTGCTCATCAATTGACGAGCGGATCTCCTCCAAGTTGCTCTGATTCGAGGTGGCCTCGCGCTGCAAGGTTGCCTGCTCATCACGCAGCAGTGCGAGCTGCTGCTTGAGGGTTTGCTGGCGCGCGCGCAGATCGAGCACGCGCGACTCGCTCAGGTCGCTGGTCACATTACGAGAGGTAGCAACCACACGGCGGGCTGGGCCGACGCGCAGCGACAGGAGCAGGCCCACCAAAACACCACACACAATCAGTGGCATCGACGTAAACCAAGGACGAGCAGGAGTAGCAAGCAGGCGCATCCCAGAACCTCATCTTTTCTGTGCCTTAGGGAGCAACGCTGATTTTATATGCGCGGGAGTTATTCGACACAATCGTCTCGTTGGGTAGCGGGCGAACCTGAACTGTTAGCAGATAGGTAGCCGGAACAGCAGGCAGGGTATTGCGCGGCTCAATGCGCACAACTTTGATCTCGCCGGGCAGCAGCTCTTTGATCGTTTGGGTGCCATCAAGCATATGTTTTTTGGATGCCTGGTCGTCAAGCTGCGCAGCGACCGTGACATTATAGGCGGTCAAGGTGCCACGATTCTCGACTGCTGCCAGCACAGCATAGCTTGAGCTAACAGGTAAGCGATTGCCCTGCAAGGCCGGATCAAAGTCGACGCTAAACACCGCCAGGTCGTAGTCCGCTTTAGCTGGCGGCGGTGGTGGCAGTGGCTCTGGCTCAACTGCGATAGAGCCGCAGCCAGCGAGCGCCGAACCAAGCAGCAGCAAAACAAATAATCGTCGCACGGGAACCTCCCTAGTCCTACAGTTCGCACGCCAGTGTACGCCGAGGAGTAAACTATGTCAAGGCGACACCAGCGTGCCAAGCGGCAGAGGCAGCCCTTGCAACGCTGGCAGCAGCGCCTCGGGACCACAGATCACGATCTCCAGACCTGGAACAGCGGTGGCTAAACGCCACATGGACTCGACCTTGGCGCGCATGCCGCCAGTGACATCGACGCCGTGGGAGCCGCCGAGGGTCGCCAGCACAGCCGCGTAGTTGGCGCTGGTGATCAGCGGAATCGGCTCGGCGTTGGCTGCGCTACGTGGATCGGCAGTATAGACGGCCTGCTCGCCGACAAGGATGATGCGCTGCGGGTGCAGGTTGGTCGCCAGCGCGGCGAACATGCCCTCGGTGGAGATGATCGCACAGCCCTGCTGGGCATCAAGCACGACATCGCCGTAGACAACCGGAACAACACCGGCCTGCAGCAGGTCAGCCAGCGGCCGCCAGGCGAGCGTTTGAAGGCGGCCAGCAGCGGCTTGGGCCGAGGCCGAGGGCTGCATGCTCATAGCCGGGACATGGGCAGCGAGCAGGGTTGCAACAACCGCACGGCTAAGGCGGGCCATCGCATCGGCAACCTGCACGACGCCCCACCAGCTGGCGCTGTCAACAATCCCGGCGTGGGTTTGATAGCGCTCGGCCCAATAGTGGCCAAAAGAGCCGCCGCCGTGGCCGATGAGCAGCGGCTGCTCCGGCTGGAGCTGGCGAAACTCGGCCAGCTGGCGGGCGACGTGCTCGAGCGTGGGTGTGGCCAGCGACTCGGGGGCATTTTTATCGGTGAGCACAGAGCCGCCGAGCTTCACAAAAATTGGTGCGCTACTCATCGCGGATGATCAAGTTCTCAACGACACGACGGCGCAGTGAGCCATCGGCGGCGAACTCTTCCCAGACACGCTGACGCAGATAGCCGCGGCGCGGCTGCGGCGGTGCGAGCGCTGTGGAGGCTGAGGCAGGTGGTGGAGCGGACTGGTTCGAGCGTGAGCGCAGCCAGCTCGAGCCTAGATCGATCGCGAGCGCTGTGATGCCCAGCGCCACCGAGCGGGCGGCGCGCGAGCGCAAGACAGGTGCTTGGCTAATGCGCTGAGCCAGGCCGTAGGCTGTATCTGGCGCGCGAGCGGAGCCGCACCCTCCAGGGGTGCGCCGCACGCAGCACACTGCGCCGCCTCGAGCGGATTGCCCGCCTGACAATCCCGACAGATTCGTTCGACCATAGCTCACCTCACAAACAACTTAAGGCATAGACGCTAGCCGCTATGCCTTAAGTCAACGCATCCCTACTGGAGAGATGGAGCGTTATTGCAGAAACAGTTCGAAGTTTGGTTCTGAGTCGCGTCCGGAGAGCCGTTTCAGACCGCGGCTAATTGCCCGGACCGTATCCTCGCCCAGCCAGTACGCCAGCACCGAGCCGAGAACCAGACCTACAGCGCTGCCGGCAGCAGCACCCAAGGCAAACAGAACATAGTTATCGCGTTTAGTGTGTGAGTTCATTTTGAGTTCCTCGGCATCGTCGTCGGTGACGAGTTGCTACTGCACTACAACCACCGGATTTGCTTTTTGCCACAGCTTATCCAGTCGATAGAAAGCCCGCTGCTCTTCGCTGAAGACATGGACAATCACATCGCCGTAATCGAGCAACACCCAACCAGTTTCAGGTGTGCCTTCGATCCGAACATCTGGCGCACCTTCTTTCGCCAGCTCATCGTCGATCTCCTTGACCACAGCGCGCAGCAAGCGCTCGTTGTTGGCGCTACACAGGACAAAGTAATCGGCGACCGATGACAACCCACGCAGATCAAGCATCACGATATCGGTTGCTTGTTTCGAATCCGCCAGATCAACGGCACGGCGGGCAAGTGTTTGGGCTTCGATAGTGCATCCCCCTTTTATACAGCTTGAGTTATGTATACTGAATGCCGCTACTCTATACTCTAGAGTGTACCATGAATTAGATCAGTTGCATACGGCGGCCGACCGTCTCAAAGACGTTCAGAGCCTCCTCAAGATCGGTCTGCGAGTGCGTCGCGGTGACGATGGTGCGCACGCGGCCCTTATCGCGGGCCACGGTTGGGAAGGCGATACCTTGAGCGAACACGCCGGCCTTGAATAGCTCATCGGAGAACTGCATGGCCTTAGCACCCTCGCCGACGATCACCGGCGTGATCGGTGTCTCAGAGATGCCGGTATCGAAGCCGAGGCTGGTGAGACCAGCCTTGAACATACGTGCATTTTCCCACAGCTGATCAATCAAGCGCTGGCCCTCGGCGCTGCGCAGGAGGTTGATGGCGGCGATGCAGGTGGCGGTGACAGCCGGCGGATGCGACGTGCTAAAGAGGAATGGACGTGCGCGATGCTCCATCAGCTGGCGCAGCTTGCTCACCGAGGCGACGTAGCCGCCGAGCGCCCCGACAGCCTTCGAGAGCGTGCCGACGTGAATATCCCAGTTTTTAAGGCCAAAGTGGCTTGCGGTGCCACTGCCATGGGCACCGAGCACACCGGAGGCGTGGGCATCATCGACCATGGTGACTGCACCATAGTGCTGGGCCAGCTCGGCGATTCGTGGCAAGGGCGCGATATCGCCGTCCATGCTGAACACGCCGTCGGTGACGATGAGAATCGTGCGATAGTTGGCGTCTTTGACCTCCTCTAGCACGCGCTCGAGATCGTCCATGTCGCAGTGGGCATAGACGCGGCGGTCGGCCTTGGTGAGGCGAATACCGTCGATGATCGAGGCGTGGTTGAGCGAGTCGCTAATGACGAGATCGCCATCTTCCAAGACCGAGCCGAGCACAGCGGCGTTGGCGGTGAAGCCGGACTGGAGGACCAGGGCGGCCTCGGTGTGCTTAAAGTCGGCGAGCAGGCGCTCCAGCTCCTCGTGGATGGTCATGGTGCCGATGATCGTGCGGACAGCGCCAGAGCCAACGCCAAGGCGCTCGATCGCATCGATCGCGGCAGCCTTGAGCGCGGGGTGTGTCGCCAGACCCAGGTAGTTGTTCGAGGACAAGTTAATGACCTCGTGGCCATCGATCTTGGAGCGTGGTCCAGGCGGGCCTTGCAGCTCGCGGAGCGAACGGAACACACCCTGCGCGCGCAGCTCATCGAGGCGCGAGTCAAGATACTGTTCAAACGGAACCGGCATCATTGCCTCCTTGAAAACCGGCAGCCCGAGCCAGGGCTGCTACTTGCTAGCAATCACAGCGATGGTGCAGCGCGAAACACACACCAAGCGCTCCTGATCATCGGTGATACGAATATCCCACACCTGCGTATTGCGCCCGACGTGGATCGGCGTAGCGACGCCAGTGACAAAGCCAGAGCGCACAGAGCGAATGTGATTCGCGTTGATCTCCAAGCCGACGGCCTGCTGGCTCTGCTGATCGATGTTGAGCCATGCGCCAAGCGAGGCCAGCGTCTCAGCCAGCACCACAGAGGCCCCACCGTGAAGCAGGCCAAAGGGCTGGTGGACGCGGCGCTCGACGCTCATGCGGGCGACCATGCGATCCTGGCGCACCTCGATCAACTCGATGCCCATCACATCGGGCAGGGTGCCTTGGATAAAGTCATTGTACTGCTGTAGGCTTGCGGGCGAAAACTCATTCAGATTATCAGCCATTGTCCTGCTCCAGCTACCAAGCGCCATCGAGGCCGTGCGGGTACAAGGCCACCTTGGCGGCCTCGCCCTTGAGCATTAACTCGAAGGCGGTCTCGAACTCCTCCAGCGGCAGATGGTGGGTAATAATCGGGCGCAGATCGACCTTGCCCGTGGCGACGAACGCGCGGGTTTGGTACCAGGTCTCGAACATCTTGCGGCCAGAGACGCCGTAGACCGTTGCGCCTTTAAAGACGATATGGTTGGCCAGATCGAAGTCGGGCAAGCCATTCGGCGGCAGGCCCAGCAGCGAGGCAAAGCCACCGTAGCGCAGCGCGCGGAAGCCCTGGTCGATGGCGCTTGGATGGCCGGACATCTCCAGCAGCACATCGACGCCTTCGCCATCGGTGACATCCAAAATCGAGCGCACGACATCCTCCTGGGAGTTGAGCGGGTGGGTCGCGCCCATGGTGCGCGCTAGCTCCAGGCGGTTGGGGTTGACATCGGTCGCAAAGATGTGGTGTGCGCCGGCAGCGTGGGCAATGCCAATCGCAAACAGCCCAATTGGGCCACAGCCAGTGACAAGCACATTGCGGGTGGTCAGGTTGGTGGCCATGGCGGTGTGCACAGCGTTGCCGAATGGCTCCTGGGCAGCGGCCAGCGCTGGCGGAAGCGCAGGATCATTCTTCCAGACATTGCTGGCGGGCACAGCGATATACTCGGCAAAGCAGCCAGAGCGATCTACGCCGATGATCTCGACATTGCGGCAGATATGCGACGCGCCGGTGCGGCACTGATAGCAGTAGCCACACACAATATGCGTCTCGGCGGATACATAATCGCCGACCTGGACAGTGGTGACATCGGAGCCGACCTCGACGACCTCACCGGCCAGCTCGTGGCCGAAGACCATCGGCGGACGAATGCGACTCTGTGCCCAGGGGTCCCACTTATAAATATGCAGATCGGTGCCACAGATGGTTGTGGCGCGAATACGGATCAAGACCTCGTTGCGGGCGGGCTGGGGCATAGGCACCTCGGCGAGCACCGCACCAGGTGCCGCAGCGGCCTTCATCACGCCCCGCATTAACTTCCTACTCACGGCAATGGCCTCCTCGTTGAAGCCGTAACAAGGGGCTGGCGAACATCAGCCCCAAACATCAACGTATTGGGTAAACGAAATCGCTCGGGCAGCAGCGGCAGGCACCAGAGCACTGGTCGGCCCCACCATGCGGCAAAGCGCGAGCCTGCCACCTGGGAAGACAGCCCAGCGGCAGGAAAGGCGGTAAGCAGCGCCAGCAGCACAGCGACAACCAGCGCGCTCTGCAGCAGGCCCAGCAGGCCGCCGAGCACATGGTCGAGCCAGCCAAGAAACAGCAGGCCCACAAACAGGCGCAGGAGTGTCGCCACCACGCTGACGATCACGCTCACCACAGTAAACACTAGTATAAACGCGACAACGTTCAGCATATCAGGTGCCGTCGGCGCAACAGCGGCCAGGAGATCGGCGATCAGCGGGTAGGTGCGTCCGGCAATGGAGGCCGCAGCAACCACGCCGATAATGGAGAGCACCTGGCGGATCAAGCCCCAGTATACCCCAAGCAGCGCGCCCGACCCGAGCAGCACAAGAATAATGATATCAAGGGTATTCATCGCACCTCCGCCGATTATACTGGAAACCGCCCACGCTGGGGCTAGCCAGCGCTCACAGCGCTCAGATGATCCTCGGCCAGCGCCGCGCCAGCCTGGAGCAGCGCCTGAACACGCTCATCGCTAGCGGCCTCGGCATAGATGCGCAGGACCGGCTCGGTGCCGGACGGGCGGATCAGCAGCCAGCTATCGTCGGCCATAACATACTTCACGCCATCGCGATCATTGATGTGATCGACAGGGACGCCACACAGCTCCTGCGGGGCGCGATCACGCAGGAAGGCGACGAGATCGGCCTTCTGGAACGGCGGCACGCGCTGATCGATGCGCGCATACGCAAACGGGCCATGCTCGGCCTGGAGCGCGGCGATGAGCGTGTGGAGCGGCTGACCAGCCAGGGCCACAATCTCAAGCAGCAGCAGGCCCATGAGGATGCCATCGCCCTCGGGGATGTGGCCGAGGATCGAGATGCCGCCGGACTCCTCGCCGCCGATGAGGACTGGCTCGGCGAGCATCCAATCGCAGATATGATTAAAGCCGACTGGTGTTTCCTCGACGCGCAGGTCATAGGCAGCGGCAAGGCGATTGACGAGCTGGGTGGTAGAGATCGTTTTGACCACGAGGCCGCGCTTGCCCTTGTGCTCGACAAGGTGGCGCAGGGCCAGGGCGATAATCTGGTGCGGGCTAACGAACGCGCCCTGGGCGTCCATCGCACCGATGCGGTCGGCGTCGCCGTCGGTGGCCAAGCCCAGATCGTAGCTGCCAGCGCGGATGAGATCGGCGAGCGGGCGCAGATTACGCTCAATCGGCTCGGGATGCAGACCGCCGAAGCCTGGATTCATCTCAGCGTGGATCTCGGCGACCATGACGCCTAGCTCGCGCAGCCAGCGCGCGATATAGCCGCGGCCAGCGCCGTACATTGGATCGACGGCGACGCGTAGGCCGCTATTGGCGATGGCGGCAAAATCGACGAGCGTGCGCAAGTGCTGGAGGTAGGCCGGCAGCGGATCGAAGCGCACGACCTCGCCAGCGCTGGGGGCGCGGCCCTCTTGCCATGGCGGCTCGGCGTACTTCGGCGTGCGGCCTGAGGACTGGAGCGCGGCAATGCGCTGCTCGATGTGTTTCATGGTTGCGGGCAGGGCCGAGCCGCCGAAGGCCGCCTTAACTTTGATGCCGTTGTAGCGCGGCGGATTATGGCTGGCGGTGATCATCACACCGCCATGGGCCGCCAAGTGGCGCACCGCAAATGACAGCGCCGGCGTTGGACAATCGGCCTTGCTAAGGTAGACGGCGAGGCCGTTGGCAGCCAGAACATTGGAGACAGTGATCGCATAGCGATCAGAGAGAAAGCGCGTATCAAAGCCAACGACCGCAGTTGGAGTAGCATTGGCGGGCGTATCGGCGATAATCTGCTCGGCGATAGCCTGCGCCACCCAACGCACATTGGCAAAAGTAAACTCATCGCTAATGACGGCACGCCAGCCGTCGGTTCCAAAGTGGATCGCCACTGGCAAAACTCCTTGTGGATGTGGTTATACCAACTCGCTGAACGTGAATTGGTACTGGATCGATCTCACCTTAAACTGCAGGTGAGTGCGTCATTGTACCATAGGCACTCTGACGTGCAGGTTTGCCCTTTTGCGCTGGTAGGGCTATAATCGGCGCGGTTTGACCAACAAGAGGACAGCCTTGAGTTACCTACTACCACTCGGACCATTTCACCCTAACTGGCATGGGCCAATGCGCTTTGTGCTGCAGGTTGAAGGCGAGCGCATCGCAGATGTTGAGTACCGCGATGGCTATGCTGAGCGCGGCATAGCCGAGCGTCTGCTGCGCTCCTCGATCCCGCAGGCGATCACGATCGTGAGCCATATCTGCGCGACCGACTCGGTGGCGCATACGCTCGCCTTCTGCCAGGCCCTGGAGGGGCTGAGCCAGATCACGGTCCATGAGCGCGGGGCGGCCCTGCGCATGATCGCCGCCGAGGTTGAGCGTGCACAGGTCCATATTCAAGCTATTAAGGATGCGCACCATAGCCTGGGCCTGGAGCGCGACGCGCAGTATCTTGGTCGACTGCTCAATGCGCTCTACGAAGTGCAGTATAACCTGACCGGCGTGCCCATGCAGCCAAACTTTGTGCTGCCTGGCGGCGTCAAACAAGACCTGACAGTTGAACAGCGCGAGAAAATGGCCGTGCATCTGCGGCGGGTCGAGCGGCTGATGTATCGCTTTATCGACCGCTTTATTGATCATCGCGGCGTGCTACGACGCAGCGTCGGAATCGGCGTGCTTGGGCGCGAGGCCGCCGAGCAGTTTGGCATCCGTGGGCCGCTCGCACGTGCGGCCGGCATTCCCTACGACACACGCATCGACCGCCCCTATGCGCTCTACGATCTTTTCATCCCCAGCCGCGTGACCCAAGAGCGCGGCGATGTCTACAGCCGACTGGTCGTGATGGTGCTGGAGGCGTTTGAGAGCCTGAAGCTGATTCTGCGCATCCTGAGCGACCTACCGGAGGGCGAGTGGCTCGGCAACGCTCCAGCGAGTGTACCGGAGGGCAGTGTCACAAGCATGGTTGAGTCGGCACATGGAACGCTGCGCTACAGCGTGCAGAGCAACGGTGTGCGCCTAACGAGCCTGCGCATCGATGCACCACGCCAGTTCGATCGGCTGCTGGCGCGCACATTTCTCGGTGGCATGGCGGTGGATGACACAGCGCTGATCATCGCCTCGGTGGCACCGTGCGTGGCCTGCACCGAAGTTTGAAAAGGATCTTCCATGATCGAGCGGTTTATCTGGATCGCCCCACTGCCGGTGCTGGCGCTCACGGCGCTGCTGTGCTGGCTGCTGAGCGCACGCGTGCCAACCAGGCGACTGGGCTATGGCGCGGTTATCGGCGTGCTGCTGGCGCTGGCATGCCTGGTGGCTGGCCGCAGCACACAGAGCACAGTCCTAGAGATCAGCGGGCGGCCGTGGGTCACAGCCTATAGCAATCTGCCAACGCCGGTCGCGCAGGCGCGGATGGGACTGCTCATCGATGGTCTGAGCTTTGGGCTGATCAGCCTTGTGCTGCTGGGCAGCGCGTTCAGCCTGCTCACGCTGGCGCAGTCGCTGGGGGCAACGCTGCGTGGCTATGGGCGGCTGTGGTCGGCGCTGCTGGTGATGGTGCTCGGTGTGATTATTGCTGTGGCAGCGACAGACCTACTGCTGCTGGCATTTGGCTGGGGCATCACCCTGCTGGGCGTGGCGCTGGCGCGGCGCGTCGTAGGCGGCGAAGAGCAGCGCGCCCCGGTGACGCTGGGGCTAGGTATGCTTGGGCTGCTGGCGCTGCTGGCGGGCATCGAGGGGCTGGTAGTGCGCTCCGGCGATCCGACCGCAGGCAACTATGCGCTGACCGATATTGGTGCGACGATCAACCTGGGCACCTGGCTGGCGCTGATGGCGGCGGTGCTCGTAAGCCTGGGGCTGCCGCCGTTCGGGCGCGGCTTCAACACCGATGAGCGCACGCCGCCGCTGCTGCACGGCTCGCTGCTCGCGCTCGGCACGCCGATTCTGGGCAGCTATCTGCTGCTGCGGCTGCTGGATATCACGCTGGGGCGCTGGTCGTCTAGCTGGCTCATCGGACTGGGCGTCATTGGCGCACTGGGGCTGATCGTCGGCGCGGCGGCGGCGCTGCGGGCGACGCGCTTTGGGCCGCTGCTCGGTGCGCAGACCGTGGCGCAGTGGGGCTTGTTCACGCTCGTCATCAGCACCTACGACCCAACGCTCAGCCTCGAGGCGGCCAACAACGCCCATGTGGTTGTGGTCGCTGTGCTGCTAACGCTGACCACCTGCTGGAGCACACTGCTGAGCGCGCTGGCGCTGGGCGTGCTGGAGCGGCGCAGTGGCTCGGACCAGATCGGCAGCCAGCCGCTGCTGAGCCGTCCGCTGCGCAGCGCTGGCTTCACCTACGCCATGGCGGCGCTGGCGGGGGCAGGCTTTCCGCCGCTCTTGGGCTTCTGGGCGCGCTACTACTGGCTGGCGCACCAGCCGACGGCATTTATCATCCCGATTGTGCTTGGTGGCAGCGTGCTGCTGGCGCTGAGCTACATGGGGCCACTGGCCCTGTTCTGGCGCATCCAGCCAGCGCGCGAGCAGCAGGAAGCGGCCAGCGGTACCGGGCTTGAGCCAGGGCTGCTGCTGGCCACAGCGCCGCTGATTCTGTGGATGCTGGTGCCGGAGCTATTCAACCGCATCCTTGTGCTGCCAGCGGTGCAGGCGATCGACCCGCTGCTAGGACAGTTCAGCCTCAGCGATCTAGCGCCAAGCTGGATTGTGCGCGTGATCGAGGCGCTGGCGCTCGCCCTCATCGGCTTCAACGCCATGCGCGCCTACCGCGGTCGGCAGCTGAGCGCCTGGACCGGCGGCGAGGCGCTGGATCAAAACGACGGCACACCGCATGTGCCACAGGCGCTGGGCTTTAGCCTGCGTGGACTGAGCCTGCTGCTCGATCCACAGCCAGCGCTCAGCTGGCTCGGTCAGGGCCTAGAGCGCCTAAGCCGCGGGCTAGCCTGGGCGAGCCAAGCGTTTGATGGGCGCTACTACCTGACCGGCATTTTGATCGCCGCCCTCACACTTATGTTGCTTCTGGTGCAGTGATGACAGTAACGATCTGGATTTTGTTGATTCTGCTGGTGCTGACGGCGAGCGTGGTCGTGGTGCTGCGCGACTGGCGCTGGACGCTGATTGCGATTTTCTGGAACTATGTGGGGCAGGCGCTGTTTGTGGCCCAGCAGCAGTTTGTGATTCCCGACCTGCATATTTTTGGGCGCGACTTTAGCTCGCTGGTCTTCGTTAAGCTGATCACCGGCCTGGGCGTGACGCTCATCCTGGCAATCACCGCGCTCACCTTCTCGCGCGACTATGGCCTGGAAGACCTCGACGAGTTCTCGCTGGCCGAGCTGCGGCGCGCTGCACGGGCGGCGCAGCGCAGCCATGCCACCAGCGTGCGCAAGGCCAGCGACTATGTGGTGCCGGTGCTGTCGGTGGTGCTGATCGGCCTGGCCAGCTACTTCCTGCCCCTGGTGCTGCCGCTGGCGCTCCAAACCTACGGCGATAGCCCAAGCCTCGCGCAGGCGATCGACTTTGTGTGGTACTGGCAGGCGCTGATTGGGCTGGTGACGCTGGTGCAGGCGACCGATATTCTCAAGGTGGGCCTGGGCCTGCTGCTGTGCATGAGCGGCCTGGATCTGCTGTACACCACCGTCGCCAACGGCGTGAACGTGCTGGCGCTTGGCCTGCTCAGCCTGGTGACGCTGCTGCTGGCGCTGGCGATCGCCTACCTCAGCGGCCTGCTGTACGGGCGCTTTAAAACTCTTGATCTGGTGGAATTGGAGCGGCGCTAATGACCTACTTGCTGTTGATGGCTGTGCCGATGATTATGGCGGTGGTGTGCTTTGCACTGCGCCAGCAACAAACCTTTGTGCTGATGCTCGCCATCGCCACTAGCTTGCTGCTCGGATGGATGATCTGGCACCTGCCCACCGATCAGCCGGCGCAGCTGCTCGGCGTTAGCGTGATCCTGCGCCCAATCAACAAGCTGTTTCTGGTCACGTTTGCGCTGGGCCTCAGCGCGACGTTTGTGGCCGCCACACGGGTGGAGCACGGCGAAAACTTCGTCACCATCGCGCTGCTGATCTGGGGGCTGCTAGCGATCACGCTGCTGATCGATGTGCAGTCGCCGTTTTTGCTCACGCTGATGCTGCTGGCCACCGGCCTAGCAATCGTGCTGGCGCTCGTTGACCTGCCGCTGAGCAGCCCGACGCTGCTGCGCGGGCGCGCCATCGGCTCGGGCCTGCGCTATCTGGTGCTCATGCTGCTGGCGGGGCTGCTGCTGGCACTCTGCTTTGTGCTCGCCGACATGGACAGCCTGCCGAGCGCAAGCGGCCAGACATCGTTTGCCCGTCCGCTGCTGGCGCTGCTGGTGGTCGGCATCGGCCTGCGGCTGGCCACAATCCCCTTTCATAACTGGCTGCCCGACCTGCTCGAAGATGCACCGCCGCTGGTGGGCGTGCTGATCGCGCTGGTCAACATCGGCGCACTGCTGTTTCTGGTGGCGGCG
This sequence comes from Herpetosiphonaceae bacterium, assembly GCA_013538855.1. Taxonomy (GTDB): domain Bacteria; phylum Chloroflexota; class Chloroflexia; order Chloroflexales; family Herpetosiphonaceae; genus OHK22. Next base: position 13,411 of record JABXJS010000182.1, read on the forward strand.
TTTCAGTTCTTGCTCGCGCCAGGTCTGCTGAGCGTCGAGGGGGCCAGCCTGCGCACGCTGCGCATCTTTGCGCTGATCTCGGCTGTCGGCGGCTCGCTGCTGGCCATCCACGAGCGCGGCTCGCTGCGGCGCTTCCTGGGCATGCTGCTCATCGCCGATATGGGCACAATGCTATTTGGCGTCATCTCATCGACCACCGGGCTGACCGGCGCGCTGTTCCAAGCCTTCAACGAGGTGGTAATCGCCGTGGTGCTGTGGACCGCCGTCGCCCTGCTGGAGCGGCCAGAGCCGACTCGTCCCGCTGCGGGCGATGGCTGGCTACGGCGGCGGCCCTGGGCCAGCGGCGTGTTCATCGGCGGCGTGCTGGCGCTGCTGGGCGCTCCGCCGTTCAACGGCTTCGCCAGCCGGGTGCTGATCTATCAGGGCGCGGCCGAGCAGGGCTTCGGCTATCTGGCGGTTATTCTGCTGGCAACCGCGCTGGGGGCCTACGCCTTCGCGCTGGTGCTGCGCGACCACTTCCTGAGCCGCGCGCCGGATGTAGCGCCAGAGGCCGACCTGACCGACTTCCACGGGCTAGGGCTGCCGCCGCCGCCGGTGCAGCGCTCCGAGCCGATTATCCCCACCGGCCTCGCGGTGACGCTGCTCACGATATGCATCATCATCGGGCTGTATCCGCCGCCCATCCTGCAGCCGATCGTCGAGGCGGTACGCGGCCTGACGTTTGTGCAGTTTTTGTGAGGTAACCATGAGCGACGAACCATGGCGCATCTTTATTGGTCTATTGCTCCATCAGCGCACGCGATCAGCACTAACCAGCGCACAGCGACAGCTCCAGGCGCAGCCGCTGGCGGTGCGCTGGGTGCGCCCAAAAAATCTTCATATCACGCTGCACTTTCTTGGCGATGTAAACCCCAGCGCGGTGCCCCAGATCGAGCAGACGCTCGATGCTGAGCTGCGCGGCCTTAGCGCGCCCACGTTCGCCTTCGATATGCTCGGAGCCTTTCCTAAAGTCAAGACGCCTGTCATCGTTTGGGCAGGCATGACGCAGGAGCAGCCAGCGCTCCAGCAGCTCCATCGAGCCGCAGAGCTGGCCGGGTTAGCCGTGGGGGTGCAGCCAGAGCAGCGCCCATACACTCCGCACGCCACGCTGGGCTATGTCAAGCGCGATGCCACGTCACAGCAGCGCCAGCAGATCGCCACAGCGATCCAGCAGCCATGGGCGGGTGCGGCCCAGCGCACCGAGCACGCTGTCGCCATCATCCACAGCCAGCTCACGCGCCAGGGGCCGATCTACACGCCGCTGCACACCTGGCAGCTCGACGCCGAAGAGTAGTCGCACAACGCAGCCGCAAGCAGAGTCAAATCGAGCCGTGCGCCTTGATCCTACTGGCCCGTCACCGTTTTGCGCACGAGAAACTCCTCGTACCAGCCCGGATTCGTATGCATAAGCCCAATGTAGTAGCGAAAGTTTGGAGCTTGGTTATTGATACTATCGAGCACATCCCACCCCGCTTGAGCCAGTTGATGCAGCGCTGTGCTAATTTGCCGGTTAATTGAGTCACGCGACGTGCTCTTTGCTACATCATAGTATGGGCTATACTCAAACTGGTCTTTTTCTAATGGCACTGCGACACGCGCAGTAAACAGCTCTGCCTGCGATGCGAGATCAAGCAGCTTAACCAGCACCTCAAGTTGCGCCGTTCTAGGCCACATCAGCAGTCCTTTCGTGAGTTCGCCACAAAAAATGATCTGAACTTCGGCGAGCTTGGGCGCGGTTGCCTTACGGCCACCTGCAACGAGATGGTGCCCACAGTACTTGCAGTACACACTATCGACAGCAATGTTCTTCCCACATGCAGAGCAATACACAAGCTCGCCTCTCTTAAAAACATCCATCAACCCATAGCAGCACGAGCACACTTGTATGGTATTGGTAACTATTGCTAGGTTTAATGTTTACTTCAGTAAGCACATATCAGAATCAATAAGGACCACATAGGGCGGTAATGGCGCGCAGCCCAACCCCAGCTCGTGCCATCGACCACGACGGCGACGGCTGCGCCTGCCCGCCATGCCGCCGCCCGACGAGCAGCATGGCGTGGCTGCGGCTACGCGGCGCGGGCCAGGACGCAACCACAGCGCTACGCATCAACAGCGTGCGCTTGTTTGAAACAACCACCTTTCGTTATGTCAAAAGTAGTACAGCGCCGTGCCTGCGCTGGTGGTTGAGCGACCGCTCGTTTTCTTTACACGTATTGGCGGCGCTCAGCACCGCTGTGCGATGGCGTCAGCAGTGAGCTAGCCGCTTCAGCGCCGCAGCTCGTGCCATCGAGCATGCACGCCACGGTCGCGCCTGCCAGCCACACAGCCGCTTGACGAGCGGAATGGCGTGGCTGCGGCTACGCGGCGCGGGCTAGGACGCAACCACAGCGCTGCACATCAACACAACCATACGTTGTATAAACACAGCCCCTTGCTACGGCAAAACGTATCGTGCAGCGTGGCTGCGGCTACGCGGCGCGGGCCTAGCCTTAACCACAGCACCGGACATCACCAGCGTGCGCTTGTTTGAAAAAATCACTCTCGTTATGGCACAACGAATACAGTAACGCGCCTGCGCTGGTGGTTGAGCGCAGGCGCATTTTCCTAGCACGTGTTGGTGGTATTCACACCAAGGTGCGATGGGTAAAGCAGTGGGCTAGCTGGGCAGGCGGCGCTCGCACTCCTCGTGCGAGCGCCGCCTGAGCTGGATGGCTACTGCGGATTGATGGTGATATCGCGGCTGATCAGCGTGACGCTGTCGGGCGTAGCGCTGACCGACGCGGGCACAACGGTGGTCTGGTTGTTATAGCTGACGGTGTAGCTCACAGCGCCGCTGGACTGGCCCTCCTTGACGTAGGCGACGACCTCGTAGGAGCCATCAGAGTCGCTGTACGCGTATGGCGCGCTGTCGTTGAGGTAGGCCAGCAGCGCGCCAGTCAACTCGACCCGAGCAGAGCTGACTGGGCGGCCGCTCACGTCGGTGATGCGGCCACGGAAGACGAGCGTCGTCGGATCGACGATGAGATCACGGTCCACGCTGATCTCGTCCGCACTGGCGGGAATTTCGCCGAAGAAGGTCTGGCTGCCCCAGCCACCGCTGACGACATAGACCAGCGGCAGCGCCGCCGTGGACTCGACGAAGGCGGAGCAGGAGTAGTACGAGCCGCTGCTGCTGGTTGAGTTGTCGCAGAGGATGCCGAGGCCCGGCGACGAGACCTGGATGGAGGTCCAGGTGACATCGGCGTCGTAGAGGCGCGCGTGCAGCAGCGCGCCGCTGAAGTTGATGCGGCGGGCGGCGTTGCTGCCACCAACATCAATGTTGAGGCTGGTCACGCCGCTGGCGCTGGCGCTGTACTCGCGGAAGACGGTTGTGTCGAGATTCGAGTAGTAGCCGTTGACGCTGCCGCCATAGGCGCGGAGCTTCAGCGTGCTGTTGAGCGCACTCGCGCGCAGGATCACCGCCAGATCGTAGGTGCCGTCGGCGGCGCTGTAGGTGTAAGGATTATAGTCGTAGGCCGCGATCTCCGGCTCCACATACACGGAGGCATTGTAGACCGGCAGGCCCTGGGCATTGCGCACCGTGCCGGTGATGTGCAGCGTCGGCGGCGTCAGCGCTAGGTCACGGTCGAACGCCACATAGCCAGCGCCAGTGGCAAGACTATCGGACAAGCTCAGGGTGCGCGACTGGAGGCCCCACTCGGCGCTGATGGTGTAGGTAACAGAGATAGCCGCCGCCGTGTTGATAACCGCAGTGCACTCGTAGTAGCGTGAGCCATACAGCTCATCGGAGCACAGCGTCTGCGGACCGTCTGAGATCGTCACTCGCGATGCGCCGGTGTACAGATCGGGGAAGTCGGCGTGGTTGAGCTGGCCATAGAAATCAACGTAGCGGCCATCGAGCGTCAGCGGGCGCGTGATGGTGGTCAGCGCGTTGGCAGTGGCGCTGAAGGGCACGCTGAGCGTGGAGGTCAATGCGCCGTAGCGCCCAACATCAAGGGTGTAGGTTAAGGAGCCAGAGGTAACGCCCTGCTTCACAATGGCGGTGAGATAGTACTCGCCGCCGTCGGCGGAGTCCGTCCACCACCAATCGGAGAAGGCGGAGCTGAAATCGGGGCTGTTCACCGTGACATAGGCATCGTTGACGGCGATACCGGCGCTATCTTGCACCACGCCGTTGAGCTGCAGCATGGTTGGGCTGACATAGACAGTCGGGTAGACATCGAGACTTGAGCCGATCTCGCCAGCGGGCAGGGTATCGGTAAACACGGCGGTGCCCCAGTCGGCGACGACGGTGTAGGTGACGGAGAACGCGCTGGTCTGGGTGGTCACGGCGGTGCAGAAGAAGTAGCCATAGCTGATGCTATCGTCGGCACAGAGGGTTTGGCCGCCGAGCGTGCGCAGCGTCACGCTGCTAGCGCCCAAGTTATAGTCGGTGAGGACATGGCGGACATAGCCGCTGACGTCGAGGCTGCGATCACTGATCGTCCAGTTGCGCGTGATGACCTGGGTGAAGCCAAGGGCCGTGCTATACGGGATGGTGGCGGTAATCGTGCGACCGCCGTAGTTGAGCGCGGCCACAAGATTGCCGCTGAGCTGATCGGCGGGCATGATCACCGTCGTGGTGTAGTTGCCGCTGGCGTCGCTCCAGGCACTGTTGCTGGCGACCACGCTCGGCTGATCGACAAAGACGCGGTGCGTCGGCAGCGGCTGATTGGCGTTGGTCTTCAGGGTGCCGACGAGGCGGACAGCTGGCGGGCTAACGCTCAGCTCCTGGGCCACCGTCTGGCTGGAGCCAAGCGCACCAGCGGGCAAGCTGCCCGCTAGCGTCTGCACGCCCCACGTGCCGCTGACCACATAGCTGACGGCCAGGGCGGCGGTGGAGGTGATGACAGCGCTACAGCTGTAGCTTGAGCCATAGCTGGCCGCAGCCGTGCAGAGCGGCTGGCCAGCGGCGGTGGTGACACGCACCTGCGCGAACGGCAGCGTTGTAAAGGCCGGATCGCTGCTGCGCACCTGGCCACTGAACGTAACCTGGCGCACATCATAGAGCAGATCGTGGCTGACGGACTGGAAGCTCACAGGCGGCGCGCTGACCGGCAGCAGCAGCTCCTTGGCGACGCTGCCGAGCGTGACGCGGTAGGTCAGGCTCGTGCTGCTCTGGTCAGCCTTGAGCATGCCGATCAGGCTGTAGGAGCCAGCGCTATCGACCTGCTGCGACAGCGTGTTCAGCAGCGCAGAGCCAGAGATATTGACGTTGGCACCGGCGACCGGCTGGCCGCCAGCGCTGACGACGTGACCAATCAGCTGCACGGTTGTCGGATGGACCAGCAGATCGCGGCTGACCGACGTGTAGGAGCCGACCGAGCCGGCGGCGACGCTGCCGACCAGCGTCTCGCTGCCCCACGTGCCGCTGACGACATACTCGACGTCGAACGCGGCGGTGGTGGCAACATTGGCGCTACAGCTGAACGAGGTTGACGTGCCGCTGGTGTTGTACTCGCACAGCGTGCCCAGGCCCGGCGACTGCACCACCACGCGGTAGCTGGGCACCGTGATCTGGGTCGCAAAGGCGTTGCGGAGCGAGCCAGAGAAGTAGACCCGGCGCTCGCTGGCGGTGAAGTCGCGGCTGAGCGCGGTGAGCGCGTTCAGCTCAGCGGTGAAGGGCACGCTCTCGTTCAGCTCGACGTTGTTGACATCGATCTCGTACTCCAGCGCGCCGGCGCTGACATCGCGCTTGAGAGCGACATACGCATCATAGGTGCCAAGCGCGTCAACGCTGATGTAGGAGCTGCTGTCGAGCAGCGCCGCGCCGCGCACGTAGAGCGAGGCCGACGATGGCGGAGCGCCCTGATCGTCGAGGACCGAGCCAGTCAGATGCAGGGTGGTCGGGCGGGCCGACAGGTCTTGGCCAACATCGACATTCTGGCCGGAGCCAGGCAGGCTTGCCAGCTGCTTGCTGACCACCACCGGTGCCCAGGGGCCAGTCAGCGTGTAGACCAGATCGAGGCTGCTGGTGCTGGAGATGGTCGCCGAGCACCAGTAGGAGCCGGACACCGACGTATCGCAGAGCGTGCCATAGCCCGGCGCGGTGATCGTGAGGTGCATGCCAGCGCCATTGATGGTGCGATCGGCCACGCTGGCGGGGATCAACTCGTTGAGGATATCGCCGTGGAAGGCGAGATACATGCGCTCAAGCGTCAGATCGTGCAGCAGCGTGTTGGGCTGATGCGGCGTCACGCTGAACGGCACATCGACCTCCTGCGCGGTTGAGTCATACGAGAAGTAGAAGCGGATGCTGCCGCTGGCGACGTTGCGGCGCACGATAGCGCGAATCAGATAGTTGCCATTGCTATCGGTGTAGTCGGAGAACGAGTTGACAAACTGACTGCTGGAGAGCGACACATAGGCACCGGAGAGCGGATCGCCCTGATCGTTGCGCAGCGTGCCGGAGATGACCAGCGACGTGTAGGCAATATCGTAGCTGAGGGTGTTGAGCACGCCGGGCGTGACGCTGAAGGCGGTGACATCCTCGAAGCTGCCGCTGAAGTTGTTGTTGTAGAGATAGCCGCTGAAGTCAATCGAGCCGGTCAGGACATCGGCGTCCAGCATCTGCGTGATGGTGTACACGCCGCTGGCATCGGTGTTGACCGAGCTATCGACGTTGGCATCAGAGAAGCGGTTGCTGTACAGGCTGACCGAGCGGTTGGTGGCTGGTGTGCCATCGAAGTTATACAGGTGGCCGCTGATGCGCAGCGCCGTGACCGTTGGCGACATATTCTGGGTGACATCAAGGTTGGCACCAGCGGCAGCGACGCTGGGCAGCGTGCTGGTGAACACATACGTGCCCCAGTCGCCGCTGGCGGTGTAGGTGAGCGGGAAGGTCGTCGTGCTGCTCGTGTCGTAGGTGCACTGATAGTTGCCGTTCGAGTTGTAGTAGGTGTTGGCCGTACAGAGTGTGCCGAGGCCCGGCGACTCGACCTTGACCGCGACATAGCGCATCGGCAGGTTGGCGATGGTGTTGCGCACCTGGCCCTTGAAGGTGTAGCGGCGCTGGGCAAAGCCCACCGGCACTGTCACGCTGTTGAGCTGGCCTGGCAGGGCCGTGTAGGCCACATTGTTGACCGACGTGGACAGGTTCGAGTTGTACAGCGAGAGATTGAAGGTGCCGCTGGTGCGATTGGCACGCAGCACCACATCGAGCGAGTAGAAGCCGCTGGCAGCGCTCGGCTGCTGCGCCGAGGTCGGCCCGTTGTAGGAGATATCGGCGCTCGAGGCCGAGACATTCATGCCCTGGATGGGATTCACGCCATCGCTGATCACACCGGTGATGCGCAGCATCGTCGGCGCGAAGGGCAGGTCTTTGGCCACCGTGCCGCTGCCACCGGGGGCGGGCAGCGTTGCGACGGTGTCGGTGATCACCGTTGCGCCCCAATCGCCGCTGACGGTGTAGACGACATCGAAGGCGCTGCTGACATCGATGGTCGCGCTGCACGAGTACGAGCTGCTGGCGTAGTTGACGCTACACAGCTCGCCAAGGCCCGGCGAGCTGACGCGCACCTGCTGGCCGGAGACGGTGGCGGTAGGCACGACGGTATTCTGCAGCGCGCCGCTGAAGGTGAACTTACGGCCGAGGGTGAAGTTGCGCGTGATCACATTCGCGGTGTGCAGCGTCACCGGCGTAAAGAAGTCCTGGTTGATCGTGTTGGAGCCAAGGGTGATGCGATAGCTCAGGCGCGGCACGCTGACGCCACCCTCGACATAGGCATAGAAGTCGTAGGTGCCGGAGATATCGGTCGTTGTCTGCGGCGAGTTGATCAGCTGCGACAGATCGCCGCTGTTGTCGATCAGGCGCACCGTGGCATTGCTGATCGGCTGGCCATCGCCGCCGGTGACCTGGCCTTTAAGATGCAGCACCGTCGGATCGATGCCCAGGTCGACGGGCACGGCGGTGGTGCTGCCCAGCGGCGGCAGGCTGGTGATGACATCGGTGCGGGTGATGACCGTCTGGCCCCAGTCGCCGCTGATCGTATAGACCAGGCTGAAGGGATCGGTGGTGTTCACATTCGCGCCACAGGAGTAGTTGCGCGTGTAGTACAGCGACTGCTGACACAACGGCCCCAGCTCCGGCGAGGCGATCTCGACGCGGTAGTAGTAGTAGCCGGTCGGCAGCGTGAGCGACGGCGCGGACGTGTTGGTGAGCGTGCCGCTGAAGTTGAAGCGGCGCAGCGCGATGGTGAAGTCCTTGCTGACCGCGTTCAGGCTGTTGGGCGTCACGGCCAGCGGCAGCCGATCGTTGACCGAGAAGCTGTTGTAAGACGCCGTGTAGTTGAGGGCCAGCGTGGTGACGCCCTTGCGTGCGATCACAAACATATCGTAGCCGCCGCTGCTGTCGGTGGCGTCGCTAGTACCGGAGGCGAGGCTCGAGCTAGACACGCTGACGTAGGCGTTGTTGATCGGCGCGGCGCTGTCATCGACGACGCCAGTGAGGTGTAGCGTCGTCGGCGTCACGTTGATGTCCTGCGCCACGTTGGTGCTGGAGCCGTTCGTGCCAGCGGCGACGGTGCCAGTGACCACGGTGCTGAACCAGTTGGAGGTGAAGGTGTAGGTGACCGAGAACGCCTCGGTGTTGAGCACCTGCACGCTGCACGAGTAGCTGTTGTAGTGGCCCATAGAGCAGAGCTGCCCGATGCCCGCCGCGCTGATCACGGTGGTGGCGTAGGGCAGCGACATCGTCGGAGCCAGCGTGTTGATGATCGCACCAGAGAAGTTGATCTGGCGCGATGTAAAGGTGATGTCCTTGGTCACGGTTGTGCGCTGGCCGACCGTGGCGGTGAACGGACCGCTGACGCTGCCGTAGGCCGAGCCGTAGGCGATCTGATAGTTGAGCGTTCCGGTGAGCACGCTCTGGCGCAGCACCACGTTGCCGGTGTACCAGCCAGTCGCGTCGGTGGTCAGGTTGAGGTACGGCGTCATGGATGAGAAACCGTAGTACTGACCGGGCAAGTTGCCGCGGCCGCTGATCGTCAGGTTGACGCCGGAGATCGGGCTGTTGCCGCTATCGCGCAGCCGACCGGTCACGAGCAGCATCGTCGGCGTGGCGGTGAGATTGGTGGTAACCAGCGTCTCCGCACCAACAGCGCCGAGCGGCACATTGAGCGTGCCAGAGGCCGCGCCCCAGTCGCCGCTGATCTGGTAGGTGGCGCTGAACGCCTGGGTTGTGACCGAGTCGACGCTGCACGTGTAGTCGCCCTGGCCGTAGATGCCCGAGGAGCACAGCAGCGTGTTGTCGGGCGCGCGCAGCTGGATGGAGCCGTTCATGCCCTGGGTGGGCAGCAGGCTGTTGCGCACCTGGCCGCGGAAGGTGACGCGGCGCAGCGCGAGCTGGAAGTCCTCCTGCTTGTCGTTGAGCGCTGCGGGCGTGATGGTGGCAAAGCTGCGATCAGCGCGATAGGCCAGGCGGTTATAGCTAATGGCGTACTGCAGCGTGCCCGAGAGCACACCAGCGCGCAGGAAGCCGTAGCCATCGTAGCCGCCGCTGGCGTTGGTCTGGACGGTAAGGCTCTGGACGAGGCCAGGGCCGCTGATGACGACCTGCGCACCAGCCATCGGCGTGGTGGAGGTGTCGGCGTTCTCGGCCACGAGCGTGCCGTGGAAGTGCACGGTGGTCGGCGCGACGTTGAGCTGGAGGGCGTAGTCGAGCGAGCCGCCGATGATCGGCAGCGTGGTGATGTCCTGGCTGAACGTCTCGCTGCCCCAGGCGGCGCTGACGGTGTAGCGCGCCTCGAACGGCGACTGGGTGGCCACCGTGACCTGGCACTGATAGTTGCCGTTGCTGGCGCTGACGGTGGTGCAGAGCGGGCCGACCTCCGGCGAGGAGATCACGACCGTCTGGCCGCCGAGGGCCATGCCGGGCACGAGCCGATTGAGCACCTGGCCCTTGAAGATAAACGTGCGGCCAGAGAAGGTGATGTCTTCGCTGATCGTCGTCACCGTGTTGGGCACGGCGCTGAACGTGCGGGCGAGGCTCAGCGTGGCCTGGCCGAAGCGCACAAGATAGTTGAGATTGCCGCTGCTGACGCCGTTGTCGATGAACAGCGGCAGATCATAGTCGCCGCTGGCGTCGGTGGTTGTCGAGCCATACACTGCACCGCTGATTGAGAGCTGCGCATTGTTGAGCGGCGCGCCATCGCCAGCAACGATGGTGCCCTGGAAGCGCAGCAGCGTCGGCGTCACCTCGAAGTCCTTGGTGTAGGTCGCCGCATCGCCGAGCGCCGGGAACTGCGTGATCGTCGTCTCGTACTGGGCCTGACCGCGCTTGGACACGCTGATCTGGACCGGCAGCGGGTTGGTGTTGGTGACGACGAAGCTGCACTTGTAGAAACCCTCGCTGTTGGTCTGGACGCTGCACGGCGTGGCCAGCGCTGGCGTGGTGACCACCACCTGCGCGGCTGGCACGGCCAGCGTGCGCCCGGCCAGCTGGCGGCTGACGACGCGGCCCTGCAGATAGATCGTGCGCACGTTGCCGCTGCCGGGGCCGCCAGGCACCTCAACCAGCGTCAGATTCTGCGTGACGTTGGTGAGCTGACGCTCGCTGAGCTGCACGAGGGCGCTCGTCGCGGCCGACTGGTACGGCGCGGAGGCTTGCACCGTGATCTGGGCGCTGGTGCGGCCAGCGGGAACCACGGTGTAGACATCATAGTGACCATTGGCGTCGGTGGTGGCCGTGCCGCTGAAGTCGCCAGACACCCTGACCGTCGCGCCGCCCTTCGGCTGGCCCTGCGGATCGTAGATGATGCCAGCGACATGCACGGTGGTCAGCGACAGCGCCATATCCTTGACGTACTCGCGGGTGCCGCCGGCGATCGGCAGGTTGGTGACGGTGCGCGTGAGCGGCTGGCCGAGGTCGTCGGTGCTGAAGCCCATCACCGCGTAGGTGGCGGTGAACGGCGTCGAGCTATCGAGCTGCACCTGGCACTGGTAGTTGCCGCTGGCGTCGGTGGTGGCCGCACACAGCTGGCCAGCGTCGTTCGAGACGACAACCTGGATATTCTGGCGGGCCAGGCTGGAGCGCAGATTCTGCACCGCGCCCTTGAAGATGATCGTGCGCGCGGTAAACGGCAGCTGGGTGTTGAGCGGCGGCAGCTCGGTGAGCTGGCCAGGTGGCAGGCTATCGAACAGCTGCACGCCATCGGTGTACACGCCACGGTAGCTGATGCGATAGGCGACCGAGCCGCTGACTACGCTGGTCGGCAGCGGCAGATAGTACTCGTAGTCGCCCTGTGGGTCGGTGGTCGCCGAGCCTGCGGCCGGGCTGGTGACGGCAAAGGTCGCGCCATTGAGCGGGCTGCCGGTCAGCTCGGTGACGTGGCCGTGCAGCTTGATGGTGGTTGGCGCGATGGCGATATCGCGGTTGATCTCATTGATGAAGGCGGTGCCGCGAATCAGGTTGTAGTCGGCCAGCAGCGGGTCGCCAACCGTCTGGCCGCCGACCTTGACGGCGAAGGCGGCCTGCAGCGGATTGTCGGTCTCGACCACGCCGTTGCAGCTGTACAAGCCCTGGCTGTCGGTGGTGGCGGTGCAGATGGTGCCCACAGCAGCCGAGGCAGCGGTGCCGCTAACAACCACCTGGGCGTTGGCGATCGGATCGCCGTTGGCGTTTTGGTTGCGCACCTGGCCGAAGAAGTGCACGCGGCTGGAGTTGGCCTGATCGCCGCCAACCGCCGACAGGTCGATGACCAGCGGCTTGTCGAGGTTGGTCAGCGCACCGGCGGGCACGCTGAAGGGCAGCGAGTCGCTGGCGGTGGCGGTGCCGGCGGGCACGGTGTAGATGACATTGAAGTTGAGCGTGCCGACCGTCTGGCCGTTATCGAGAATCATGTACAGCTGATAGCGGCCGAGGCTGTCGGTGGTGGTATTGCCGCCATCGCCAGCGCCCCAGACGCCGACGCGCGCGCCAGCAACCGGGTTGCCGTTCGTATCGCTGAGCACGCCAGAGACCAGCAGCGTCGTCGGGCTGACGTAGAGCGTCTGCGCGACCGGGTAGCGCCCGCCAAGCGTCACACCGCTTGGATCGACCGGATAGGTGGCGGTGGCGATGCCGCGGCGGCTCACCTGGTAGGTGGCCGAGAACGGCGTGCTATCGCCGACAAAGCTGTCGCAGGCGTAGTAGCCGAGGCTGTCGGTGGTGGCGTTACAGACGCCGAAGGCCGGGCTAGAGATGACAACGTTTGCGCCAGGCACCCAGCCGCCGGACACGAGGCTGTTGCGCACGCGGCCGGTGAAGGCGACGGTGTAGCCAGTAAAGGCCAAGTTGCGCGTCACGGTGGTCAGCGCGCCAAACGCAGCGCCGCCGCCGGGCAGATCGGCCAGATCAAGCTCGGTGTTGTAGCGGCTGACGCCGCCCTGGGTCTGGTAGCTGGCCTGGTACTTGAGCAGGCCGGTCACGCGGTTGTTGCCGCCAAGATCGCTGTTGTTGGGGAGCGCCAGATAGAAGTCGTAGTAGCCGCTGGCGCTGGAGCGCCCGTTGACCGTCAGCACCAGGCCATCGCCAGCAGGCGGGCTGGAGACGCTGACATCGGCACCGGCGACCGGCGTCGTGTCCGGCTCCTGAACCTGGCCGATGAGGTGCAGCGTGGTCGGGCTAACGGCAACGTCGGTCATCTTGGCAAGGGCGCTGCCAGGCGCGGGCAGCTCGCCGTCCTGCACGTCGATGACCAGCTGGGCCGCGCCGACGCCGCTGAGGGTCAGCTCGGCGGTGAAGGCCTCGGTGGCCAGCACCTCGGTGGTGCAGACGTAGCGGCCGAGATCGTTGGTGGTTGTCTCGCAGCGGCCGCCCTTGATGCCAGCGGAGACGATCACAACCTTGGCACCCTTGACGCCGCGGTTGGCCGCGCCGCTGGGGATGAGCTGGTTGGTGACCGTGCCGGCGAAGAGCAGATACTTCGCCGAGTTCTGGTTGATCTGATCGACGATCGTGTCATCGGGCGGCGGCTGCACATTGCCGCTGTCGTCTGGCTCGATGACGATGTCCTGCTCGATCTCGTGGATGCCGTTGCTGAATAGGTCGAACGGCAGCAGCTGCTTGGCGTAGTAGCGCACGCCGGCATCGGCGACCTCGTAGTGCAGCTCGCCGGAGACAAGCCCGTCGGGCAGCGGCATGTAGAAGTCATAGTGGCCGTTCTCATCGGCGCGGTAGGATACGAGGCCGGGGCCGGTGACGCGGATCAGGCCGTTGACCAGCGGCAGCTCGTCGGGACCGATCAGGTTGCCGGTCAGGTGCAGGACATTGTTGGGCGTCACGGCGATGTTCTCGACGTGCTCGGTGATCGCGCCAGGCTGCGGCACATCGATCACGGCGGTGGTGGTGATCGGCGCGCCACGGCCGGTGACGCGATAGCTGAGCGTGAGGGTCGAGAAGCTCGCGTAGTCCTCAGGATAGTCGGTCATCAAACAGCGGTAGAAGCCGTGGGCGAACGTGGTGGTCGCGCAGAGCTGCTTGTTGCCGAGCTCCTGCGCGCGGATGACAACCTTCGCGCCGGGCACATCAACCTGCGGCGCATTGCCGAGGAAGACGCGGCCGCTCAGGTCGAAGCCGACGGCCTGGCGCGGCTCGGCACCTGCGCCGGCGACGTGGACATCGAAGCACAGGCCGCTGGCCAGCAGGTTGTCGGTCGAGCGTCCGGAGGCCAGCTCAAAGGCGATGGAGGTGATGAAGGCTGGCTCGATAGCGGCGACATTGGCGTTGCACTGCGTGCTCAGCAGCTGCGTGGCCAGCTGCATATAGTCGGTGCCGCCGTTGGCACCGCTGAGATCAGCGGCGGTGGGCATGGTCGCCGTCTGCTCGATGTTGAAGGTCTGCGGCCCCGCGCCTGGCGCGTAGGTAAAGTACGAGTCGGCGGCAGTGTTGACGCGCCAGGCCTCGTAGAAGCCGCTCCAGGTGGTGTAGGTGTTGCCGTCACGGTCGATGAAGTCGGTCTGGCTGGGATCGGGCGTGCCGAGCAGGCCGCGATAGCCGCCGGTGCCAGGCAGCTCGACCGAGACATTCAGCGAGACGATCGGCTCCTGCTGGTCGCCGACGACGAGCAGGTTCTCCGAGAGCGTGCCGACGTGGATGCGCACGAGGTCGCGCGGGTCGTTATCGGCGGGGTTGGCGTTGGGATCGATGGCCCAGACGGTCATCGAGTTATCGCGCTCGACCTGGAGCACCGAGTCGCCCATGTGATAGAAGCCAGGGGCGAAGTCGGCGATCTGGCCGTCGATCAGCAGCTCCAGCGGCGCGTTGGGCAGCGGACTCAGCGGCATGCGCAGCTCGAAGGTGTGCGAGCCAGCGCGCACCGCCGCCGCCGTGTTGAACGAGGCCCAGTCGGGGTAGCGCGGCTGCTGGGTTTGATCGACAGGCAAGCGCTGCTGCCGCACCTGGACCGACAAGCGCTCAGGGTGCGTGATGTTCTCGGTGTAGGTGAACTCGCCGAGCAGCGCGCTGGTGTGCTTGTAGCCATCGAAGGTCGCCAGGTGCGGATCGCCGAAGGCCTGGCCGACAGCGCGGAAGAAGTCGACGATGGCGTTGAGCACCGGCCACAGGCTAATACAGGTGACGCAGAAGCCCCAGCCACCGCCGCCGCCACCGCCACCGCCGCCGGAGGGCCAGGCGGGCCAGCTGTAGTCGATGTTGCCAACATTCAGCGGCGGCACCGGCGTGAACTCGAGCGCGTGGCAGGAGCCAGGCAGCCCAAGGATGGCGCAGAAGTTGTCGTCTGGCGGTGGAATGGTATCGTTGCCACCATCGCCGCCGCCGCCAGAGCCGCAGTCGCCGCTGGGGCACTGGCAGTTGTCCTCCTCGTCGACCTGCTCCCAGTCATTGGAGCCGCACGCGCCGCCGATGGAGACGGTGAACTCGTCGCTGTTGGCGGCCTCGAGCGGGTAGGGCTGCTTGGCAAAGGCGGTGTGCAGGCCGGGCATCAGCTGCGGGCTGGTGTAGGTGGCCAGCTTGTAGGTGCCCTCGGGGATGGCCTCCCACGTCCAGCGCCACTGGTAGCCGGGGTCGCTGCTGGCCGTCACGCTGCCGATCGGCTCAAAGACCTTTTGGGCCTGACAGTCGGGTCCGGTTTTCTTCTCGATCAGGCGCACCTCGAGGTTCTGCATCTGATCGACGGCGATATCGTGGAACGGGTTATCGGCGGCGGGCTGGGTCAGCTTGAAGTAGCGCTGGGCCTTGCCCTTGTACTCGACCTTGCGATAGTACTTGGTGATCGAGCCGCCGGTGCATGGCTCGGTATCGACTTTACACGTGACCTTCACATAGTCATCTTCGTAGCTGGTGGGGCCGCCCTTGGTGCACACATCGCCAGGAAAGCTGCCTGACGGCGGCGGATCGCTCTCGTTGGGCGGCGTATCGTTACAGTTGGGGTCGTTGGGGTCGGGCGCGAGCGTGATATCGACAAAGGCGCGATCATCATCGCTGCCAAACTCGGTCTCTTTGTACTGGATGCTGTAGCGGAACGCATCGTTGCCAGGGCTACAGCCCTCGGCTGGCGGGCGGTACTCGATGGTGTCGTTGCCTGGCCCCATGCGCACCTCGCCGCGCGTCATATCGCTGTAGATTGTGCGCACCTCGACATCCGGCGCACCTGCTGGCAGCGCCTGGCGGTCGTTGTCGAGCACCGGCAGCGTGATCCAGTCGCCGCCGTAGGTGATCGTGCCAGTCTCAGGATAGGCGTCGTCGAGCGGATGCGGCGCGGACTGGATGGTCAGCGTGACATCGACCTGATCGTTGCCGGGAGCGGGGCTGTTGGGCTTGACCATGGCGACGAGCACATAGACCGTGCGCGTCTGGCCAGGATCGAGCTGCAGCGTATCGGTATACAGCATGCCCTCGCCGCCAAAGCAGGCCGCGTCGGGGTCCTCTTGGCCAATTGGCTCGCGATAGAAGGCCACGCGCAGCAGCTCGCGGTCATCGTAGGGGTTATGGCGCTCGTCGTTGATCTCAAGCTGCACCAGGCGCGCGATATCCTCGTCGTTGCTGAGCGTGGTGGTGAACAGGGCGGTGCTGTACTGCTGCAGCGGGCTATTCATCACCTTGGTGTATGTGCCAGCGGTGAGCACATACGTGGTCTCCAGCGAGTGCAGCGTGTAGTCGCCGATGCCCAGCGAGGTGGAGAAGGGCACGGTGTTCACATAGCTGCCGCCAGCCCGATCATTATTGATGGTGACCTTGGTCTTGTTGGTTGGCGCGCCAAGCGGCTGGCAGGTGCCGAACGCGAAGGGCGCGTCGTTGCTGTCGAGCTTAGACTGGTGCTCGAAGGCGAGGTCGCGCATGGCCTCCCAGTAGAGCGTGTCCAGGTCCTTCTCGTCAAACAGATCGGGCAGGGCCTCGATGGCCTGATTGATGTTGTCGGTGGTGGGCGTAACCGCGCCGCCGTTGGAGCTGGCGCTGCTCAAGTGCTCCAGCAGCGTGCGCAGGCGCTCAAAGGTGGTGTCCTCGTCCTCGGTCGGCTCGCTGGCGCGCAGGACGTAGGCCCACACATCTTGGGCCTGATAGTTGAGATACTCGTCGACCAGGCGCTCCTGGGCGTTGCTCGCGCCGCCAGACTGCACCAAGGTGGGCTGGATGGAGCGGAAGGGGAACTCTGGCTCGCGCACCGTGAGCTTATCAGGCGGCGTGGTCTCGCTGTAGTGGCGGAACCACTGCTCCTGGGCCAGCACGGCGGTGCCCTCGATGAAGAACTTCAGGTCGTGCGGCGTTGGCGCGGGCATGGTGTTCAAGTAGGCGTACTGGATCGCGTGGAACAGCTCGTGGGCGAAGGCGACGCGGCGAATCTTCGAGTCGATGGTCGTCGCGCCCTGCTTGAAGTAGACCGTGATGGTGCGGCTCTGCTGGTTGTAGGCCGCCAAATCCTTGGGCTGGCCGACGGTCGCCGACATCACGATGGTGTAGTAGGGCATCGTCGGCGGATAGGGCGCTGGCGGATAGACCGAGTTGGCGGGCACGCCGGTTGATGATGTCAGCGCTGGCGCACGGAAGCCCAGCTCCTGGTACCAGGCCATCGTGCTGCTGATCACATCGGCGTACTCGAACACCAGGCTTGGCGAGATCGGCACGTTGTTCTTGCTGACCAGCACAAAATTGGTGATCGGCCAGTGGCTCGGCTTCGGCGGGCTGCTGACGGTGGCGCGATTGGGCACAGGCGACGCAGCGGCGGTCGCTGCGGTCGCAGCGGCAGGCTGGAGATCAGCGGGCAGCGGCGGGCCGAAGCTGGCAGGCGCGGGCCGGGAGCCAGCAGGCGGCTCATTCGGCGTGCCATAGCCGGTCGGATAGTAGAGCATCAGATCTTTCTTAAACCACGGCGTCGTAAAGAAGCGCTTGAGCTTATCGGCATCGACGCCAAACAGCTTGAGCAGCGTCTTGATGGCCGCATTGCCCAGCGCCGCCGTCACCGCGTCGATCAGGCCGCCAGCGCCCCAGACCTCCACGCGGCCACCGACGCCATAGGTGCCGTAGCCGTAGGTCGGATTGCCGAGCGGATTGCTGTCGGTGCGCGTGCGCGGCGTGTCCGTGCGGTACTGAATGCCAAAGCAGGGGAAGTAGGTGCGCACATCAGCGCCCACCGTTAGCTCCGGCACCCAGTCGGGCAGCTTGATCTTCTTAGCGATGCTCAGCCAGCGCTTGAACAGCCGCGTGTCGGGGATGCCAGCGCGCACTTGAATCGTGAAGATAAACGAGGCGTAGCCCTTGGCCTGGCCCTCCAGATTGATCGTCGTCTCGACCGATGGGTCAAGGCCGTCGGCCTGCGCTTGGCCGGAGCCAGTGCGCAGATCAAAGTTAAAGTTGGCCGTGATCTCCTTCTTGGCCTCAAACGTCACCTGGCCAGCGACCTCGACGCCGGCCACCGCCTGGAACTTCGGCGTCACATCGACGCCGAGCAAGGGGAAGGGCGGGAAGCGCAGCCGGAAGGCCGGCCCCTCGAACGAGGCCTCGACCGCGCCCTTGGCCTGGCCCTGCAAGATCGCCGACACCCGCGCCAGGGCCAGGAAGTCGCCGCTGCCGGTTACATTGAAGTCAACCTTGCTTGGCAGCCCAGCAAAGCCGCCAGCCTCGACGTGGAACAGCACGTGCAGCGAGATGTTGACGCGCGCCTCAAGGTAGAGCTTGGCCGCCGCATAGGCCGAGTAGGTGTTGGTGGCCTTGGGCGGCACACAGGCGAGGCCGCTCTCGTCGAGCGCCTTGCTCGCCGTGCCCATCGAGAAGCCCCACTCCTTGGTGAAAACCTTGGTCAAATTGAGCGGAACATCGCCATCGGGGATCACAAAGTCGTCGAACTCGCCCTGCACTTGCTGTGCCGCCTCAGGCCGCAGCGGCACGCCGAGCGGGCCAACATTGCCGATGCGCAGCTGACCATCCTGCTCGATCGGCGTGTACAGGTCCTCGGCCGCATAGGTGCCCTCGAACTCGGCGCGGCGCAGCACATTGGTGATCGGCGTGGAGGTGTAGATGATCTCCAGGCCATTGCTGACCGGATTGGTCGCCACGATCTCGCCCTGAACGTAGGCGCTGGCAGCGGGAATCACGCGGCTGCCGGGCTGCAGCGGCGCGGAGAGCAGCGCGGGATCAACGACTGCGCGATAGTGCGGCTGAATCACATAGCCCTCGCCCTGGCTGGCGATCCAGGCTGAAATGGCCGCGGGCGAGCCAAGCGCCGCCAGCTCCGGCGGCAGCGCAAAGCTCACCGGCTCCTGCACGGCGGCATCGGGCACCACCACGACGCCAGGCTGGAGCTCGACCGCCATCAGCGAGGAGGCGCTTGAGGTGACGGAGCCGCTGTGGGCCTTGAGCTGGATGTAGCCAACCTGGTTGCGCGTGGTCACCGTGAGCTGCGCATGGTCGTCGGGATTGATCTGATAGCGGAAAGAGTGGGCGGCATCCTGGGCCACCACGCTCCAGCTGATATCGTCGGGCAGCGGCAGCTCTTGGCCGATGACGTTGAAGGCACGCACCCGCAGCGTGCGGGTCTGGCCAACGGTGGTGAACAGCGCCGTCGCTGGGTCGATCTGCAGCGACGCCACCGACGACAGATCCTCGAAGATTGGCTCCAGCGTTGGCTTAGGCAGCACCACGAGATAGACCTGGCCTAGCGCCGTGTGCGTGTACGGATCGGTGGCGCTGAACACAAGGCCGATGCTGCCGGTGAAGCCGACGGTTGGCGTGAAGTGCAGCGTCGAGCCAGCAAGATCGAGGCTGCCCTGGTTGGTGATCGCCGCCGTGTTGCTCAGCGCAAAGGTCAGCACGTCGCCATCAGGGTCAAAGGTGATGCTGCTCAGATCGAGGCTGCCAGCGGAGTCGGCCTCGATGGTCAGCGTGGCGTCGCCGGCCAGCGGGGCGCGATTCGACCCGGAGCCGTAGCTATCGAGGATAGTCACGCTGATCTGGCCGTAGTTGGCGCTAGCCGCATCGGCCACCGTGTAGATGATGGTATCGCTGCCAGTGTAGCTGGTCGTCGGCGTGTACAGCAGGGTTGAGCCGACCACAGCGGCCAGGCCGTGCTCCGGCGCAACGCCGACGGCATAGCCCAGGCTATCGCCATCAAGATCACGGCTGAGCGTCGCGAGGTCGAGGCTGAGCGGCGTATCGACCAGCGTGCTCAGCGCGCGGTTCTCGGCGATGGGCGTGTGATTTGCGCCCTGCACCGAGATGGCGAGCTGGCCGGAGCTAACCGCCCAGCCATCATCGACGCTGAAGGTCAGCGTGTCGTCGCCAAGATAGCCCTGCGCCGGTGTGTAGGTCAGCTGGGTGCCATCGAAGGCAGCTTGGCCGTGCGCAGGCGCGATGGTCAATGTGTAGGTCAGCGGATCGCTGTCGGCGTCGTGGGCCAGGCGCGCCAGGTCGATGCTGGCTGAGCTGTTGCGCTCGACGATCAGCAGACCATCGACAGCAACCGGCGCGCTGTTCGGCGGCGGCAGCACGCTGATCGTCGTCGCCACGCTGATCGGCAGGCCGGGGCCATCGGCGACGCTCAGGCGCGCGGTATAGTCGCCAGGATGGGCATAGATATGCGTAGTGCTGGTGGGGTTGGTCACAAACGTGCCATCGCCGAAGTCCAAGGTCGCGCTGAGCACATCGCCATCGACATCGCTGATGGTTGGTGCGAAGCTGACGGTGAGCGGCAGGGTGCCCGAGATCGGCGCAGCGGTCAACGTGATCACCGGCGTGTCATTGACTGGCGTAATCGTAAGATCGACGGTGCCGGTCAGCAGCTGGCCCTGATCGCTGAGCGTATAGAAGAGCTCATCGCTGCCGTTGAAGTTGGCGCTTGGCGTGATCACCAGGCTGGAGGTGACAAACGTCGCCGTGGCGTAGGTGGGAGCAACCGCCAGGGCGAAGGCGTCGCTGGTCGGCGAGATTGCGCTAGTCTCAAATACAAACGCCGCGAGGTCGGCGGCGATCACCGTATCCTCGGGAGCGGTGAGACGGCAGGTCGGCAGATCGACCGCGCCGACAGCCGGGCGCGAGCGCGGTGCCGGGCGCGCGCCGCCACCTTTCAGCGTCAGCGGCAGGTACACCGCATAGCCGGTGGTGGTGTCCACTGGCGCGCACTGCACCTGCGTGACCACCGGATCGGGGGCGAATGCAGGTGCAGCGGGAGCGGCGGGGGCGGTGCTGGCGCTGCGCGGCGTGGTCACAGCAGGCGCAGCTGGCGCAGCGCCCCAGGTCTCCTGCGGCGTAGCTGGAATACTGTCGTTGTTGGCGCTGAGCAGCGCGGCAGGACTGGCGGCAGGTGCTGGCGCAGCAGGCGCGGCGGCAGCGCTGGCGGCCGTCAGCTCGTTGACGGGAATCACCAGCTGGCCGAGCAAAAAGAGCAGCAGGATGCCATGGAGCAAGCGAAGATACCTATTGCGACGGCGTGTCGAAACCTGCAACGAATTCATAGTGCGCCTCCCACCGGATTGCTACCGCGTTCCACATTCAACATGAGCCTTCTACCGTTTTAGCCTGCATCCCCCCAGCCGAGGTGGCGGGTGGAATTGACCGAGAACTGCGAGAGCGCCAGCCAGCGTGCTGTGCCGCCGACGGCTCAAAAGCAGACCAGATAAACACTTTACATTTTTACAAGCACAGAAAACCATACGACCAGCATAGGTGCTGATTGTATAGTTATTCTACGCCTTTCTATTGGCTTAAATGTGCTTGACATGCGCGTAAATCCTATTTATAATCAAGCTACATTTACAAAAATATTGTAAAGCCACACCGTCTACAACAACTCCACACTGCCTCTGTGGATGTGCAGCGGACAAGGCCGAAAAGCTCACCTCCGAAGTCGCCAAGGATACCGAGTTGCAGCAGCCAAGAATGCCAAAGACCAACGCCGTGTGTTTAATTCAATAACCGATATGGGAGCGGTACAACACAGCATATGTGATCGCTCTTTATAGATTCTTAATGACCTTTAATCACACGCAGCAGCGCACGATTAGAGGTTGGTCAATGCGGCACTGTCGTGGCGCAGAGCGCTTGAGTCACATGCAGCTTGCTGCTGCGCTAGGCGCGCATACCTGCCGCCAAGCGCTATGGATTGGAAGCAGGCCACACGCACATCGTCGCCGTGCCACAGAGCACATAGTGATACAGCTCTCTAGTCAACGTCGGAGGTTGGTATGTCAAAAATTCACCAGTGGACGTCAGTGGTCGTGATTGTGATCATGCTCATCAGCTCGGCCTTGGTGCTCGTGCCCACGGCCGCCCAGCAGCCTACGAGCAGCCCGCCTAGCTCAGCCAACCTCCAAGTCAGCCCGACGGGCACTGCTGTGCGGACCGGGGCGCAGCCCACGCCGACGCTGGACCCCTGGAGCAACACCCAGGAGCACTTCCAGGGCAGCGGGCCAGAGCTAGAGCTGCCGCTCCAGCCAGAGACCAGCGAGGATATCATGCGGCGCTACAAAGAGCGCTACGATCGGCTCACGTATCCCAATGGCTACATCCCGCCGCGCGCCATCGAGCGTGCCGCCGCCTGGAGCAAGGCCAACATCCCCGATGCGCTGCCCAGCGGCAGTGAGAGTCGGCCGGGACAGCGCGGCAGCCCCGCTGGGCTACAGTATGATCGCTGGACCGCGCTTGGGCCACAGCCAACCGATGCAGGCAATAACTCCTCGCCATCTGACTTCCAGTATGGGCGCAGCAGCGGGCGCATTAATATGATCTCCCCCGTGCCAGGCAGCACCTCAACCGTGCTCATCGGCACCGCTGGCGGCGGCGTCTGGCGCGTCAGCGGCCTACCAAACAATCCAAGCTGGACGCCGCTTGGTGACAACGATCCAGTAATCTCCTCATCGGTGATTGGCGCGGTCGCAATCGACCCATCGAACACCAGCACCATCTATGTGGGCACCGGCGATCCGCGCACACCCTACACCGCCATGACGAGCCGCGGCATGTATAAGAGCACCGACAATGGCCAGACATGGTCGATCATCGGCGCAGACCCAGACCCAGGCACCGGATTTCCTGGCTTTGTCGGCGTGAGCGAAGACAAGCCCTACGGCCAAAAAATCTCGGCCATCCGCATCGATCCAGGCAACACCAGCACGCTGATCGTTGGCACAAATACCAATGAACTCAACTATCTCGGCGGCAGCGCATGGTCGGGCGTCTACTTCAGCCACAATAGCGGCGGAACCTGGTACCCCTGCCCCATCGACGCACCGCCAGCGGCCAATCGCCGCCAGATGGTGACGGATATGTTCATCGACACCAGCGTCACACCGCACGAGGTGTTCGTAGCGCTGGGCTACGAGGAAGGCAGCAGCGCCAACGGCATCTATAAGGCGAGCATCCCGCAGGCAGGCTGCCCCGCCAGCTGGCAGACAGTGCTCGACGCCTACATGCCACCGCTGGATAGCTATATCCCGCCTGGTGCGACCGATCCCTATGAGCTTGGCATCATCCATCGTATTCAGATCGCCCAATCACCATCCGATCCCAATGTCATCTATGCGGTGATGGGCGGCGAGAATGATGCTGTGCTCGGCGTTGTGCGCTCCGTAGATCGTGGTGCAACATGGACATTGCAGGCCGATGCCAGCGCCTTCCTTAACTGTGCCAGCAACACACCGGCCCAAACAGCCTCGCAAGTTTTCTACAATATGTATGTGGCGGTTAGTCCCACCGTCACCAACACGATCTACATCGGCCTCGTCGATATCTTTAAGTCCACCGACGGCGGCCAAACCATCGATAATCTGACCGGCGTGTACGAGCACTACAATGGGGCCAATCCGTGCCCGCGCTACGGCGAGGTGCACCCTGATCAGCACGATATGGAGATTCTGTCGAACGGCACCATCCTCGCCGCCAACGACGGCGGCCTGTATGTCAGCACCAACAACGCGGCACGCTTCGATCAGGTCAACGATGGTCTTTCAACGCTCCAGTTCTACGCCGGCGACCTCTCGCCCAACTTCGCCTATGACCCCGAGGCCAAGGCGTTTGGCGGCCTCCAAGACAACGGCACGGTCAAGTACGATCTCACCAGCAACACACCGCAGGTCTGGCAGATGACCTATGGCGGCGACGGCGGCTATGCGGCCATCGAGCCAAAACAGGGCAACAACTGGTACGCCGAGTATGTCTACGCGGCGATCAAATGCTCCACTCAGCAGGGCAACATCACGACCTTCGTCAACTGTGCGCCGCCCTGGACCAACAACGAGCAGCGCGCCTTTATCGCCCCGTTCGTGCTTGATCACTACCACTGCGGTGATATCTGCGAGCGGCTGGTCACTGGCGGCAACACGATCTGGCAGTCGCTCGATAGCGCCGCCACATGGCAGCGCATCAGCCCGAATATCACCAGCAACAACGGCCAGTCGGCACCGATTCGCTCGATTGCGCTCGCCCGCGCCACCGAAAAGCTCATTCTGGCCGGGGCCGACAATGGCGCGATCGCCCTCGGCACCGAGATCAACTTCAACTGGACATGGCGGCAGATCATGGCCGCTGGCACCAACGGCGTCGCGCCGCCCAGCCGCTCGGTTGCTGCGCTCGCCTTCACCCCCGACAGCGCCGAGGATGGCCCGATCACGGCCTACGCCGCCTTCGATGGCTTCTCACCGCCGGTCAACAACACGACCGGCCATATCTACCGCCTCGACTGCCCGGCCCCCGCCCCGAATACGGCTGCGTGCGCCACCTACACCTGGACCGATATCACGGGCATTTTGCCCAACGTGCCGCACTACGCCGTGGCCGTCAACCCGCGCAATCCCAAGCAGGTCTTCGTCGGCAACGAGATCGGCTTCTACTTCACCGAGGACGCCACCGCCGCCGATGTGCACTGGGCGCGCTTCCAGACCGGCATGCCCTCGGTGCCGATCTACAACCTCAGCACTGACGTCGGCGACACCACCCTCGCCGCCTGGACGCATGGGCGCGGCATGTACGCGATCCGCCTGCCCGAGCTGAAGTGGAGCGAGGTGTGCAGCAGCACGCCGAGCTGCCCCATCGCCGGCGGCACCAAGGATAGCCTCGCCAGCATCGATATGCGCACCAGCCGCGATGGCTGGATCGTCGGCTCGCGCACGCTCTCGACGACGCAGACCGAGTCGCTGGTGATGCAGTGGGACGGCAGCAGCTGGACCGAGGGCCAAAGCATTAATCCCTACGACTGGCAGGCGTTCGCCGATGTGTCCATTCTGCACCACGATCAGGTCTGGGCCGTCGGCTCCTTCAAGGATGTCAACAACAATAACGACGAGGTGCTGCGCAACTTTGTCGCGCGCTGGAACGGCCAGCAGTGGCAGGTGGCCCCGAACATCCCCAACGACGACTCGCAGGGCAATGGCGATAAAGAGATCAACTATCTCACCGGTGTGCTCGCGCAACCAGCGGACTTTACGCTCAATCCGCCGATAGCCGATGATCAAATCTGGGTGGTTGGCCGCGCCGGAACGCCTGAGCGACCAACCTCGTGGGTCTACGAGGCGGGCAACTGGACAAACGTGCCTGTGTTCCTGCTCAACGGCAACAACGCCGCCTTCAGCGGCATCACGGCGATGGATCGCACCAACGTCTGGGGCGTCGGCTACATCACCGATAATCCGCTCTGTCCGCATCCGCTCATCCTCAGCCTGGATGTGCAGCAAAAGGCCTGGGTCGAAGAGTGGTCCGACCTCAACACCTGCGGCTATCTCAGCGGCGTCTCGGTTGAAGGCGGCAAAGTCAGCGGCTGGGCCGTCGGCACCGATATCTCTAATCCCAATGCCCGCCGCCCGCTGCTAGTGCGCATGGAGCCAACGCAGCCTGGCGCAGTCCCGCAGTGGAGCGCCGTGGCTGCGCCGGCGACTGGCGGCCAGCACAGCACGCTCCTCGATATCAAGACGCTCTCACCATCAGAGGCATGGGCCGTGGGCAATACCTACGATGGATCGCTCGCCAAGCCCTATCGCTCGCTGCTCATGCGCTGGCGCGATACCCAGGCCAACCCCGGCTGGCAGGTGATCAGCCCGCCCTTTGCTGGGGCCAGCTATCTCAACGCTGTCGCCGGTAGCGGCGACCTATGGAGCGTTGGGCACAATGTGTGCGATAATCGTCCGCTGATCATCCACGGCATCAGCAGCGGCTTCGGCCAGCTGAGCGGCTGGACCGCCAGCAACGATCCTGACTGCCCTGATCCAACGCCGACGATCACGCCAACGGCAACTATTCAGCCCACGGCCACGCCGCAGCCGCCGGTCGCGCCGCCGCCAGCCGCCTGCAACGCCAGCAGCACCGTGGTGGCCGATGACCGCTACCGCCTTGATTTCCCGCAGGGCTGCCAGGGCAACATCAACGCCGATCTGCAGATCGCGCGCTACTATGGCCCGGTCGATGCCACCGGCCGCCCTAGCCCCGATATGCTCGGCCGCACGATTGACCTCGATATGAAGCTGAAGATGCGCATCCGCAATGTGCCCGGCAATATCAACTTCACCTTCAACGGCTCAAACTACACGCTGAACGCCTCGCAGTATGTCAACTATTGGGAAACGCGGATCATTTCGATTCAGTACGATGACTTAATTCTGCCGCAAGCGCCAGGCACCAACGGCCAGCCGCCAGCGCCAGCCAGCAATATCATCAATATTCCCCTCGCTGGCAACGCCGAGATCGACTGGATTCAGCTCGATGTGCCGGGCATGCGCCCGACTGCGCTCGTCGCTGGCTTCAACTCCAATCGCCAAATCACCTCGCCGGAGTCAAGCGCCACCTACTTCCAGTGGACATTCAACCCGGCCGAGGAGGCGCTGATCGAGCGCCCGCTGCGCTACGGCCACGCCTCAATCGTCCAGGGCGGGGCGCTGCTGCGCGATGAGCTGGAGCAGAAGATGGTCGAGTATGGCGTGCAGCGCATCAACCTGATCGGCCACTCCATGGGCGGCCTGTGGTCACGCGAGTACGCCTGGCTCGAGCGCAGCCGCTCCGCCGCACGCACACGCATCGACAATCTGCTCATGGTCGGCACGCCCAACGACGGCAGCATCCTGGCCAACACGCTGGTCTACTCCGCCAACCACTGCACCCCGATTAGCTGCCCGATCTGGCGGCCATGGGTGCAAGACCTTAGCCCAGCCGTGCTCGACCTGACCACCAGCTCCATGCGCCAGTACAACGCCAGTCATCCGGCCGTGGACGGCGTGTGCTACGCCGACGAGGCGGGCACCACCAACGGCGCGCCGCACGATGGCGCGGTCGGCGTCGGTAGCGTGCGGGCGCTGCCGTACAGCTACCACTGGCCCACCGTCAACAAGTCGATCCAAAACGGCAGCGTCCACGGCCAGATGGTCACCGACGATGACTTCATCGACCCGCTGCGCGGCATCTATCAGTATCTCGGCGGCCACTACTACACCTACACGCAGCAGCCCTGCCAGGTGACCGCGCCGCCAGTCATCCCGCGCCCAGCACGGCCCGAGCTAGCCTACAGCCTCTATCTGCCGTATGTGGCCCAGCCCGCTGGCCCGCAGACTGGCCAGCTGCCCACGACGGCCGATCTCATCCAGCCCGGCCAGCGCCGCTCCTTCCAGCTGCCGCTCGACCAGCTCCAGTCCGCTGACTTCTTCTTGACATGGTTCTCGCCCACGCTGGCGCTCTCGCTCACATTGGTCGCGCCCAACGGCACCACAATCACACCGGCGACCCTGCCGAGCAATGTGACCTTTGCGCCGATTGAGTTTGGCACGAGCTACCATCTCAGCGCGCCAGCGGCAGGCTGGTGGACTGTGCACGTCGATGCGCCAGCCAGCAACACGGCGGCGGTGCCCTTCATCGTCTCCGGCGAGGTGTTCGGCGGTGTGGCGCTTGATGTGCAGACCAGCCGCGCTGTCGTGGCCCCCAATCAGCCGGTCACCATCACCGCCACGCTCAGCGACCGCGGCACGCCAACAGCCAGCGTGAGCGCCACGATCAGCACGCTCGACAGCGCTGCCATCAGCACGCTCGCGCTCAGCAATCTGGGCAATGGCCGCTATCAGCTCGTCTACACACCGACGCAAAGCGGCGACTACATCATCTCGCTCACTGCCAGCGGCTCCTCCGCCGCTGGTCGGCCATTCGCCCGCCAGGACCTGGCGCAGCTGTCCGTCTCAGATGCTGCACGCATTAGCGCGCCAGCGACAGCGCAGCCCTTTGGCTCCAGCAATCAAAATCTGCGCCTGGATGTCGCGGTGCCAGTGCAGATCAGCGCACCGGGCCAGTATCGGCTTGATGCCCAGCTCACCAGCGCCAGCGGCCGCTTGATCACCGGCGCGTCGCAGGAGGCCACGCTCGCCGCTGGCACGCAGAGCATCACGCTGGCATTCGACGGCGAGAGCATCGGGCGCACGCTGCTCGATGGACCGTACCAGGTGCGCACGCTGCGGCTCTATCATATCGACGCCAGCGGCCGCGCTAGCCTTGCCGACCAGCAGGAGCTGGCGCTGACCACCGCCGACTACGACCGCTACGGCTGGTACCGACCTGGCATCCTCCAGACTGGCGCGCTCACCAGCACTGGCGTCAGCACCACGACCGGCGGCCTCTACACCGCGCTGCGCCTCAGCCTGCCGGTCGATGTCGCGACCGCGCAGTTCTACAATGGCAGCGCCAACCTCTATGGCCCTGCTGGTCAGGTTATCGCCACGGCGCGTATGGACTTCCAGGCGCTGGAGCAGGGCACCAACACGGTGACATTCGTGGTCAACGGCAGCGCCATCCGCGCGGCCGGTATCGACGGCCCCTACACGCTCGACGACGTGGTGCTCTGGGCCGAGCCGCTGCCGTTCATCGCGGCGCAGATGGTCGATGTCGAGGTGCGCACAGACCCACAGAGCTACAGTGCCAGCGAGTTTGGCCCGCTGCTGCGCGCACAGCCACTGGCGACGCCCACAGCCGGCCCTGTGCGCGCCACGCCGACAGCGACGGCCACATACACGCTAGCGCCGACGCCAACGATCAAGCGCTAAAATAGCCCGCACGCGCCGGAGCAGCAACACTCCGGCGCGTGCGACCATCGCCCTAGCCATTGAGGAATTCCATGTCCACCTCTGATCTTCGCTCCGATCAGCCAGCGCGCACCCGCTGGCAGCGCTGGAAGCAGGGCATCAGCCGCAATGTGGTTGTGCTCGGCCTCACCGGTCTGTTCACCGACATGAGCAGCGAGATGATCCTGCCGGTGCGCTTTATCTTTTTGGTGCGCTGGCTGTTTTTGGATTTGTATGTCGCTGCCTGGATCGAGGGCTGCGCTGAGGCGCTCTCCAGCGTGCTCAAGGTTCTGGTCGGCAAGCGCGCCGACCGTGTGCCGCGCCGCAAGCCGCTGATTGTGGCTGGCTACACGATCAGCAACCTGGCCAAGCCGCTGATCGGCTTTGTGCACTCGGCTCTGCCCGCCCTGAGCTTTGTGGTGCTGGATCGCTTTGGCAAGGCGATTCGCGGCGCACCGCGCGACAAGCTCATCGCCGATAGCACGCCGCCAGCCTTTCGCGGCAAGGCGTTCGGCTTCTATCGTAGCTTCGACACGCTCGGCGCTGGCCTCGGCCCGCTCAGCGCCGCGATCATCCTCAGCCTGACCAACAACGATGTCCCGCAGGTGTTCCGCTGGGCGCTGCTGCCCGGCCTGCTCTCAATCCTCGTACTGGTGCTGTTTCTGCGCGAGCACCCCGCTGCGCCAGCGGCCCCACCTGCGCCGCCAGCGCCGAGCGCAGCCGCCCCGGCCAGCAGCCAGGCGCGCATCGGCTGGCAGTTCTGGGCCTTTACGGGCATCTGGTTCCTGTTCTCGTTGGGCAACTCGTCGGACTCGTTTGTGTTCCTGCGCTCGATGGATCTCGACAGCCAGCTGGCGCGCCTGCCGGTCTACTATGCGGCGATGAATGTGTCGTTTGCGCTGCTGGCTACGCCGCTCGGCGCGCTGTCCGATCGCCTTGGGCGGCTGCCGCTGCTCATCGCCGGGCTGCTGGTGTTTGCGGGGATCTATGTTGGCTGGTCGCTGGCCAGCGCCAATCATTGGTGGCAGCTAGCGCTGCTCTTCTTAGGCTACGGGGTGTACTATGCCGCCACACACGGGGTTGCGCGGGCGTTTGTGGCCGATCTTGCGCCGCGCTCGCGGCGCGGGACGGTGATGGGCTGGTTCGATGCGCTGACCGGGCTGGCCGCGCTGCCAGCCAATCTGATCGCGGCCTATCTGTGGCAGAACCAAAGCATCGCCGCACCGTTTTACTACGGCGCGGCGATGGCGTTTGCGGCGGCGCTGCTGCTGCTGCTGAGCGCGCGCTGGCTGGCCAAGCCCGAGGCGCTCCATCTGCGGAGCTAGACGAGACGGTTCGAGCGCCGCTCGAGCCAGATCAGCAGCGCACTCATGCCGCCAGCGGCCGCGAGCACCAGAAACGTGTCCCAGATCACGAAGAGCCAGCTCTCGGCCGCCTCGCCGCTGAGCATGGTCGCGCTCACACCAGCCAAGATGGCTAGAATAACTGTAAAGGGTATGCGCATACGTGGCTTGAGCTGCATGGCCACAAAGCCGATCAGCGCGCCAGCCAACAGTGGTAGTGCTTCGTACATACTTGGCCTCCTGTGGGGGTAAGGAATTGGGATAAAACACGGCGTTACGTCTACTAGTGTAGCCGATTTCGCTAAAATTTCAACCTGCTCACGCTATGCCTGTTTCACGTGACAGGCCGCTTCGTATGGCTAAAACTCTTTACAGTTCACGGCCCTGACGGTGCCGCAACCGCGCGCAGCCGCTCAACCACGATGGCGACGATGGCCTGGTTCCAGTCGCGCCACACGCTGTCCAGCCGCCCGCGATCCGAGATGTTCACCAGCGCCAAGATGTCGCCGGTCAAGAACAAGATCGCGCTCTCGCGCTCGCTGGCTGCATCGCCAACCCCAGCCAGTGGCGTC
The DNA here is from genome assembly GCA_013538855.1 of Herpetosiphonaceae bacterium. Taxonomy (GTDB): domain Bacteria; phylum Chloroflexota; class Chloroflexia; order Chloroflexales; family Herpetosiphonaceae; genus OHK22. The sequence goes on from JABXJS010000182.1 coordinate 43,853, forward strand.
GCGCCTGCGAAGTACTCACGCCGCCGCTCGTACAGGGCCATGCCGTCCTCCTGCGCGATCGTGATCGCCACCACCACCTGTAGCTCCGGCGCGCCGGACGTGGTGGTGTAGGTGCACTCGCTGTCCCACAGCTCATCCTCGGTGAAGGTCTGACGCACTGGCCGACCAATAATCGCGGCTATCTCGCCGTCGGTGACAAGCTGGCACGCCGACAGCGCCGGGCCGCCCAGGCTCGGCAGCTTGCCAATCGGCGTCGGCAGATCGTTTGGCGGCGGCAGCTGGGCCTGCATTGGGTCGGCGCAGGCAACCAGCAGCAGCACGACGAGCAGCCAGACTAGGCCGCCGCGAGCACGCTCAGCAGCAGCGCGAAACACACGTTGCTTCATTTACCGGCTCCTTGCGCGTCAAAGGCTGGCTGGGTCAGCGTGATGATCTGCGTGATCGCTTGGTCGAGGGTCATGTCGCCGTGGAAGGCGTACTCCAGCAGCAGGTCGGTGTTCTGCTCCACCTCCAGCCAGCGTGGCATGGTCGGCATTGGGCGCGTGTCGGCGATGCTGTCGAGGAAGGCGCGCAGGTGCTGCGGCGGCTCGGTCGTCGGCGCGCTCAGCAGGCGCTCGGCCTCGGCGCGCAGCGCTGGAATTGTGCGGCCGCCCTCGGCCACAATGCGCTGGCCTGCGGGGCTGCTGGCGAAGGCGATCAGCGCCCAGGCGGCGAGCTTGTTGCTGCTCGCCTGCGCCATGCAGTAGCCCTCGCTATGTAAAATCGACGCCGCGCGCTGGCTCACTGGCAGCGGCACAACATCCCAGTCCAGGTCGGCGATCTGGCGGTAGCTGGCCACGCCACGGTAGCTGTTCATAAACATGCCCAGCCTGCCGTGCACAAAACGGCTCTCGTGCGGCTCCAGCTGCTCCTGCACGGGATTCGGCGTGACGTGCCAGGTCTGCTGTAGCGCGATAAACCACTCCAGCGCGGCGCGGGTCTGCGGATTGTCGAACGTCAGGCGCGTGGGCTTGGTCGGCGCATCGACGATCTCGCCGCCGCTGGACCAGATAAACGGCAGCACGCGGTACAGCGCGGCCTCGGTGCCTAGCCCGTACTGGTCGATGATGCCGTCGTCATCTGAGTCGCTGGTCAGCGTGCGTGCGGCCTGCAGGAAGTCGTCCCAGCGCCAGCCCGCCGTCGGCTCCGGCAGGCCCGCCGCCGCAAACAGCGCCTTGTTGTAGTAGATCAGCAGCGGCGAGATCGACTGCGGCAGGCAGTACTGCTCGCCGTACTGAAACGCCGCCAGCGCCTGCGGGAAAAACGCCGCCGTGTCGAGGCTCGGCGTCTGCGCGATGTAGCTGGTCAGCGGCGCAAGCAGCCCCTGCGCGGCAAAGTCGATGGAGCGGCGATAGTTGATGATCAGCACATCGGCGGGCGTGCCTGCGCCAAAGTTTTGATCCATCTGCGCTCGATACTGGTTGGGGTAGGGCACAAACTCCAGCGTGGCCTGCACCTGCGGGTACTTGGCCATAAAGGCGGTCAGCAGATCGGTGTAGGCCTGCTGCTCCTGCGGATCGCCAAAGGCCATCAGGCGCACGGCCCCGCTTGGCTCGGGCAGCGCTGGCGTGGGCGTTGATGCCGCCGCGCCGCAGCCCGCCAGCGCGAGCGCGAGCACCAACAAAAGCAAAAAATGACGCATAGTTCATCCTCAACTGTAGTTGCTTGAGTCTACCATAGCTCGGCCCGCCAGCCATAGCTCGGCCGCGCCGCGCGCGAGTTGGTGGCTGTACGTGTGGCCCCCACGCGGCCAAGCGGCCACGCACCCGCAGCCCTGGGCCATCGCCGCCCGCCTGCGCCCGTGCACGGCCTGGCCCTGCCGTCTGAGCCGCCTGCACCAACCACGAACGAGTCTTTAAACAATAGCGCCTACGGCCACATGCGTGTGATCGTCAGGCCAATGATTGTGTTGATCAAAAAGCGCCGTGCTCGGCCGGAGGTCGGCGCGCAACCGCCTGCGCTGCTGCCAGCTCCCCGCTCTTTTCCCCCACGGCCAGCAGGCCGCGCCTAGCGCCAGCGTGCGACTGCCAGAGCAGTGCGCGAGCCACACACACAAAGCAACGCTACGCCACTGGCGTGTGGTCGTCAGGCCAGTGCTTCTGTTGATCAAAAAGCGCCGTGCTCGGCCGGAGGTCGGCGCGCAACCGCCTGCGCTGGTGCTCGGCGTGGCGCTCATTTGCGCAGGGCTGGGTGGCCGCGCCTAGCGCCAGCGTGCGACTGCCAGAGCAGTGCGCGAGCCACACACACAAAGCAACGCCCCGCCGCTGGCGTGTGGTCGTCAGGCCAGTGCTTCTGTTGATCAAAAAGCGCCGTGCTCGGCCGGAGGTCGGCGCGCGCCCGCCTGCGCTGGTGCTCGGCGCGGCGCTCATTTGCGCAGGGCTGGGTGGCCGCGCCGAGCGCCAGCGTGCGACTGCCAGAGCAGTGCGCGAGCCACACACACAAAGAAACGCTACGCCACTGGCGTGTGGTCGTCAGGCCAGTGCTTCTGTTGATCAAAAAGCGTCGTGCTTGGCCGGAGGTCGGCGCGCAACCGCCTGCGCTGGTGCTAGCTCCCCCGCTCTTTTCCCCCACGGTCGGCAGGCCGCGCCTAGCGCCAGCGTGCGACTGCCAGAGCAGTGAGCTAGCGGCCGCAGGCGCAGGCGTCTAAAACATAACAAGGCCACGTCGCGCCATACGACGTGGCCCCAGGCGCCAAGCGACTAGCGCGAGCCGCGCATTCTGTACAGACTCTCGACGATGCCGCCGCCGATCATGGCGAAGCAGAACGGCGTGGCGCACCAGGCCAGCAGGCCCAGGCCAACCGGGTTGCCGTCGGCCGGGCCAAAGATGATGTACAGCTCAATCGGCAGCCAGGCGAGCGCCAGCAGGCCCAGGCCGATCAGCAGCAGCCGTGAGCGCAAGAAGAAGGAAAGCAGCGACATAGGGGCCTCCAGTGCGTAGAACAACGGACTGCTCCCAGCGTAGCACGGCCCGCCGCCGCTGGCGTGTACCGAACGATCAATGCCGATGTGTAAAAATCTGGTTGGGCCGCGCTCAAAGAATATCAACCACGCTGCTGCGCACAACGGGGCGGCGCGCACTGCGCAGCGCTAGGGCCGGCGGCGCGACGGCAGCGTGCCCACGCCGATCAGCACTATACCGAGCAGCATGGACACAAACGCCAGCAGACCCAGGCCAATCGGGTTGCCGTCGGGCGGGCCAAAGACAATGTACAGCGCCAGCGGCAGACAGCCAAGCACCAGCACAAGCAGACCAATCAGGGCGACAGGCGAGCGCACGATGCGCTGCAAAAGCGGCATAGACAGCTCCAAATCGTTGCAAAAACAGGCTCCCCGTAGCGTAGCAAAGCTCGCCGCCGCTGGCGTGTACCGAACGATCACTGCCGATGTGTAAAAATCTGGTTGGTGCTAGATCACGCTGCGCCGATTGTCGAGGCGGTCGTAGCTGTCGCCAAACACGAGATTGCGCACGTTCTCGCTGGTCAAGAAGCTCAGCGGAAAGCCGGGCGTGAACTCGCTGATGCTGCCCAGGCGCGCCAGCTGCGCGTCATCGAGCGTGAAGTCGAGCACGCCCAGGTTATCGAGCACCTGCGCCTGCGTGCGCGCCCCCACAATCGGAATCACGCCGGACTGCTGGCGCACCCAGCGCACGGCCACCTGCGCCGGCGAGCGGCCGAGCTCATCGGCGATCGAGCGCAGCTCCGCCGCAATATTCTTCTGGCGCTCGGACGCCTCGTTGTAGCGCTTGGGCTGGTCGGAGTCATCGTTGTACTTGCCGGTCAGCACGCCGCCGCCGAGCAGGCCCCAGGCGGTGACGGCGATGTTGAGGCTGCGCGCCATCGGCAGCAGCTCGCGCTCTGGGTCGCGGCTGGCCAGGTTGTAGGGCAGCTGGGTGACGACAGGCCGGACCCAGCCGTAGCGCTCGGCCACGGCCACGGCGTAGGCGATCACCCAGGCCGGTGTGTCCGAGAGGCCCACGTAGAGCACCTTGCCGGCGCGCACGAGGTCGTCCATGGCGCGCAGCACCTCCTCGACGGGCGTGGTGAAGTCCCAGGCGTGCAGATAGAGGATGTCGATGTAGTCGGTGTTGAGGCGGCGCAGGCTGCTCTCGACGGTGCGGACCATGTTTTTGCGGCTGTTGCCGCCGTTGTTGACATCGTGCTGGTTGCCGGCCATCTGGCGCAGGGTGTACTTGGTGGCGACGACGAACTGATCGCGGGCGCTGGCGATAAACTCGCCGACGAAGCGCTCGCTGGTGCCGTTGGTGTAGTTGCAGGCGGTGTCGATGAAGTTGCCGCCGGCCGCGACGAAGGCGTCAAAGATCGCGCGGCTGGTGTCCTTGTCCGCGCCCCAGCCCCAGTCGGTGCCAAACGTCATCGTGCCCAGCGCCAGCTCCGAGACGCGCAGCCCGCTGCTGCCCAGCAGAGTGTACCGCATCATAGCGTAGCTCCTTGTCCAAAACAGCATCACAGAAAGCCCCGTGCAGGGGCCGCACTCATCATGCACCAGCTTGGCGCGCCCGACAAGAGCCAAAATTGCTGCGCGGCTGTGGGTGCAAGGGAGGCAGCAAGGACTCTGGTGTGTGGTGCTAGCGCGGCTGACCATGGCAGCCGCGCCGGGGCGGCGCACGACCATGGCGTGCAGAGCGCGGAGCCATGACCGTGGCATGGCGCAGCCGACCTGCTGACCGTGGCAGCGGGGCGCAAACTACGCCACCTGCTGCGGAGCGCCGCGCCAGTGTAGGAGCGCGGCCAAGGCGCAGAGCTGATGATCTATGCCTTGGCCGCACGCGCTCCAAGTGATCCGCCTACGGGCGAGCGATGTAGGGCAGGTACAACGTGTAGCCTTGCACGGCAAATGTGGCCGTCACGCTGGTGGCCTGCTCCAGCGTCACCACGCATGCGCCCGTGCCAGAGCACGCGCCGCTCCAGCCGCTGAAGAGCGAGCCAGTGTCCGGCGTCGCCGTCAGCGTGATCACCGTGCCGTAGTCGAACAGCGCGCTGCACGTGCTGCCGCAGTCGATCCCGGCGGGTGCGCTCGTGACTATGCCTGCGCCGGTGCCGTCCGTCGTCACCGTCAGCGTGTGCTGCGTCAGCGTAAACGTCGCCGTCACGCTGGCCGCCTGCTCCAGCGGCACCACGCACGCGCCAGTGCCAGAGCACGCGCCGCTCCAGCCGCTGAAGATAGAGCCTGTGTCCGGCGTCGCCGTCAGCGTGATCACCGTGCCGTAGTCGAACAGCGCGCTGCACATGCTGCCGCAGTCGATACCGGCGGGCGCGCTCGTGACCGTGCCTGCGCCGGTGCCGTCCGTCGTCACCGTCAGCGTGTGCTGCGTCAGTGTAAACGTCGCCGTCACAGCTTCGGCCTGCTCCAGCGTCACCACGCATGCGCCCGTGCCGGAGCACGCGCCGCTCCAGCCGCTGAAGAGCGAGCCGACCTCGGCCACGGCTGTCAGTGTGATCACCGTGCCGTAGGTGAAGTCGGCGCTGCACATGCTGCCGCAGTCGATCCCGGCTGGGCTGCTGGTGACCGTGCCTGCGCCAGAGCCAGCGGTCGTCACGGCGAGCGTGTACTGCTCCAGCGTAAATGTCGCCGTCACGCTGGTGGCCTGATCGAGCGTGATCACACAGGCGCTGGTGCCTGTGCACGCCCCGCTCCAGCCTGTGAAGAGCGAGCCGACCTCGGCTACCGCCGTCAGCGTCACCACCGTGCTCGCCACAAAGTCCGCGCTGCACGTGCTGCCGCAGTCGATGCCAGCAGGTGTGCTCGTGACAGCGCCGCTGCCATTGCCTGCCAGCGCTACCGTCAGCGTGTAGGTCGGCAGATTCTCCAGGCTGAGCGCGGCTGAGGTATCAGCGCCGGCGGCCGCGAGAGCGACCGTATAGCTGCCAGGCGTCGCATTCGCCGTCAGCGTCTGCGTCACGCGCCCGGTCAGGTCGGTGGTGGCGGTAAAGACGGCCGGGCTAAGCCCAGCGGACGCGGCGGGGCTGCTGAAGGAAATCGGGATGGCATCGAGGCCCACAGCGGGATCATTGGCGTTGTTGGGCGTGAGCGCCACCACCGCTGGCGCGGCAAAGTCGCTGCTGATCGCCGTGGCCTGGTGATCGCCGCTGAGCACCTGGACGCCGTAGCCGTGCGACTCGAACGCCCCCAAGTCGCAGGTATTGCTTGGCCGGGCCAAGCCGCGCTGATCGGTGGGCAGACAGAAGCCAGGCACAGCGCCGAGGCCCAGCGCCTGGCTGTCGAAGGCCAGGCCGTACACCAGCGTCGGCCCGCCGTAGGTGCCCAGCGCGGTCAGCGCCGCAGCGCCGGAGTAGGGCGCGCTACACGAGCCATCGCTCGTGAAGTAGCTGCTGCCGACAGTGATTATGTCATCGTTGAAGCAGTCGCCATTGGTGTTAGCGGCGATGAGGGTGTTGATCATGGTCAGCTGCCCGTTGTAGCTGTTGTAGATACCGCCGCTCGCCACTATCTCAGGCTCCGCATCGGTGTTGTTGGCGATGGTGACATGGAGCAACGTCAGCGCCGACTCAACGTTCGTAATGCCGCCGCCATTGCTGTACGCCGTGTTCCCGCCAAAGGTCGAGTTAAACACCGCTGAAGGCGCTGCCGACGAGTTGAGCAGCCCGCCAGCGCTCATGGCGGTGTTGGACACCACGCTTGAGGCGCGCATCTGCATGCTGCCGCCGTTGCCGTTGAAGATCGCCCCGCCGGAATTGGCCTCATTGAGCATAAACGTGCTCGTAAACACCTGCAGGTCGCCCTCATTGTAGAGCGCGCCGCCATAGGTGATCGCCCCGCCTAGCACGGCCTGGTTATGGCGCATGGTAACATTGGCGAGGCGCAGCGCGCCCGCGTTATGGATGCCGCCGCCGCTGCCGCCGCTGCCGTCCACCACCGCCAGATTGGTCATGGTGACGACGCCGGTTGGCGCAATCATAAACGGGCGCACATCCCGCGAGCCGTCGCCCAGCGTATCGCCGCTGATCGCAATCGCGTGATCTTCACCGTCGATTGTCACGTTGGTGCTGATGGTGAGCGTGTCGCTCAGGTAGATCGTGTAGTCGGCGTCGAAGGTGATGCGGCCAGGGCTGCACAGCGCCGCCAGCGCCGCCCGCAGCGAGCCAGGGCCGCTCGCATTGGCGCTCGTCACCACCAGGTCATAGCCACAGTTGGTCAGCATAAATGTAGCGCTATCGCGGCCAATCTGCACCTGCACCGGGTAGCTGCCAGCGCTGCCATTGGCTGTGAGCGGCACGCTGGCCTGGCTGGAGCTGTCCAACGTGGCCGTGATCACTGGCTGCGCCAGGCTAGCGCCGCTCAGCGGCGCAGTGATGGTGATGACCTGGCCCTGCTGGGCGTCGCTGGCGGGCAGGCCGTCGTAGGCTACGCCCACCTGCAGCGGGGCAGCAAACGGCGTCGAGACAGCGGTTGTCTGCTGATTGCCGCCGATGATATTGATGGTGTACTCGTTCGACTCAAACGCGCCAAGGTCGCAATCCCCATTTTGCGGCCGCGCCACGCCGCGCTGATCGGTCGATGCACAGTAGCTTGGGTCGCCAACATTCAAGGCTTGGCTGCCTGGGGCCAGCGGGATAACCGGCGTTACGCCGCCGTACATGCCCAGGCTCAGCAGGCCCGGATCGCCAGTGAGCGCCGGGCTGCACGAGCCGTCGGACACCAGCGTCGCCAGCGTGCTGACATTGCCGCCGCAGGCTGCGGCCGCCGTGCCAGGATTGTCCCCGATCAGCGTGTTGCGCACCTGCGCACTGCCAGAGAAGGCATAGATCGCGTTGCCAGTGTTGGTGGCCGTGTTGCTGATAAAGGTCGAGTGCTCGATCTGCGTGGCCGCGCCGATCATAAAAACTGCGCCGCCGCTGCCGCCCTGGGCGTGGTTATCGTAGAACGTGCTGTTGCGAATGGTCATCGCCGCACGGTTCGAGATCGCGCCGCCGTTGATGCCGGCGGTGTTGGAGATGAACGCGCTGCGCTCGATCAGCGTGGTGCTGCCGGTGTTGCCAAACAGCGCGGCGGCCGAGCTATCGACAATATTGTTGGTAAACAGCGTCTCGAACACGGACACTGCGCCGTTGTTGATGATGCCGCCGCTCTGGTTCACGCGATAGCCGTCGCGCAAGGTCATGCGCGTGATCGTCAGCGCAGCGGTGGAATCGATGCTGATCAGCCCCACGTTGTTGCTGCCATCGTTGTTGGTGTCGCCGCTCAGCGTCACGCTGTTGCCGGTGCCGTCGATGGTGAGGTGCTTCCCCTGCACCGCCAGCTCCGCGCTAAGATAGATCGTATAGCTGGCGGCGAAGTTAATGATGCCATCATCGCAGACAGCGATGAGGCCATCGCGCAGCGAGCCAGTGCCGCTATCGGCCGCTGTTGTGACGGTATAAAAGGGGCTACAGCCCTGCACTGCGGCAGCGTGGGCAGGCTGCGGCGCACGCGCCAGCACCTGCGCCGACGGCAGCGCCGTCCACGTCAGCAGCAGCACCAGCGTCAAAACAGACAGCCAGCGCACACGGGAGACAGACGAACGCCGCCCAGGTTGATCAGGCATGATGACTCCTTGTCGTAGATCGGGTAGGGATTCATCATAGCACAGCGGATGTGAATGTCCTATGCAGAAATACCGCGATTAGCCACAGATTTTTCAAAGCCAAGCGGCAATTATCAATCGCCGCCTGTAATTAAATTCATGCTGGATCTAGCGGATTGTCCGCACCTACGCACCCACGGGCACACGCAATTAAGCCCCTGCGGCCATCACACACCAGCCCGCAGAGGTTTGTATTGAAAATCGGCTGCTGCGCCATAGCAGCGTGCCAGCAGGTGCGGGGAGGAGGCTGCTAGGGCTACGCCACAAGCACACAGCGGTTGATAGGGGCAAAACACACATTCAGCAGCCTAGCCGATAGGGTCGCTCATACTCATAGTTGATTAAAACAGCGTTTGTGCTGCGCCAAGCGTGATTCAGGGCTAGAGTCAGTGCTGCATAGCCAGACTCTGTGCAGCAGCCAATGTGCTGTTCTGGAATGTAGCTATAGATATTTCCTGGCTTGAGAAAGATAGAGGATATTGCTGCTCAACCCGCTCCAGCAGCGGCTCTAGGGCGTGCTGGATGAGCCACTCGACGGCGGGGACGCACACGGCGTCGCCGAAGCCGTAGAGGTGGGCGTTGAGCGAGATCTCGGGGCTGATCGTCCAGTCCGGCGCGCCCATCAGGCGGGCGCACTCGCGCGGGGTGAGCAGGCGAGCATCGAGCTGGCCGTAGCCCATGCGCACCACGATCTGGCGGGCGGAGCCGCCCTTGGGGGTGCGCAGGCAGCCTGCGATGCCATCGAAGCGCAGCTCGGCGGTGGACTGCTTCTGGCCGTCGCGCTGGCGCATGCGTCGAAAGGCGCTGGCGTAGCTCCACGTCGGCTGCTGCACGAGATGGTCGATGACCTGGCGGTGGTGCTGGTGCGTCTGGCTGTAGAGGTAGCTGGAGCGCTCCTGCGGCCACCACGCGGCGGACGCGTCGATGATGGCGGCGAGGTCGCACGGGCGCTGCGGCAGCTCCGGCAGGCGCGTGATCGCCCAGCGGAACGGGTGCGCTTGGATAAACTGGCGCAGCTTGAGCGGGCGGGCGGCGGTCGGCGCGGCGAGGTTGGCCTGCTGCTCGGCGGCAGCCTGCGCCTGCGGCAGCAGCGCGCCAACAATAAACAGGCGCACGCGGCTCTGCGGCACAAAGTGAGCCGCGTCGATCTGCAGCAGATCAACGGCGTAGCCCAGGTCATTGAGCGCCTGCAGCGCCAGCCGAATGTCAGCGCCACGGCCCGAGGTCAGAAAGCCCGCCACGTTCTCGAACAGCACCAGCGGCGGACGGCGCGCGCCAAGCTCGTCGAGCAGCCGCACCACCTCCCAGAATGTCGCGGAGCGCTGGCCAGCGAAGCCCTGGCGCGACCCGGCCAGCGAGGTGTCCACGCATGGAAACGAGGCGTGCAGCAGCGTGGCGCTGGGCAGCTCGGCGGCAGTGGTGGCGCGAATGTCCTGCTCGCGGTACACGTCGGCGGGAAAGTTGCAGGCGTAGATCGCGCGCTTCTCCGCGCTCCAGTCGAGGGCGCAGACCTCCTGCCAGCCCTGGTGCTCCAGCGCCAGCCGCACAAGGCCAATGCCAGCAAACAGATCGATGGCGGTGTGCATTTGGTATTCCTCAATGCTGCAAAAAAACCTTTTGAAAATTTGGGGTGGTCCCCAAGCCCCCTGGGCTGCGCCCGGCTGTGTGCTCCAAGGCTCCCAGGATTGCGCCCGCGCCCGTCGTGTTTGGAACATTGGGGTGCGCCCCAAGCCCCCTGGGCTGCGCCCGGCTGTGCGCCCGCATTTGCTCCGCACCTGCGCAGCGGAGCGTTGGAAATTTAGCGTGCTCCCCAAGCCCCCTGGGCTGCGCCCGGCTGTGCGCCCGCATTTGCTCCGCACCTGCGCAGCGGAGCGTTGGAGATTTAGCGTGCTCCCCAAGCCCCCTGGGCTGCGCCCGGCTGTGCTCCCCAAGTTCCCCAGGTCTGCACCCGCGCACGCCGCATTGGGAAAATTGGGGTGATCCCCAAACCCCCAGGGCTGCGCCCGGCTGTGCTCCCCAAGGCCCCCTGGGCTGCGCCCGATGCCCCTAGGCTGCACCGCCGTGTAGAGAAAATTGGCGTGCTCCCCAAGGCCCCCTGGGCTGCGCCCGGCTATGCGGGGCGGCGGCGTCTGCGCGCCTGCGGGCTGTGGGGACATTCGTCACCCGCAGCGTTTTAGCTCCACCGGGGAGCAGTCGAGATGGCAGCAGTGCTAGCTCGCGGCTGAGCCGCTGCGAGCTAGCGCCGACGCTGCTTTGATCAATACATGATAGTTATTTAACTCCCCAGCACCCCCAGGGCTGCGCCCGGCTGTTGTGCCCACGCACCTACAGCTGCGCCCGGCTCACTCCTCGGCGTCCCAGAAGGAGGACTGGGGGGCGCTGGGGTCGCTGGGCTTGGCGGCGTAGGGAATGTTGAGGTGCTCGTAGGCGCGGCGGGTGGCGATGCGACCGCGTGGCGTGCGCTGCATCAGGCCGAGCTGGAGCAAGTATGGCTCGTACACGTCCTCGATGGCGTCGACCTCCTCGGCGGTGGCGGCGGCGAGCGTGGACAGGCCGACCGGGCCGCCATCGAACATGGTGATGATCGTGGTGAGCACGCGGCGGTCGTTCTCGTCGAGGCCCAGGTCGTCGATCTCTAGGCTGGCGAGGGCCTGGCGCGCCACATCGAGCGTGATATGGTTGTCGGCGAGCACCAGCGCGAAGTCGCGCACGCGCTTCAGCAGGCGGTTGACCACGCGCGGCGTGCCGCGGGCGCGGCGGGCGATCTCGACGGCCGCGTCATCGTCGATGGGCGTCTTGAGGATGGCGGCGGAGCGGCGCACGATGTCGGTCATGGCATCGACGGAGTAGAACTCCAGCCGATGCACCGAGCCGAAGCGGTCGCGCAGCGGCGACGTGAGCAGCGCCAGCCGCGTGGTGGCCCCGACGACGGTGAAGCGCGGCAGCTTCAGGCGCAGGTTGCGCGCGCTGGGACCTTTGCCGACCACAATGTCGAGCGCGAAGTCCTCCAGGGCCGGGTAGAGCACCTCCTCGACGGCGCGGTTGAGCCGGTGCACCTCGTCGATAAACAGCAGGTCATCTTTTTTAAGGTTGGTGAGGATGGCGGCCAGATCGCCGGCGCGCTCGATGGCGGGGCCGGACGTGACCTTGATGCTGACGCCCATCTCGTTGGCCAGGACAGTTGAGATGGTCGTCTTGCCGAGGCCGGGCGGGCCGTAGAACAGCGTGTGGTCCAGCGGCTCGCCGCGCTGCTTGGCGGCGGCGATGGCAATTTTGAGGTTCGCAACGACCTTCTCCTGGCCGATATACTCGCTGAGGCGGCGCGGGCGCAGGCTTTTTTCGGCGGCGGCGTCCTCCTCGCGGGCCTTGGGCGTGATCATGCGATTGTGGGTTGGTTCGGTCATTGGGGTGCCTCCTAGCGCCGATTATAGCACACCTGGGCTGATGCAGGCGGGCTGATCGGCGGGCGATGGGACGTGGTAGAATGAGCGCCGGAGGTCAAGCTGTGATCGAAACTGCAACGCAAACTACACCTGCTCCGGCCACAAATCCATGGCCGTGGAGCGTGAGCATCGTGATTCCGGCCTACAACGAGGGCGCGACCATCGGCGTGATCGTCGAGCAGCTGCGGCGCGACCTGCCCTACGCCGAGGTGGTCGTCGTGGACGACTGCTCCAGCGACGGCACCGCCGACTATGCCGAGCAGGCCGGGGCTAGGGTCGTTCGCCGCCCCTACAACATCGGCAACGGCGCAGGCGTCAAGACCGGCGTGCGCACGGCGACCGGCGACGTGGTGGTGATCATCGACGGCGACGGCCAGCACAACCCGGCGGACATCCCGCGGCTGCTGGAGCTGATCGGGCCGTATGATATGGTCATCGGCGCACGCAACCGCCAGGGCCAGCAGAACGCCATCCGCTGGCTGGGCAACAGCGCGATCAACTGGCTCGGCTCGTACCTGACGGGCATGAAGATGGAGGATTTGACATCGGGCTTTCGGGCGTTTCGACGCCGGGTGCTGCTCGACTACATCCATCTGCTGCCCAACCAGTTCTCGTGGCCGACGACCAGCGCGCTGGCCTTTGCCAAGGGCGGCTACCACGTGCGCTTCGAGCCAATCGCCATGCAGCGGCGGCAGGGCGGGCGCTCGCACCAGAAGCTGCTGCGCAACGGCTTTCGCTTCACGATCATCATCTTTCGCATCATCAGCCTGTTCAACCCGCTGCGGGTGTTCCTGCCGGTGACCGGGCTGTTTCTGCTGCTGTGCATGCTGTCGTATGGGCTGGGCGTGGCGGCGGATGGCCGCTGGCTGCACCTGCCGCCGACGGCGCTGTTCTGTCTGATCGCGGCGCTGTTCTTCTTCTTCTTCGGGCTGATGGCCGAGATGATCGCCGCACTGCGCTTTGAGCGCGCCAGGGACAATCTATGAGCAAAACGCTGCTGCGCCTGGGCCTGACGCTGCTCGGGCCGCTGATTCTGGTATATTTTCTGCTGACCAGCGACCTGGGCAAGATTTGGGAGGTGCTGACAACCACCAACCTGTGGCTGTTCGCCGTCTCGTCGGTGCTGGTGCTGCCGTTTTTGTGGGCCAAGGGCTGGCGCTGGCGGCTGATCCTTGAGGGCTGGAACATCAATATCTCGACCTGGTTCGCCGCGATTCTGTACACGCTGGGCATCTTCGTTGGCTCGGTGACGCCGGGCCAGGGCGGCGATGCGGTCAAGGCGTGGTATCTGCGGCGCGAGGGCCACCCGCTGGGGCCAAGCCTGCTGTCGATCGTGGTTGACCGCTTCTTCGACGTGGCGATCATGGGCGCGATTGCGGCCAGCGGGCTGTACTTCTTCCGCGCCTTTCTGCCCGGCAATGTGCAGCTGCTCATCCTGCTGGCGCTGGCCGGCGTGGTGGCGGGCATCATCGTGCTGGCCAGCCCGCAGCTGCGGCGCTGGATGGTCGAGCGCGTGCTGCCGGTGATCATTCCGCGGCGGCTACGCCAGCTGGCGGTGCGCGCCGGGCTGCGCGACCGCGTGCTGCACATGCCGGTTATGCGCCTGGTAACGCTGGTGCTGGCCTCGTTTGTGACGCTGGGCTTCACCTTTGTGCGGCTGTACCTGCTGTTTATCGCCACCGGCGTGTGGATCGACATCGGCCCCTACCTGGCGATGATCGCGATTGTGTCGCTGGTCAGCGTCTTGTCGGTGGCCGGCATCGGCACCCGCGACGCGGTGATGGTGGTGCTCATGACGCAGATGGCAGCGTCAGGGCAGATGCACACCACCAGCGGCGCGCTGTTCACGCAGGACGAGGCGCGCGCGCTGGCGCTAGGAATCTCAACGCTGTTTTTAATCTTAAGCATGGTCAACGTGGTGCTGGGCTTTCTCGTCTCGATCCGCTATCCGCTGTCCGAGGCGCTGCTGTCGCAGAAGCAGGACGAGGAGGCGACCGAGCTGAGCGGCGTCTAGCTGCCGTCGAGCAGTCGGCGCGGCTGGACAACGCCCGCCGACGTCAGCGCCGCGCTGGCTTCACGCTGGTATGGAGCGACCTATGAGCGATTTTTGGTACGAGCATCCGATCGATATTCGCTTCCGCGATACCGACGGGCTGGGCCACGTGAACAACGCGGTCTACCTGACCTACTTCGAGTCGGCGCGCGTGGCCTACGGCCTCCAGCTGATCGACGGCGAGCGGCTGGAGGATATTCAGTTTATCTTGGGCGAGGCGACCGTGCGCTACATCAAGCCGGTGTTCTACGGCGACACGGTGGTGGCGGCGGTGCGCGTGAGCCGCATCGGCAGCCGCAGCTTCACCATGGAGTACCAGCTGCGCCGCGGCGGCGAGGTCGTCACCAGCGGCAGCACCGAGCTGGTCTGGTACGACTACAAAAACGAGCGCTCCGCGCCCATCCCCGCCGAGTTCAGCCAGCGCGTACGGGAGAAGCAGGGCGGGTTTCCAGCATGAGATGGCGCGGTATCGAGCATATGCCACGGCTCTACGAGCTAGCATCGCTGCGCTCCAGCGCCACAGTGACGCGGCTGCGGGAACGAACCTTGCAGTCGCTACGCGGCAGAGTTCTTGAAATTGGAGCAGGCAGCGGGCTAAATCTGCCATTCTACGATCCCGCCGCCGAGGTGATCGCCTGCGACATCGACGTGCGCAACGTAGCCTACGCCGCACACAAGCCAGCGGCACGCACCATTGCGCTGCTGGCCGCCGACGCCCAGGCGCTGCCGTTTGCCGCCGCCCAGTTCGACCACGTTGTGTCAACACTTGTCTTATGTTCAGTTGATCAACAGCAGCGCGCCTTCGCCGAGATCGCGCGCGTGCTACGGCCAGACGGGCTGGTGCATCTGATCGAGCACACTATCTCGGGCAAGCCGACGGTGGACTGGGTGCTGGATCGCATCGAGCGGCCGTGGGGCTGGCTGACCGGCGGCTGCCACCCCAACCGTGACACGGTGGGCGCGCTGAGCGCCAGCGGCTGGCAGATCATCGAGCACGAGGCGCTGGGCGGCAATCTGCTACATCGGCTGATCGTGCGGCCGCCTGCTCCAACGCGCTAAGTAAAGCGAGGGAGTATGTGGTTTTCCAGCTGGGGTGGTATTGGGCGCATCATCGTTACCACAGCCATGGTGTACATTAGCCTGATCGTGATGCTGCGCATCTCAGGCAAGCGCACGCTGTCGAAGATGAACGCGTTTGATCTTGTGGTGACGGTGGCGCTTGGCTCGGTGCTGGGCACGGTGATGCTCTCGAAAGATGTGCCGATTGTCGATGGCGTGACCGGGCTAGCGATGCTGATCGCGCTACAGTTTATCATTGCCTATGCCTCGGCACACTGGCAGTGGGCCAGCCGCTGGGTCAAGTCCGATCCGCGGCTGCTGCTGTACAACGGTGAGATTCTGCATCAGGCGCTGCTCGACGAGCGCGTCGCCGAGTCCGAGGTGCGCGCCGCTGTGCGCACGGCGGGCCTCGCCGATCCCAAGGATGTGGCGGCGGTGGTGCTGGAGACCGACGGCACGTTTAGCGTGATCAGCTCCGCCGATCATCAAGCGGTGCAAAGCCTCAAGGGCGTCATCGGTGTGCAGAAAGCACGTCAAGGCTAGCGGCATACTCGGCTGGCGCGGCGTGCTGACGGGCGGCCCAGTAGCGCGCCGGGCTGAGCAGATCGGTGGTCGCCAGCGGCTGCAGGAACGACTCTGGCGTGACCCACTCCAGCGGCAGGTGGCGTGCGATCTCGGCCGCATAGCGCTCCCAGCGCGGGTCGGTCCCGCGCAGCGCCACAACCTTGGTGGCACCAAGGCGCTGGGCGGCCTGCACCACCTCGGCGGCAACCGCGCCACGGCGGATGAGCAGGTTGGGAATATCGAGCAGGCACTCGTATAAAAACGCAATGCGCCGCAGCGTCCAGCGGTGCTGCTCCACGTAGGGCGCATCGAAGACATAGACACTTGGCGCGTAGGGGTACAGGCGGTGGGCGAGCGAGCGTGGATCAATCGCATCATCGTGGACCCAGATTAGCTCTTGGGCGGGCATACGGCACCTCCTTCAACGAAACAGCGACACGACAGAGGCCAGCGTACTCTGAAGAAGAAGCAACAACTGCGCCACGATTCTGTGCGTGCGGGGCATCTCTACCCAGGGCTACGCACACAGAAGCGATTTGGATTACGTGCGCTTTGCGCCGCGCCACACAGTCCCATACGCAAGCAGCGCCGCCGGAGATCATGATCGCCGGCGGCGCTCTTTAATCAAAAGCGTTGCTGGCCCAGGCTACGAGATCATGCCCAGCACAAGCAGGATCAGGCCGAGCACACCGCTGCCGGCGGCGGCGTAGCTCATGTTTTTCGACCAGGAGGCGGCGCTGGCGGCCAGCTCGCGCTCGGTGCGGCGGCTGACCATGAAGCGCTGCGGCTTGTGCTTGGGCGCTTTCATCACGGCCACGCTGCCATTGTGGTCGCCAGCGCAGCCGAGCACATACACGCGCAGGCCGGTCTCCAAAATTTCCTCGGTGGCGCGGTAGCCCAGCGTGCGGCGGCGGCCCGTCTCGCGCGGCACGTTGATGGTGAAGAGGCCGAAGCTAATGGTAGAGGAGCCGCCGCTGGCAGTGGGCTTGAACTCCTCCTTGCTCTGCTTCATGTCCAGGTCCGCGCCCTCGGGGCGCACCAGCGTGCGGCCGGAGTCATCGCGCACCCAGAAGTCGATCTGGTTGGAATTGGACTCCATCGTATCGCTGCCGCGCACGGTGGAGGTGGTGGTCTTGCCCTCGGAGTCGGTGCTGGTCTGGTCCTCCTCGTACTCGCGGGTGACGGTGAGCGTGTAGGCGACGCAGGGCGTGCCGGAGAGCGGCGCTTTGAGCGGCTGGTCGGCCTCGATCACGCCCTCCAGCTCGCATGGCTCGGCCAGCGCCTCGCTGCCCAGCATCGTCACCACGCGGGTATGCAGCTCGCCGAGCAAGGCGGCGTTGTAGGTATCGACCGCGTTCATATCGTCGAGCTTGCCTTTTTGACTGCGCGAGACCCAGAAGAAAATGCCCGCCAGGATAAGCAGAATAACCCCGCCGATGATCATGTCCTCACCTCCAAAACACAGAGAAGAAGCAGCTGCTTTACGGTGAAAAGTGTCACTGTGGATGTGCAATTTTAACCTTTTCAGCAGCGAAATACAACCACCAGATCGGTGAGTTGCCCGCCACCTTGCCGGTTCCATGGCGCAGTCTTGTTGAAAAACACCCTGTGCTGCGTCGCCAGCCCGTGGGCGGGCAATCCGCACGGCTCAGCGCCACGCCCGTGCGGGCGGGATAGCGTAACGCCGGGATTGCGTGCCCACACGCTGATGCACAGCCCTGCGCCTTTCTTAAAAAAACCACCGCCGTGCGCAAGCCGCCAGCCCGTGGGCGGGCAATCCGCACGGCTCAGCGCCACGCCCGCACGGGCGGGATAGCGTAACGCCGGGATTGCGTGCCCACACGCTGATGCACAGCCCAGCGCCTTTCTTTAAAAAACCACCGCCAGGCCAAGCGCCAGCGCTGCTGCCAAGTGCGGGCGCGCAAGGTGTTATACTTGCGCGGATGGACCCAACAACACAGGTGGAGGATATGCAACCGACAGGCTTAGTAACGCTGACGACCGACTTTGGGCAGTTTGACGGCTACGCCGCCGTGCTCAAAGGTGTGATTCTCACGATCAACCCGCAGGCCCAGCCGCTGGACTTCACGCACCAGATCGAGCCGCAGAATGTGGCGCAGGCGGCCTACCTGCTGCACACTGGCTACCGCTACTTTCCCAGCGGCAGCGTGCATCTGATTGTCGTTGACCCTGGCGTGGGCAGCGACCGCAAGGCGATTGCGCTCGCCACGCCGGAGTACGCCTTCGTGGCCCCGGACAACGGCGTGCTGACCTACGTTTGGGATGCGGCCGTCGCCCGCTGGGGCCGCGACAAGCTCACGCTGGTTGAGCTGGACAACCCGCGCTGGTGGCGGCCAGACATCAGCACAACCTTCCACGGCCGCGACATCTTCGCCCCGGTGGCGGCGCACCTTGCGGCCGGCGTCAACATCACCGAGCTAGGCCGCCCGCTGGACGAGCTGGTGCGCCTGCCGCTCAAGCAGCCTGCGCAGCGCCCCGATGGCCGCTGGGAGGGCCACATCGTGCACGTAGACCGCTTCGGCAACTGCATCACCAGCTTCACGCGCGAGTTTCTCAACGACGTAGGCAGCGACGAGAGCATCGAGGTGCACATCCTCGACCAGCGCATCAACAATATCTGCCGCACCTACGGCGACAGCGAGTGGGGCATGGTCATGGCCCTGATCGGCTCCAGCGGGCGGCTCGAGCTAGCGGTGCGCAATGGCAACGCGGCCCAACTGCTTGGCGTGGGCGTCGGCGACAGCCTGCGCATCAGCACGCGCCAGAAGAGCGGACGGTAGGCGATGACATACTTGGCAACACTGAACGCCGAGCAGCGCGCAGCCGTGGAAGCGCCAATCGGGCCAGTGCTGGTCAAGGCGGGAGCCGGCAGCGGCAAGACGCGCGTGCTGACCATGCGCATTGCCTACCTGATCGACCAGCACAGCGTTGCCCCAGAGAACATCTTGGCGGTCACGTTCACCAATAAGGCCGCCCAGGAGCTGCGCGGGCGGCTCAAGGAGCTGCTTGGTCAGCGGGCGCGCGGCATCGTCGCCGGCACATTCCATGCCATCTGCGCGCGCATCCTGCGCGCCGAGATCACCGGGCGCATCAAAGGCTACACCAGCAACTTCACCATCTACGCCGCCGACGAGCAGCTACAGCTTGTGCAGCAGGCGCTCGACAGCTGGACCGGCCAGGTGCCACAGCCGCTGGAGGCCCCCGACCTGCTGCGCCACATCTCGCGCTTCAAGAGCCGCATGCAGACCCCGACGGTGGCGCGCCGCACCGCCAGCGACCCGGTGACCCAGTACGCGGCGGCGATCTACCGCGCCTACCAGCGCCTGCTGCAGCAGGCCAACGCCGTCGACTTCGACGACCTGATCACGCTAACCTACAAGCTGCTCTTTGAGCACCCCGACGTGCTCGACGACGTGCAGGCGCGCTGGCAGCACATTCTGGTCGACGAGTACCAGGACACCGATGCATCGCAGTATGCGCTGCTAGAGCTGCTGAGCCGCCCGGCGGGCCGACGGCAGCGCTCGCTCTTTGCCGTCGGCGACGCCCAGCAGTCGATCTACGGCTTTCGCAACGCCGACTACACGATCATCACGCGCTTCACCCGTGACTTCAGCAGCGCCAGCGTGATCGAGCTGCCGACCAACTACCGCTCGCGGCAGGAGATCCTCGACGCCGCCTATGCGGTGATGCGCCACTCGCAGGCGGTGCCGCCGATGGTGCTGCGCGCCAGCCGCCAGCCGCCGCCGCTGCCAGCGCTGGTGATCAACGCCGCGCCGGACGACCGCCAAGAGGCCGAGCAGATCGCGCGCTCGATTCAGGAGCTGCTGCAGCAGGGCCGTCAGCCACAGCAGATCGCCGTGCTCTATCGCTCGCGGCACATGAGCCGCGCCCTCGAGAGCGCCCTGCGCCACGCGCGCATCCCGTATGCGCTAAAAAACCAAGCGGGCTTCTACGACCGGCGCGTCATCCGCGATGCGCTGGCCTATCTGCGGATTGTGGCCAACCCGCAGGATGGCCTCAGCCTTAACCGCATCATCAACGTGCCAGCGCGCGGCATCGGCCCGGCCACGCTGACCCAACTCACCGCGCGGGCGGCCGAGCTAGGCGCGCCGCTCGGCGAGGCCATGGTCAATCGCGAAACCTGGGCGGGCATGAGCGAGCGCGTGCAGCAGGCCGGCAAGCTGTGGGCGAGCATGGTGCGGCGCTGGCGCGGGCTGGCGGCGGGCACCAGCTACCCGCCCGACCACCTGCTGAGCAACATCCTCAGCGAGAGCGGCTACCTGCGCTGGGTGGAGCAGGACTGGCCCGAGGCCGAGCGGCCCGAGGCGCTGGCGTACCTGCAGGAGCTACAGTCGGCGGCCAGCGAGCACAGCGACCTAAGCAGCTTCCTGCAAGAAGTGGCGCTACTAACAAATGTCGATAGCACAGACGAACGAAATGCCGTACAATTACTAACGATCCACGCCTCCAAGGGGCTTGAGTGGCCGGTGGTGTTTATCGCCGGGCTTGAAGAGGGCACGCTGCCCCACGAGCGCTCGCTGGCCGAGGTCGGCGGCATCGAAGAAGAGCGGCGGCTGTGCTACGTAGCGCTTACGCGCGCAGGCGAGCAGCTGCTGCTATCGCATGCCGCCAAGCGCGCCCGCCAGAGCCGCCAGCCCTCACGCTTTTTGGACGATATTCTGCAGTATGGCCGCGAGCTTGCGCGCTTCCGTCAGCGCGCCTAGCAGCGGCAAAGGAGCAAGCACATGAAAGAGCTGATCGGTCAGCTAATGGAGAAGGCCAACTTGAGCAAGGAGCAGGCCGAGCAGGCCGCCGTCGTAGTGAAGCAGTTTCTGGGCAGCCGCCTGCCCGAGAGCCTGCGCGGGCCGGTCGAGTCCGCGCTAACCGGCGAGAACATCGCTGGGGCCGCCGACCAGGCCAAAGATCTGCTCGGCGGGCTGTTTGGCAGCAAAAAGTAGCAGCGAAGCCAGCGGGCGCGGGGCACACGCCCTGCGCCCGCACCTGTAGGAATAGTGGATTACCGTGAGCGAACAAACAGCCGTCGATGCCTCCAAGCAGCGCTTGGTTCAACTGTTCACTGGAGTCGCTGGTCTCGTTGGAATTGCGCTTGGGCTGCGCACAGTCCAATACATCGCTAATCCGATCCTCCAAAACCTGCTCTCTGTGGGCGGGATGTTTGCGTTGGTGCTGTGTGTGCTGGCGGCGCGCTGGCTCGCCCAGCGTAGCCAAATCCGGGCGGCGCTGCTGGTTGGCGCAGCAGGCATGCTCACGCTGAGCGTGCTGTTTGTAGCGTTGCGGCCATACTTCTTCAGTACCTTCCTGATGCTCCCAATCCTTGTGCTGCTCATCGCGCTGCCAGAGCTAGACGGCGCGCAGCTGCGCCGCTGGCTGCTGGTGAGCCTGGGCGTGCTGGTGCTGCAAAACCTGCTGTTTCGCGTGTACGACGACACCATTGGCCCGGTGACGCGCCCCGAGCAGTTCGCCGGCGTCGCCAGCCATGCCCTGATGGTGGCAGGCTTGCTCTATCTGCTCAATCAGTATCACTCGCGGCTGCAGACAACGCTGCGCGCGGCGCAGAAGGCCAACCGCAGCCTCGAGTCGGCCCGCGACGATCTTGAGCAGCAGGTGGCCGCGCGCACCGGCGAGCTACAGCAGGCGCTCAGCATCGTCGAGCAGCGCGCGCAGGAGCAGGCGCAGCTCTACGACGAGCTTAAGCAGCAGCGCCAAACCATCCGCGAGCTGAGCGTGCCCGTACTGCCAATTAGCAGCGGCGCGCTTGTGCTGCCGCTGATCGGCGTGTTTGATAGCGAGCGGCTAAGCGACGTGCAGCAGATCGCGCTGGCCAGCATCGAGCAGCACCAGGCGCGCTATCTGCTGCTCGATATCACCGGCACGCCGACCATCGACAGCCAGATCGCCCAGGGGCTGTTTGCGATCGTCCAGGCCAGCCAGCTGCTCGGGGCCAAGGTGGCGCTGATCGGCGTGCGCCCAGAGGTGGCCCAGACCATCGTCAGCCTCGATATTCCGCTGCATCAACTCACCATCTATCGTGACCTTGAGAGCGCCATTCAGCAGCTGCAAACCACCGCTGGCGCAGCCCGCATGCAGCCTGTTTTCAGCCGCTGATCATCGAGTACAATAGTGGAAGCATCAAAACTTTCTTAAGCGACATGGGAGCAGCGTCATGAGCATGACACCATCATCACCGCGTGGTCGGAGCATCCAAATTACCGCGCTTGGAACGGTTGCCCTCACGATCGCGGTGCTGTTTCTGATCTTATACATGCCGCTGCGCTGGATTATCCTCAACAACTTCACGCGCATCGAGACCGAGCGCGTGCAGACCGACATCGAGCGCGTGCGCAATGCGCTCGACAACACCCTCATGAATGTCGCGCGCACCACCCGCGACTACGCCCACTGGGACGACACCTTCGACTACACCGCCAGCGCCGATCCGGCCTACACCGAGGGCAACCTCGACGCCTCGGCCTTTGACTCACTGCAGATGGACCTGATCATCATCTTTGACGCTGGCGGCACACCGCTGTTCGCCCAGTATCTCAGCGATGGCGCGCTCGTGCCAGTGCAGCCCGAGTTCCTGCGCGACTACGGGGCCACGCTCCAGCGGCTGCCGAGCAGCACCAGCTCGATCACCGGCGTTGTGCGCTACGCCGGATCACCGCTGCTGATCGCCAGCTATCCGGTGCTCAACACTGCCGAAGATTCCCCTCAGCAGGGCACGATGGTGATGGGCCGCCAGCTCAATGCGGCCAACCTCCAGCGCATCAAGCAGACCACCCAGCTTAATCTTGATCTCTATTCAATCGATGCCAGCGACGTGCCCGCCGATGTGGCCAGCGCGCGCAGCCAGCTCAGCGCAGCAAATCGCGCTGTGATCAACCCGCTCAGCAGCGAGCAGATCGCTGGCTACACCAGCTTTGCCGACATCAACGGCCGCGACACCTTTGTTGTGCGCCTGATCGAGCCGCGCACGATCTTTGATCGCGCGCAGACCGCCTTGAGCTACACGTCGCTGGCGCTGCTCGGCACAGGCTTGATCCTGGCGATCGTTGTCGCCGTTGTGCTGCGCTGGCTGGTGCTGCGACGGCTGATCCAGATCGACAGCGAAATGGAGGCGATCACCGCGCATCCTGAGCCAAGCGCACGCCTGCCGATCAGCGGCAACGATGAGATCACGCGCCTGAGCACAACGATCAACACCATGCTCGATGCCATCGTGGTGGCCAACAGCGAGCGCCAGCAGGCTGATCGAGATCGCCAGCAGCTGCAAAACTCGATCATCGAGATGCAGCGCGAGTCGCTGGCGCGGCTCTCGGTGCCCTTGATTCCGATCACCGATACGGTCGTGGTCATGCCGCTGATCGGCGAGATCGACCAGAGCCGCTCGGAGCGGATTATGAACACGCTGCTGGCCGGCATCAACAGCCAGCGCGCACGCATCGCCATTCTGGACATCACCGGCCTGGAGATCATCGACATCCAGGTGGCGCTGCTGATCAAGCGGCTGGGCCGCGCCGCGCAGCTCGTCGGGGCGAAGGTCGCGCTCACTGGCATGCGCTCCGAGGTAGCACAGATGCTGCTTGATCTCGAGATCACGCTTGAAAATATCCCAACCTATAGCACGCTGCAGCAGGGCATCCGCGCCGCGCTGGCCCAAAGCAGCTCCCAGCTTGAGGGCAGCGGCCTGCGGCGCTAGGTCGCTGCGCAAGGACATCCATGCAGCCATCCAAGGTCGTAGCGCTACATGAGCGGATCGTCAGCGGCCTGCTGGCACGCCACAGCCCAGCCCGCACGGCTAGCCTGTGCTGCCAGCGCTGGCCGCACGCACGCATTCGGAAAGGACATCCATGCAACCACCTAATGCCGTAGCGCTACATGAGCGGATCGCCTCCGACCTGCTGGCACGCCACGGCCCAGCCCTCGCGGCTGGCATGAGCGCCCAGCGCTGGCAGCACTCGCAAGGCGTGATGTGGCGCATGCTGGAGCTAGCGTCGATCTACGAGCTTGATCCGACCCAGGCCGCCTGGGCCGGGCTGTGCCACGATGTGGCCAAGGACTACTCGCCGGCAGCGCAGCTTGACCTAGCTACCAAGTATCAGATCGCGCTGAACGCTGCGGTCGAGCAGCACCCTGTCTACCTGCACGGCGTGGCCGGCGCGGCGCTGCTGCGCCACGAGTGGGGCTGCCGCGACGAGGCGGCGCTGCATGCGATCGCGGCCCACTCGTATAACCGCTGGCTCGATCCGTGCGCCACCAGCTGGCGGCTCGGCTGGTGCCTGCGCATCGCCGATCTGCTCGCGCCGGTTGGGCCGTGGCTGGGCATGCAGCGTTTGCGCGAGATCGCCGAGGATGGACAGCTGGAGCAGGCGGCGCTGCTGCTGTGCGTGTGGGTCAAGGAGTACTATCAAGCGCGCGATATACCTGTTCACCAGCTCGTGCTCACGGCCGAGCACGAGCTGCGGCTGCGCGTTCAGCCGTCCGCCGATTTTTTCACACGCTGGTGAGCACCTGATCAGTCGCCAGCGCTTATAGAATAGGAAGCCAGCTGATGCACGATGCGCCTCGTCTGCTGCAGGCCGACTCATCACCGCTCATGCAGACATTTCTCACGCTGTATGAGCAGAGCTTGTTGCCTGCCTGGCTCAAACACCAGCTTATCCTCTATGGGCTGGGGCCGTGGGCACAGTATGTGCCCGGCTTCCCAACTCCGATCTACTATATGCCGCTCGTGCCCCTTGATAGCGCCATCGACCTGCTTGAGCATGCCGAGCTGCGCGATGAGGACAGCGCCACGCAGCAGGCCGTACTGACACTCAGCCTGGCGATGCTCACCCACAGCGAGCAGACGACGCTGAGCCAGCAGCTGCGCCAGACGCTCGGGGTGAGCTGGTTTGTTGCGCTGATCAACCTGCTCGGCAGCCTGCGCAGCGTGCGCACATGGCTGCAGACAATGCGCACGCAGCACCAGCCGATCGTGCCGCAGCTGCCGCGCTTCCGCTCGTTTGAAAAGCCGCTGACCAACCAGCACCGCCTGAGCGTGCTGCACGCGGTTACCGCCGCCTTCTCGGGCGCGATCACCCCCCAGCAGCTGGTCGATGTGGCGCTCAACCAGGGCTTTGCCGCCATGGGCGCAAGCGCCGGCGCGCTGTTCGAGCTAGACGAGGATCAGCACCATGTCCGCATCGTGGCCTCCATCGGCTATGCGCCAGAGGTGGTCAACGACTACCAGAATATGACCATCGCCGACGACCTGCCGGTCTCCAACGCCATGCGCGAGCAGCGCAACCTCTTTATTCGCAGCCGCGAGCAGAATGTCTACCTCCAGCACATGCTCAACGCCCACCCGACGGTGGCCGAGAATGTAGCCTGGGCTGTGCTGCTGCTGCACGTCGAAGAGCGCGTGCTGGGGGCGCTGGGCCTGAGCTTCAGCCAGCCGCAGACCTTCACCTTGTCCGACCGCATGTTTATGGAGACGATGGCCGACCACTGTGCGCTCGCGCTTGATCGCACCCACCTGTTCAATGCGCTGGTGCGCGCCACAACCCGCACGCAGATCGCCCACGACCAGGTCGCCTTCCTGGCCGAGATCAGCCAGGTGCTCAGCAGCTCGCTGGACTACGAGACGACGCTTGTTAATCTCGCCGAGATGAGCGTGCAGTACCTCGCCGATCTGTGCGTGGTGTTTATTCGCGATGCGCTTGATCAGCGCCTGTGGCGGGCCACGGCGCTGTATGGCCAGCCGCTGCCCGACGGCGAGCGCTGGCAGCAGGTCAGCGAGGCCGAGCTGTACCGCGGCTATGGGGTGCACGCGGTGCTCAGCAGCGGCCAGCCACAGCTGATCGCCCACGTCACCGACGAGCTGATCGAGCGCATCGCCCACGATGACCAGAACCGCAGCGCGCTCCAGCAGCTGGGCCTGACCTCGTACATGGCCGTGCCGATCCAGGTGCGCGAGCAGGTCATCGGCGTTATCGCCTACGGGCTCATGTCGGAGCGCCACTACACGCAGCGCGATGTGGACTTTGCGCTCGAGGTGGCGCACCGCGCCGCCAGCGCGATCGACAACGCCCGCCTGTACCATCAGGTCCGCCACAGCGAGCAGGCGCACAGCGAGGCGCTGGCCGTGCTCAACGCGCTGCTGGCCTCTGCGCCGGTCGGCATGGCCTTCTGGGACCATGAGCTGCGCTTCGTGCACCTCAACCAGGCGCTCGCCGAGATGAACAGCACGCCGCTGGAGCAGCACTTCGGCCAGCATATCCAAACAATTCTGCCGCACATCCCCGCCGAAATTCTTGGCTACCTCCAGCACGTGCTCAGCCACGGCGAGCCGGTGATCGACAGAGAGATCAGCAATGTGTCGCGGCGCAACACCCAGCTGGTGCGCTTCTGGCTGCTCAACTACTATCCGGTGCGCAACGACCACGGCGAGATCATCGGCGTTGGCGGCGTGATCAACGATATCACCGAGCGCAAGCGCGCCCAGGCCATGACCGAGCTGCTGGCCGAGATCAGCAAGGTGCTCACCGCCTCGCTCGATCTGCCCGAGCTGCTGCAGAGCGTCGCCGACTGCCTCACGCCACACGTGGCCAGCAATATTTTGATCAGCGTCTTCAACGAGGCGCTGGAGATCGAGCACACCGCCTACGCGCCAGCAGCCTTCACATCCAGCCCCGACAGCGCGCGCATCACCAGCTTTCTGGAGCACAGCCTGCGCGATGCGACCTGGCGCTCCGAGCTGATCGAGCAGCAACAGCTGCGCTACAGCGCACCAACGCCGCCGCTCGAAGCCAGCGCCAGCCAGCAGCTAACCCTGGTCACGCTCGCCGCCCGCGGCCATCTGCTCGGCGTGCTGGCGCTGCTCAACGAGCCAGGCGTGCCGCGGCTGGAGCTCGACCGCTCACACCTGCTGCACGAGCTAGCCCAGCGCATCGCACTGGGTATCGACAACGCCATCCTCTACACCACCAGCCAGCAGGCGCTCAACATCCGCGAGCAGTTTTTGTCCGTCGCCTCGCACGAGCTGAAGACGCCCATGACCTCGCTGATGGGCTATGCCCAGCTGCTGCAGCGCCGCATCATCAAGATACCAGGCACCGACGAGCGCATCCTGCGCGCGGTGCAGGCCATCACCAACCAGACCGAGCGCCTGAACCGCTTGGTCAGCTCGCTGCTCGATCTGTCGCGGCTGCAGGGCGGCCAGCTCACCATCGACCCAGCGCCGCTGGACATCAACAAGCTCGTGCACATGATCGTCGATAACCTCGAGAGCACGCTGGAGCGCCACCGGATCGTCGCCGATCTGCCCATCGCGCCGATCATGATCTACGGCGACGAGCTGCGCATGGAGCAGGTGATTCAAAACCTGCTGCACAACGCCATCAAGTACAGCGACGGCGGCACCATCACGCTGCGGCTGTGGTACGACGCCGACCAGGCGCACCTGAGCATCCAAGATGAGGGCGTTGGCATCCCCGCCGACGCGCTGCCCAACCTCTTTCGGCGCTTCTACCGCGCCACCAACATCGACCAGACCAACGTCAGCGGCATGGGCCTGGGCCTCTACATTGTGCGCGAGATTGTGCACCTGCACAACGCCAGCATCGAGGTCAGCAGCACCGAGACCGTCGGCAGCACCTTTACCCTGCATATCCCGCGCCTACAGGAGCGTCTACCCAACGCTTAATCTGCCGCGCAAAACGGCAGTTGGTGGCACATAAATTGAAAGTTAATGTGCTGCCTCGTGGTGTGGATCGCCTGCTGCCTTCGTAGCCTGGGCACTGCACACTCCACTACCCTGAGACTTGTTTACAGCCGCATTCGTCGCGTCTCCAGCCGCTTGGGCTGAGAGCACGGCCTGGCGAAGTGTGTGTGAGAGTATCTCCATGACAACACCAATAACCTCGCGAACCATCCGGCGGGTTGCGCGGCAAATGTTCGACTACGAGCAGCTACGACCAGGGCAAGAAGAAGTGATCCAGGCCGTGCTGGACGGACGCGACACGCTCGCCGTGCTGCCAACCGGCTGGGGCAAATCTGCGATCTACCAGATCACCGGCGTGCTACGCCCAGGGCCAACCATCGTGGTCTCGCCGCTGATCGCGCTCCAGCGTGATCAGCTCAACGCACTGCGCGAGCAGGACGTCGGCGGCGTGGCCATGCTCAACTCAACGATTAGCAGCGCCCGCCGCGAGCAGATCTTCACCGACTTGCTCGCTGGCACGCTGGAGTTTTTGCTGCTGGCCCCCGAGCAGCTCGCCCGCCCCGATGTGCTGGCCCAGATCAAGCAGGCGCGGCCCTCGCTGTTCGTCGTCGATGAGGCCCACTGCATCTGCGAGTGGGGCTACGACTTCCGCCCCGAGTACCGCCAGCTCGACGCCGCCATCCGCGCCCTCGGCCACCCGCCGATCCTTGCGCTCACCGCCACCGCCTCGCCACCAGTGCGCGCGCAGATTATCGAAAGCCTGGGCATGCGCGATCCGGAGATTGTGGTGCGCGGGTTTGATCGCCCGAACCTGCGCCTCGGCGTCCATCGCGCCGACAGCGAGATCAGCAAGCGGCGCGCGTTTCTGGAGCATGTTCGCGCTGTCGCCAAGCCGGGCATCGTCTATGTCGCCACCCGCAGCGACGCCGAGGACCTGGCTAGCTGGCTCTGCACCAACGAGATCAGCGCGCTGCCCTACCACGCCGGCCTGGCCACCGCCGACCGCAACGCGGCCCACGATGCCTTTATGGACAATCAGGTCGAGGTTATTGTCGCCACCAGCGCCTTTGGCATGGGCATCGACAAGGCCAACGTGCGCTTTGTCGATCACTACCACATCAGCGAGTCGATCGACTCGTACTATCAGGAGATCGGCCGCGCCGGCCGCGATGGCGCGCCAGCCTCGGCCACGCTCTTCTACAACCCCGACGACCTTGGGCTGCGCCGCTTCTGGGCCAGCGGCGGCGGCATCACCGAGGAGCAGTACTCCGCCATCTGCCGCGCCCTGATCCGCGCCGACGACGGCTCGCTGCCGCTGCCGCAGCTGTCCGAGCAGGTCGAGCTGAGCCACTCGCGCCTGCTGACGGCGCTGCACCGCCTCGGCGATGTCGGCGCGGTCTCGATCAAGGACGAGGAGCTGGTGCGCTGGGATCGGCGCTACAAGCCCGAGCTGGCCATCGAGCGCGTGCTCACGCTGCAGGAGCACCAGCGCCAGTTCGAGCAGTCGCGTGTTGAGATGATCCGCAGCTACGCCGAGGGCCGCATCTGCCGCCGTCACGCCATCCTCAGCTACTTCGGCGAGACCTTCACGCCGCCCTGCGACAACTGCGATGTCTGCTGCGAGCAGGCCAGCGCCACCGTCACCACCGAGCAGGCGCAGCCTTTCCCGCTCAACAGCCACGTCGAGCATACCCGCTGGGGCCGCGGCACCGTGCTGCGCTATGAGCCAGAGGCCGTCGTCGTGCTCTTCGATACCGTCGGCTACAAGACGCTGGCGCTCGATATTGTGATGAGTTCGGGCTTGCTCCTGCCGCTGGCCGCCGCGTGATAGAGGCTAGCCCAGGCGCGTCCCATCGCCAGCGCCTGGGCCTACGGTTTCCCGCTTAGAAAACGACACCTGCACTAACTCAGCGCCCGCTCCAGCGTGGCCCTGGCTATGCACGCACGCCCGCTCAGCCCACGCGGTGGCGCATCCTACCCCTGATGTGCATGCCGCTGGCTGGAGTGCGTGCCGATACGCGCTCGACTCCGCGCCCGCTCCAGCGTAACCCTGGCCATGCACGCCTGCGCGCTCAGCCCACGCGGTGGCGCATCCTACCCCTGATGTGCATGCCGCTGGCTGGAGTGCGTGC
>JABXJS010000183.1 GCA_013538855.1 Herpetosiphonaceae bacterium
ACGGTTCCTTTCTTGGTTGGCACCACAAAGGATACCGCACGATTCGGCCGCCACACCGTTTACCCTGGCCCCAGGGAGTCCTGTGATCTACTGATTATGCTGGTGCTGCAACCATTGAACTGCTATTGTAGCTGCGCTGACACCTAAACTGCGACTCAGAGCAGAGTCACGTTGTTATTAGAATGAAGTATAGATGAAGCACTTAACTGAGTACCTAACGAGCAGACACAATATAAAATAATGTATCGTGATTTGATATGTGGCGCTGACGACAGGTAGTATACTTCTGACTATATTTTTATCATATGGTATGTAGCGCCATGGCGTCAACTGTTATCCAGAATTTGTCGGGATTTGTCCAACAGCTTAAAGCATGTTTTCGCATGTATAGAGCGCTTGATAGCCTATAGCCCTGTTCGCCCTCATCACGCTAGGTGGCCTGCGACTGAGTGTGGGTTGGAGGCACAGCCCCGCAGGGGGCCACCGAGCGCGCACGCGCTGGCTATCAAGCATGAGGCGGTAGAAAGCTGATGAATAGCGGCATAAGCCCAGCGCTGTTTTAGGTCGGCGCTGGGCTTGGTTTTACTGTTTTACTATTGATCAACGAGCTAGCTTTCCCAAAAGGGCTTGAGGATGCCGCGCTCAACGAGCAGCGCGCGCAGCTCGAGCATGGCGGTGTAGGTCGGCAGGATGGTCAGCGCGGCTGTCGCTGGTGTCTGGTCGGCGCAGGCGTCGAGGGCCTGGGCAAGCTCGGGCACAATGCGCAGCATGGCCGGATCGAGGCCGGCGTACTTGAGCCGCACCGCCATATCGGCGGCGCGGGTGCCGCTGACCACCACTGAGCGCGCGTGCTCGCGCAGTGCCTCCCAATCGGCATCCCACAGCCACGACACATCGGTGCCATCGGCGATCCGATCATTGATGGCGATGAGGAGATCAAGCGGCTCAGGTGCGCCGCTGGTCAGCATGCGCACCGTCTCGCTGGCCCCAATCGGATTTTTCACCAGCGCCATCAGTGTCGGGTGCTCAGCGAGCGTAAAGCGCTCGATGCGCCCAAAAGCGGCGCTGAACTGCTCTAGCGCTGCGCGAATCGTGCGCAGGTTGATGCCGAGCGCATAGGCGGCGGCGCTGGCGGCGGTGGCATTCATGGCATTGTAGAGGCCGGGCAGCGGCAGATCAACCTCAAGCGCGAGCTGACCATCGCGCTGGCTGAAGATAGTGCGCAGCGTGCTTCCGCGCACTCCGTCGAGTGCTAGCTGGCGCAGGCTGATGTCTGGCTGCGGGCGCGCATAGCCACAGGCCGGGCAGCGATAGATGCCAATGTGGCCGTAGAACGCTGGGTCATACACGTAGGGCGTGCCGCAGCGATAGCAGAAGATCGAGTCGGCGGCGTGGCGCAGCGCATCGTTGCCATGGCGGCGATCATCAAGGCCATAGTAGAGCACCTGCGCTTGCAGGTTTTCGCCCAGGCTGGCAATCGCCGGGTCGTCGGCGTTGAGCACAACGGTTGTGCGCGGCGGCAGCGTCGCCAGCGCTGTGCGCCACTTGGCGGCGATCGTGTCAACCTCGCCGTAGCGGTCGAGTTGGTCGCGAAAGAGGTTGAGCAGCAGCACAACCCGCGGCTGTGTCTCCATGATCGCCGCTGGCAGATGCGCCTCGTCAACCTCGAAGAGCGCATGGGTGTAGCGCGGCTGGCCCCACAGGCCCACATCGAGCGCCGTAGCTGTCAGGCCGGTGATGAGGTTGGCCCCGGCGCGATTGTGGAGCACCTGCGCCCCCGCCTGGTCTAAAATTGTAGCTAGCATGCGGCTGGTGGTGGTTTTGCCGTTGGTTCCCGACACCAGCACCACACCATCGCTCAGACGGCGCGACTGCTCCTGAAGCAGCGCCGGGGCCAGGCGGCGCGCAATCCGTCCTGGCAGGTTGGTGCCGCCGCCAAAGCCGAGGCGGCGCGTCGTCCACTGAACCGTCTTGCCAGCTCCAACAGCTAGGCGGGTGCGTAGGCTCATACTTCCTCCAGTGCTCCAAATTGCGCTAGCCCACGGCCCATGCCGCTGATCGAGTAGCCCGATACGCCAAACGCCGACCAGCCGCCGCTGGCTGGGAAGAACGGCCGTAGCCGCCGCGTGATGCCCATCCGCCCGGCAAACTGGGCAGGGATGCGATAGACACGCTCTTGGTGCACAACGAGCACATCAAGCTTAAAGCGGGTCGGCAGGCTCTGGAGCTGCGGCGGGATGCCCTCGAAGCTCAGCAGCAGCTGGCCGTGCTGGCTCGCGGTGGCGCGATCTTGATTGCCGCTGGGCCACGTGATGCGCGCTAGCTCTTTTGGCAGGTGCCAGATGTTGCGCCCACCGGCCACTGACTCCGGTAGGTCAACCACGAGCCCTTTGATCCAGATCGCTGGCCGTGGCCCGATGCGGAGCACCAGCCCACATGCGGCCTCGCTGTAGTGCAGCGTCGATGCGCCGCCGTACTGCCCAATCAGCGACCAGCCAAGCGTGCGCCCGGTTGGCAGCCACAGCGGCTTGAGCGGCGCAGGCAGCTCGGCAGCGGCACGGGCGCGGCGCACCGGATGCACGCTCCAGACCCAGATCCCATCCATGGTCCACGGCGCTGAAGGGTAGGCGTAGCGCTGCGCTATCTGTTCTGCTTCGAGCGTTGGATTCACGTATGTTGTCACCAGTGTTTACTCCTCTAGCGCCCGCCGTAGGGCTGCCGCAAACGGGCTGTCATCGTCGTCATCGTCATCGCTGGTGGAGTGGACGATTGGCGGCGGTGGCGGCGGGATGGCGTCCTCTTCGTCGGCTTCCCAGTCGAGGTGCAGTGGCTGGTCGCCGGCCATGGCGATAAGGCGCTCTAGGCTGAAGCGCAGCACGTTGGTGTGCTCTGCGCTCGCCTCGATCTGCTCTACGCTGCTGATGACACGCAGTCCAGAGTGGCCAGCGATCATCTCGTCGAAGGTGTAGGGCGGCTCAGGCGGCGCGTCGGGCTGCTGCATCAGCGCGGCCACATCGGCGGCGGTGGGTATGCCTGTGTCTACCAGCAGGATGGTGGTGCTGATGTTTGGGGCAACGAGGCGCAGTGCGCCGCGAATATCGCGCAGCTGAGCGTAGGCGCGGCGCAGCGCGTGGGCTGTGCGGCTGGCTTTCATCTCAAACACATGCAGCGTGCGCTCGGCCTCCACCAGCGCATCGAGCTCACGATATTTACGGATGAGCCGCTGGCTCCGGCGCTCTTCGTACTCTAAGATGCGGCGCTCTGAGAGGTTGAGACCCTGCTCGCGCAGCCAGTCGCGCAGCAGCGCCTCGGCCTCGCCGCCAAAGAGATCGCGCTGCCGCGGCGGGCGCGTGGCGCGCTGGTTGTCACGACTGGCGGTCATCCGCTCAACATAGGCGCGGTACTGCGGATCATCGAATGTGGTTAGACGAGCGCGTACAAATTGCATGCCTGTTCTCCTGCTGTTCGCGTGCGTATGCTACCATCGTCACTACACAGCGTCAAACCTCTTCTGCTGTCCTGTGGCGCTTGTTGAGCATACGCTGCGGCTAATCTACACTGTCCCGATTCTACAAAGAAAATCCGCGCTTGGCTCTCCCCCGCACGTCCGATTAAGCACTGCTCACTCTGTCGCTATGTGCCGGGCGCAGCTATTGGGGCGTGGTGTGCTCCCGCGTGTGGCTGTCGACCCGCCGTGGGTGCCGGGCGCAGCTATCTAGGCGCGAAGGTGTCCCTGCATGTGCCTATCGACCCGCCGTGGGTGCTGGGCGCAGCTATTGGGGCGTGGTGTGCTCCCGCGTGTGGCTGTCGACCCGCCGTGGGTGCCGGGCGCAGCTATTGGGGCGTGGTG
>JABXJS010000184.1 GCA_013538855.1 Herpetosiphonaceae bacterium
CTGGGGTTTCTGGCCGCATGTTTCAATTGTCTGTTGCAGATCACCCATGGCACGCTCTCATTCCTTGATTTCGTGATTTGAACTAGCAACACTGGTTATGATATATCCGTCAAGCGGGGCATTTCGGGCACTACGGTTGCAGCACTCAGCGCAACAACACCAGCAGCAACGCTGACAACCCAGACGTGGACCGCCGGTCATCTTCTGCGCCAGATTGGCAGCAGTGGACCGCATACCCAGTGCACATTTGCGGTTGAGCTGCACACATGGCCGCGGACACGCGACGGCTACAGCCGCATTCGAGCCTACGAGGCGCACGATACGGCCGCCTTTGCCCTGGTACACACCTAGCCAGTAACCTCAGCCTAACCCAACGCCCTGAGCCATTGCCTTTCTAAGCAATGGCTCAGGGCGCTACATAGCACCATATCCTCATCCTTATAGCTTAAATTCCGGGTATCTGTATGGTTACAGGTTTATTTTTAGATTGTATACCTAATACTCCTGTTCCCCTTGCTGAATAAAGCAAGGGGAACAGGAGCAAAGGGTGACACGGCGCTTTTACGCTATCAAGAGCGGTACATTGATGGCCAGCAGCACCACCGCCAGCACAACAACCATACCAGCAAAGCCTTGGCGCAGCCGACCAACCGGCACCGTGCGCGCCAAGGCTGAGCCAACACGTAGACCAAGCAGGCCACCGGCGATAATCACAAGGATCAGCATCCAGTCCAAACCGCCATCGCCCAGATGGCCCAGCAGGCCAGCGGCGCTGTTAAGGCTGATCACCACCAGCGATGAGCCAACGGCATCGCGCATGTTCATGCCCAGCAAAAACACCAGCGCTGGCACAATTAAAAAGCCGCCACCAACGCCCAAGAAGCCAGTCAGAAAGCCCACCGCGACACCGCCAAGCACGATGCTCATCCACGTAGCGGGAGCCTGCCGCTCGTGGGCCTGTGGCGCACCACCGCGCAGCATCAGCATTGCGATCACGAGCATCAGCCCGGCAAACAGCACCAGCAGCAGCGCGCTCGGCAGCAATCGCGATAGCCGCGCTCCAGCATAGGCCGCACCAAGGCCAACCACACCAAACAGCAGCGCCGCCCGCAGGCGCACATGGCCATGACGACTATGCATCCACGCACCAATCAGCGCATTTGTGCCCACGATCGCCAGCGAGGTCCCCACGGCGGCATGGGCATCCTGGCCCAACAGATAGACCAGCGCAGGCACAGTCAGTATCGAGCCACCGCCACCAAGCATCCCGAGCGCTAGCCCAATCACCACACCAATCAGCGGAGCAAGCAGATTCATCGCCGCCCCCGTGATCCACGCTCGATCGGCAGACCATGGCGAGACCAGGCAAGCATCCCGCCCTGCATATTGAAGCACGTGATCCCTGCCTGCTGGAGCATCTGCGCAGCCATGCTCGAGCGGTTGCCCGAGCGACAGACAACCACAAGCGGCTTATCCTGCGGCACCTCGGCCATGCGCTGCGCAAGCTGCCCCAGCGGGATAAGCTGACTGCCAGAAACATGCGCCTCGGCATACTCGCTGGTCTCACGTACATCAAGGATGTTGACCTCGCGCAGCTGTGCATGCACCTCCTGCACCGACATCTCCTGCACCGCCGAGCCAAATCCAAATAAACGCTTTAGCATACATGAGTCTCCTGTTATAATTATGTCAATAAAATACAAGTTATATCAATTCACCTTGGATCGAGTACAGGGTCGAACCCCGCCGGGGGCGTGCGGCTGCGCCCCACACCGCCACCATTCCAGCGCTTCCACCGTGTATTGCTCGTTCACCCTGCATCGAGTGCTGCGGAGAACCCTGCCGGGGGCGTGCGGCTGCGCCCCACACCGCCGCCATTCCAGCGCTTCCACCGTGCATTGCTCGTCCACCCTGCATCGAGTGCAGGGTCGAACCCCGCCGGGGGCGTGCGGCTGCGCCCCACACCGCCGCCATTCCAGCGCTTCCACCGTGCATTGCTCGTCCACCGTAGCCGCAGCACAGGGGCCGAGGTATACCTCAGCCCCCAATATTCCCGATGCTAGCTCAGCATTGATTGGGCGCTCGTAGGATAGCGCGCCGCCTGCCAGCCAGCAAAGCCATCACACATCTCCTGAACTTGGCTCCAGCCGTTAGCGGTCAGCAGGCTTGCGGCAATCGGCGAGCGCCCGCCACTTTGGCAGTAGACCAGCACCGGTCGATCACGGGGTATCTCGTTAAGCCGCATCGCAAGCTGACCAAGCGGGATATTCTGGCTCTGCGGCAGATGGCCAGAGGCGTACTCGCTGGGCGTGCGCACATCCACCAGGGTTGCATCCCGCTGCTGTAGCTCGGCGTACACCCGCTCAGCAGGCTGGCGTGCAAACGTTGTCAGTGGCTCGCCCGCAGCCTGCCAGGCGGCGATTAGCGCTGGCGCGCCAAGGCCGACAAGGTTATCAAGGCCGATGATCAGCAGCTCTGTGTGCAGCCGGTGCCACGTCTCTGGCTCTGCGATAAGCGCAATCGGCTGTGCATAGCTGAGCAGCCAGCCCGCCCAGGTGACAAACGCATCGCCAACCGGAATGTTGATTGAGCCAGGAATATGTCCGCTCGCGTATAGCGGGGCGCTGCGGGCATCAACCAGCTGGACACCAGACTCGCGGAGATGCTGCAGGTCGTTGAGCGTGAGCGCTGCTGGCAGCGCACTCGGGCGCAGGGCCGGGCCAAGCTTGTTAATACGCTTCATCTGGGCAAAGTACGGCGGCGGGGTCGGCTGGTCGCGCAGCACATTGGCCACAAACTCCTGCTCATCGTCGATCTGCAAGGCCCAGTTGGTAAGCCGCTCGTAGCCGAGCGTTGTCTGCGGCACAGCCCCAAGCGCACGGCCACAGGCGCT
The DNA here is from genome assembly GCA_013538855.1 of Herpetosiphonaceae bacterium. Lineage (GTDB taxonomy): Bacteria > Chloroflexota > Chloroflexia > Chloroflexales > Herpetosiphonaceae > OHK22. Next base: position 2,894 of record JABXJS010000184.1, read on the forward strand.
CCCTGCGCCATGGCCCGGCCAGATTTGCAGATGATCTGGAAGCTGCTTGAAGCGCTGAAGCGAGTGGAACAGCTGGCTGGCTCCGGCCTCCATCGTACCGGCGATGCCAGCGGCGCGCTCTAGCAGGTCCGGCCGCCCAACATCGCCAACAAAGACGAAATCGCCGGTGAACACACCGATAGGCTGCTCGGTATGCGCTGCATCCGTCACCAAGAACGCGATATGCTCAGGCGTGTGGCCTGGGGTATGCAGCACGTTCACGCGCACATTGCCGACCTTAATCAGATCGCCATCGTGCAGCAAGATGGCATTGGCCGCCGCGGCAAAGGCGTACTGCCAGTCGGCCGGGCCAGCGCCGGAGAGGTACAGCTGTGCGCCAGTGCGCTGAGCCAGCTCGTAGGCCCCCGATACGAAATCGGCGTGAATGTGCGTCTCGGTGACGCCAGTGATGCGCACACCTTCGCGCTCGGCAGCCTGGATGTACAGATCAATGTCGCGGTTTGGGTCGATGATCAGCGCTTCGCCGGTAGCCTGACAGCCCAGCATATAGCTCGCTTGAGCTATCGTATCATGATAGAATCGGCGTAGTAACATTCGGAACCTCCACAAGAGAATACGTTTTTGTGCTCCACTCGCTTAGATGCGCCCTGGCAGCATTTGGTTACATTGCGGCACCCAGCTGGATCACGAGTGGCGCTCTACATCGTTAGATGCGCACCATGACGAAAGCGTTACATGGAGGATCGTTTGACTGCTTGCACGAGATTTGCACATTGAATGCACTGATATCTCATGCTAGGATAGCAAACAACGCGTTTATGGTAGAGGAGTTTAGCGGTTGTGAGGAGATGGAGATCACGCTGCTAGTCGGCTCTTCTATGCGTACCCATGGCCTTAAAGACGTGCGATTATCTTTAAAGGAACTGCGCATGAGCACACCTAGCTCTCCCGAGCGCCCAACGTCGAACGAACGGCTACAGCAGCTAGCTGATATATCGCGGCTATTCACCGAAATGGTGCTTGATCTTGACACACTTCTGGAAACAATCGTCGAGGCAGTCAGCCGGTTGCTTGGCGACAGCTGTGCGATCCGCATCCTCTCCGATGATGGCGAGGTCTTGCTGCCAGCGGCCATCTACCACCCAAACCCCGCGACGTGCGCCTACCTGCGCGATATGCTGAGCGCCACCACACATCAGGCCAACGAGGGGCTAAGCGGCCAAGTTGTAATCAGGGACTCGGCTGTCTTCTTACCGCATATCACACTCGAGCAAAGCCGCGCCACGATTAAGCCAGAGTACCTCCCATATATCGAGCGCTACCATGTGCACAGCATGATTCTGGTGCCGCTGCGTAATCGCGGCCGTCTTATGGGCACGCTGGGCATCGGCCGCGATATCACGCCAGAGCCATATCAGGAGAGCGACGCCGTTTTCTTGCAAGATTTGGCCGACCGCGCCGCCATGGCGCTGGATAACGCCCAGCTCTATGCCCATGTCAGCGCTGCCAAGCAGCACTTGGAGCAGCGCGTCGCCCAGCGCACCAGCGCGCTCAGCGCCGCCAACGAGCAGCTCAAGCGCGAGCTAGAGCGCCGCGAACAGCTCGAAACGATGCTTGAGCAGCTTAACCGCCGCCATCGACTCATCCTCGACTCGCTGGGCGAAGGATTAATCGTGCTTGATCGTGCGGGCCACCTGACCTTCGCCAACCCGGCCGCGCTTGGCATGCTCGGCTGGTATATGGATGACCTGCTCGGCCAACGCAAACACGAGGTGCTGCACCACTCGCGGCCCGATGGCTCACCCTTCCCGCGCGCCGAGTGCCCGATGTGCGCCGCCATCGAAGATGGAACCGTCTACCACAGCACCGCTGAGTTTTTCTGGACTAAAACAGGCCACGCCTTCCCGGTCGAGGTGATGATGACACCGCTGGTCGATGGCGCAGAGCGGCTCGGCGCGGTCATCGTCTTCAGCGATATCACCCAACAGCGCCAGATCGACCGCGATCTGCGTGAGGCTAAGGCGGCGGCAGAGCAGGCCAACAAGGCCAAGAGCGAGTTTCTGTCACGTATGAGCCATGAGCTACGCACGCCGCTCAACGCCATCCTTGGCTTCACCCAGGTGCTGCAGATGGATGCGCTCAGTGAAGATCAGCAGGACAGCTTACACCACATCCTCAATGGTGGCCGCCACCTGCTCAACCTGATCAACGAAGTACTCGACCTTGCGCGCATCGAGTCTGGCAATATGACGCTCTCGCCAGAGCCAATCCTCGTGCGCCTAGCGGTGCTAGAGGCGGTGGACACCATGCGCGTGCTCGCCGCCGAGCGCGCAATCACCCTCAGCCTCGACATCGATGCGCTCGACGAGCACACGATCATCGCCGACCAGCAGCGGCTTAAGCAGGTGCTTTTTAACCTGCTCTCGAATGCGATCAAGTACAACCGCGCCAACGGCCAGATTATGGTCAGCGGCCAACTCACCGCCAATGCGACGCTGCGCATCGCAATCAGCGACACCGGCTGTGGCATCGATCCAGCCTATGCCGCCAATATGTTCAAGCCCTTCGAGCGACTTGGTGCGCAGACCAGCGGGATTGAAGGCACCGGCCTAGGCCTGGCACTGAGCAAAAATCTGGTCCACGCCATGCACGGCCAGCTCGACTACATGAGCATCCCTGGCGCAGGCACAACCTTCTGGCTGGAGTTCCCGCTCAACACCAGCAGCACAGCCGAGGAGCAGCGCCCAGCCAGCACCGACCAAGTCCAGATCAAGCCCCACACGACAACCATCAATGTGCTGCTGATCGAGGACAATCTATCGAACCTGCGGCTGATTGAGCGGCTGCTGCACCCGACGCTCGGCTTCAACATCACGGCGGCGATGCAGGGCCAGCTCGGGCTGGACCTGGCGCTGCAGCATCAGCCGGACATCATTTTGCTTGACCTGCACCTGCCCGACATGCACGGCGAGGACGTGCTCAAGCGCCTGAAGCTCGACTCGGCAACTACAGCCATTCCCGTCGTGGTCATCACCGCCGACGCCACGGTGCGCCAAAGTGACCGGCTGCTAGGTGGCGGCGCGCACGCCTACCTAGCCAAGCCGCTGGACGTCCCACTTTTTCTCACCACCATCAATGATATTCTCGGGCTGTAGCTGGTGATGGACTAGCGCTGTGGTTAACCGCACCGTGGTTCTGGCGTAGAGTCTGCGCTGGTGCCGACCCTAACGGCTACCCATCGCTCGCCCTAGCGCCCACACATAGACCAACATTCTCGGGCTGTAGCTGGGGGAAGGGCGAGCCACTGCGCCCTTCCGCAGAGCGACTGGCGTTACGCCCCAGCACGAGCACACGTTAGGGTGTTAATCTGTGCACCGAAACATGCACGAATGAACGATACGCCCATCTCGACAACGCCCGCCGCTTCTGCTACACTCTCCGCATCCGTTCCCCTTCGACCAAGTAGGCATGATGGCAGCTGTGGTGCGTCCTTACACTCCGCAGCACCAGTATGCGCTAGCTGTGGGCTGCAGAAAGAATTAGGATGTCGCCGTCATCGCCCATCTTTGCCCTGCTGGCGCTGTGTGCCCACGCCCAAGGCCATCCCCCCCGTTTGGAGCTCCGCCAGCAGGGCGTCACCTTGCGCGACCTGATCACCACCTATTCTATTCTATGCCTACCCGCAAAGCAGCGGTTGCCCACGCGCTGATCCTGGTCGAGACGCAGGGCACCGCCGCCGTGATCATTCCGGATATCCTTGCTCGTCTGGATTCTTTCGTCACAGGAGGGTACCCCGATGACCTACCCGAAACGGATCGCGACCGTCCATGCCGAACAGCTTGATGCAGAGCTCTGCCTCTACGACTGGCAGCGCAAGCACGTCCACACGCTCAACCCGACAGCGGCCGCCGTCTGGGCGCGCTGCGACGGAGCGACCAGCCCAGCCCAGCTCGCCGCCCAGCTCCAGACCCTGCTAGATGTGCCGCAGGCCGCCGAGGTGGTGCAGGCCACTCTCCAGCAGCTAGCAGCGGCACACCTGCTGGAAGAACCCGAGGCCCTGGGGCTGGAAAGGAAACACATAAGCCGCCGCCAGCTGCTTAAGCTGGGCGTGGCCGCCGCCCTGGTGCCGCTGGTCAGCTCGATCGTCGCGCCCACCCCGGTCGCGGCGCAGTCCCCAACCGGCTCGCAGACCTTCAATTTTACCGGTGCCGAGCAGCAGTTTATCGTGCCGCTGGGCGTGACCGCCGTGACGATTCTGGCCTCTGGCGCACAGGGCAGTAGTAATGACAGCACAGCGATGGGTGGGATCATTCAAGCCACTATCCCCGTCACACCTGGAGAGACGCTCTATGTCTATGTTGGTGGGCAGGGAGCTATTACTTCTGGTGGATTTAACGGCGGCGGCGCTGGTGGTACAGGAGGCGTCATCGGCAGTGGCGGAGGAGGGGCCTCGGATGTGCGACAAGGAGGGAATGGGCTTACTAATCGGGTGGTGGTCGCCGGTGGTGGCGGCGGTAGATGTCTAGATGGACCTGGCGGGCATGGTGGCTATCCCAATGGTCAGGGCAGCATTGGTGGCCCACAGAGTGGCGGTGGCGGAACCCAAACCAGTGGTGGCACCGGTGGAACTGGGAATAACGGCGGAGCCAATGGGGCGGCTGGAACATTGGGGACTGGAGGCATGGGCGGCGCTGGTCCTGCGGTGGGTAGTGGTGGCGGCGGCGGTGGTGGTGGGTACTATGGCGGTGGTGGCGGTGGCGGTGATGGTGATAACAATGATACTTCCGATGGTGATGGCGGCGGCGGCGGCGGGTCGGGGTACGTGATCCCCACGGCCACGAATGTTTCCGCTACCACTACTGGCGGGAACCTAGGCGATGGGCAGGTGATCATTAGCTGGTAGGTCTATTGGCGGGAGGGAAGCGCGTTGTATGCTTCCCTCCCGCAGCAATAGGCGGTTTCTCCTGCATAAAACGTATGGGCCAGCACCAGCGCTGCTGCGTGCACGCAACCACGTGGGCCAAAACACACGGGCATCTTTCCAAAAAACAACCTCCAAACCAGTCGAAGAGTGTAGCCTCCAACGCGCCTGCTGCGTAAATACAACACAGCGTGCTGCCAGCTTGGCGCACACCACGCAAAGGAGGTTAACCCATGGATAAGTATTTGCCAGGCTTTGGCCCCAAAAAAGGACCTTGGGGTGGCTTCGTGCTTGCCATCATCTTCCTGCTGATCGCGCTATGGTCCTTCAAGAATCAAAGTGGCTACTGGTATGTGCTATGGGGTTGTTTAGGGCTACTTAGCATATGGTTTGGCATCAACGATCTCAAAGCAAAGCGCGTCGAAGAGCAGACCTTGCGCTACGCAGCACCAATGGCGCAAGCAGAGATTACAACAATCTGCATGGATTATTTCGACACAAGCGATCATGATCTCGCTGCCAACCGTCAGGGCCGTCTCTCACAAGACCAGCTAGAGCACGTTCAGGCTAATATCTCGCATCTGTTCAAAGATGTCACGATTAGCCCGCTGCGCTGGTCCGACCGCGCCATGGGGCAGCGCTTGCTTGAACGTGCGGGCCAGCAGCAGCGCCGACGCGTGCGCGCAATCGCGAGCGCACAACCACCGACGCAGCTTGTTCAAACAACAGCCGCCCAAGTAGTCACATACTGTAGCCTCCGCTGCGTCTCCTGCGTAGAGAATACGATCAACCCACGCGCGAGCATACTGCGCAGCGCACAAAAGGAGGCCCGCAATGGCGGTGCAACGGCCGGGCTTCGGCCCCAAGAAAGAACCGTGGATAGGCTTTGTTGGTGCAGTCGGACTGCTGCTTATAGCGCTATGGTCGTTCAGGACGCAGAGTGGCTACTGGTTTTTGCTATGGGCTAGCTTTGGCGCGCTCAGCCTATGGAGTGCGCTCAGCGAGCGCCGCGAGCAGCAGGCCGAAGTACACGCCTTGCGCTATGCCGCACCAGTGCCACAGGCCCAACTCACGCACATTGCTATGAGCGGGCTTGGTGGCCAGCCGGACGATCTCGCGGCGAACCGCCAAGGCATGCTCACCCAACGCCAACTGGCCAAGCTTCAGAGCGTGATTCCCCGCCAGTTCAAGCATACAGACATGAGTCCAGTGCGCTGGGTCGAAGGGGTGGTCAAGCTGACCCCACGTGGTGGCAAAAGACCAGCGAGTGTCAACGTCGGCCGCGTCAGTATTCCTGTGCTCAACACCACCTACCTCAACGCATTTAAGCGCGGAGTGCCCTATCGCGTGTACTATGTCGAGGTCACCTACCGCTACGGATGGGCCAGCGGGCGCTACAACACATTAGTCGCCGCCGAGGCGCTGAGCGACGGCTAAACCACAACCGCGCGGCGCTGCAAACCCCATACCAGCGAGAATATGCCACATGGCATATACCACCTCTAGCCACCTGGCAGACGCTCCAGCAGGTGAGTTTCACTATAGTGAGCACAGCACTTGTACTCACACTATAGAGGGACTTACCGATGGATGCACCCACCCCCTACCAGCCAACGATCGCCGTTATTCCTGCATTCAACGAGGCGCGCTTTATCGGCAGCGTAGTGCTAGCCGCGCGCGCCTACGTCGATCAAGTCATCGTCGTTGATGATGGCTCGACCGACCAGACCGCCGCCATCGCCTGCAAGGCTGGCGCGGTGGTGGTGCAGCACCAGCAGAACCGTGGCAAGGCGGCGGCGGTCAACAGCGCCTTCGCCTACGTGCGCCAGCTCAACCCGCTCGCCGTCGTGATGCTCGACGGCGATGGCCAGCACCATGCCAGCGACATTCCCAGCGTGCTCGCGCCGATCTGCCGTGGCGAGGCCGACATCGTGGTTGGCTCGCGCTACTGCGGCATCCAGAGCAGCATCCCCGCCTACCGCAAGGTGGGCCAGTTTGGCCTGACAGCTATAACCAACCTCGCCTCCGGCGTGCAGGTCAGCGACTCGCAGAGCGGCTTTCGGGCCTTCTCGCGGGCGGCGCTGACGACGCTCTCCTTCACCGGCGACGGCGGCTTCTCGATCGAGTCCGAGATGCAGTTCCAGGTGCGCGACCACGCGCTGCGCATCACCGAAGCGCCGATCAACGTGACCTACGCCGAGAAGGCCAAGCGCAACCCCTTTGCACAGGGCTGGCAGGTGCTGCGTGGCATCGCTGGCATGGTGCGCCAGACGCGCCCGCTACTCTTCTGCGCCGCCGTCAGCGCCATCCTGCTAAGCGTGGGGCTGATCTGGGGCTGGGCGCTGATCAGCAGCTACAGCGCGCGCCAGGCGATCGACCCCCTAGCTGGGCTGCTGACGATCCTGCTGACCGTGTTTGGCGTGGTCGTGCTCTTTGCCGGCGTAGTGCTACACGCCACGCGCGCGATGCTGGTGCGCGTCCAGCACACGCTCGCCGATCATAGCGGCAGTGTACAGATGGACAACATCCGCAGCATCAGACTTCCCGAGCGTGAGCAGCGCCGCGACGACGTGCTGATCCACACCCAGGCCTAGCCAACGTTTGTGCAGAAGAAGGAGCAGCCAATGCGCGCCAGTATCATCATTGTGAGCTACAACAGCGCGGCCGATCTGCACGCATGCCTGGACTCGGCCATGCGCAACGTGCAGGACGACGACGAGATCATCGTAGTCGATAACGCCTCGGAGGACGGCAGCGCCGCGCTTGTGCGCAGCGAGTATCCGCAGGTGCAGCTGATCGAGAACAGCAACAGCGGCTATGCCGGCGGCAACAACCTGGGGGCCAGCGCCGCCAGCGGCGAGTACCTGGTGTTTCTCAACCCCGATACGGTGATGATGCCGCAGGCGCTCGACGCGCTGCTTGCGCCGCTGTGCGTTGACCCAACGGTTGGCCTCGCCACGGCCTGCCTGGTGCATCGCGCCAACCCGCAGCTGATCAACACCTGCGGCAACACGATGCACTACACGGGACTGACCTACTGTCGCGGCGCAAACCAGCCGCTGGAGCGCTATCAGCAGGACTGCGAGGTTGATTCGGTGTCAGGAGCGGCCTTCGCCATTCGCAGCAGTCTGTTTGCCCAACTCGGCGGCTTTGATGAAGGCTTTTTTATGTATGTCGAGGACAGCGACCTCTCGCTGCGCGCGCGGCTTGCTGGCTACAGCTGCCGCTACGTCGCCGCCGCCGTAGTGCAGCACGACTACAGCATGGCCTACTCGCCGCGCAAGGCATTCTATATCGAGCGCAACCGCTACCTGATGCTGCTGCAGAACATCACGCCGCGCACGCTGCTGGCGCTGCTGCCGGGCCTGCTGCTGGGCGAGGTTGTCACCTGGGGCTTTTTGCTGCTGAAGGGGCCGCGCTACTGGGCAGTCAAGGGCCGTGTGTACCGCAGCCTGTGGCAGCAGCGCCGCAGGCTGACCCGTCGCCAGCAGCGCAGCCAAGAGCGCGAGCGGGCGATCATCGGCCAGCTCACCTACCGGCTCGAGTTTGCGCAGATCGCCAGCCCATGGCTCGCAGCGCTGGCCGGGGCGCTATTTCACCCGCCCTTCAAGCTGGCCCAGCTGCTGCTGCGAGGTGCACGATGAAGATCGGCATTGTCTGCTCACACGGCGGCCACTGGAGCGAGACCTGTGCACTGTTCGACAGCTTCGCCGAGTACGATGTGTTTGTCGCGACCTATCACAGCCCACGTGCCGACGATGTACGGCGGGTGGCGCGCGCCTACTTCACCAAAGACATCGGCACCAGCGTCTGGCGGATGGCACGGGCCAGCATCTGGGCGGCACGCATTCTCATCCGCGAGCGGCCTGATGTGATCGTCAGCCTGGGGGCCGAGATCGCCATCCCGTTTTTCTATCTGGCCAAGCTAATGCGAATCAAGACGCTGTTTATCGAAAGTTGGTGCCGCACCGCCAGCGTCTCCAAGACCGGGCGGCTGGTCTACCCCGTTGCCGACGAGTTCTGGGTGCAGTGGCCAGCGCTGGCCGCCAGCGCCGGTCCCAAAGCGCAGTACAGAGGAGCAATACTATGATTTTCGTGACCGTTGGAACACGCCCAGAGGCGTTTGTGCGCTTAGTGCAGGCGGCCGACACGCTGGCAGGCTGGATTGATGAAGCGGTGATTGTGCAGCTCGGCAGCACGTCCTACCAGCCGCTGCACGCCATCGGCCACAGCTGGATGAACGATGCGACGTTCCGCGCCCATATGCAGGCGGCACGCGTAGTGATCAGCCATGCCGGTGCGGGCACGATCATTCAGGCACTCAACGCTGGCAAGCCGCTGGTGGTGGTGCCACGCAGCAGCTGCTTCAACGAGAGCAGCGACGATCATCAGCACGAGCTGGCGCAGGCGCTCCACGCCCGCCGCCAGGCGATTATGCTGACCGACGTGCAGCCGCTGACGCTCTGGGATGCCATCACCTTCAGCTCGGCCCAGCCGATTGCACGCCTTGGTGCGCCACTGCTGCGCGCGGCGTTGAGCGACCGCCTCGTCGCCTGGGAGATGGACAAGCCAATCAAGTATGCTTCGCTTGGGCGGAAGGGCTAGGCCATGCGCATCTGTATGCTTATCTCCACGCCGCTGCCAGCCCGCGAGGGCATCGGCTTCTATGCCTGGAACCTGGCGCAGCAGCTGCGCGCCCAGGGCCACAGCGTGCACATCATCACCCGCGGCGAGCGCGGCAAGCCTGGACACGAGCAGGTTGCGGGCGTCACCATCTGGCGACCGACGTTCTGGCCACTCTATCCCTTCCACGTCGATGTGCACAGCATGTTCGTCGCCAAGGTGCTGCGCATGCTGGAGCCAGAGCTGGATGTCGTGCATCTGCACACGCCGCTGGTCAAGCTGCCGCCGACCACGCTACCGGTGCTGGTGACGGTGCACACGCCGATGAAGACCGACGCCGCCGCGATCCCGGCCGACACGCTGCTGGGCTGGCTGGTCAAGCTGCAAGCGCCCTTCAGCGTGCGGCTGGAGCAGCAGCTGCTGGCGCGCGCCACCACGATCACAGCGGTGGCACACAGCGTCGCCGACGAGCTGGCCGCCTATAGCATCCAGCCCGACACGGTGGCGGTGCTTGGCAACGGCGTGGACACAGATCTATTTCACCCAGCTGCGGTGCAGCCAGCAGCGCAGCCATACTTCTTCACCGCCGGGCGGCTGGCCCCGCGCAAAGGCCTAGAGGACCTGCTCGCCTGCGCCGAGCTAGTGGTCGCCCAGCAGCCAGCCTACCGCTTTCTCATCGCCGGAGCCGGGCCGCTTGAGCGCCAGCTGCGCCAGGAGGTTCAGCGGCGTGGGCTGCAGGCGCACGTTCAGCTGCTTGGCCATATCAGCGATCGTCAGCGGCTGGCCGAGCTGTATCGCGGCGCAAGCGCCTATGTGCATCCGGCGCACTACGAGGGGCTGCCGACCGTGCTGCTGGAGGCCATGGCCTGTGGCACGCCGGTGGTGGCCACGGCCATCAGTGGCGCGCTCGACGTGCTTGACGGCAGCAACGGCCTGCTCGTGCCGGTACGTCAGCCACACCAGCTAGCGGCCGCCCTGCTCAAACTGATCGCCCAGCCCAATCTACGCCAGCAGCTCGGCGCGCAGGCGGTCGCAACCATTCGCGCCCGCTATGCCTGGAGCAGCGTCAGCCAGAGCTATCTTCGGCACTATCAGTCGATCATCAAGGAGCGCTCCGTATGAAAAAGATCTGTCTTGTTGCCAGCGGCCTACAGCCACACACGCTGCGGCTCCAGCCCTGGCGCTATCTTCATCAGGTCGCCTTCGAGCTAGCGCAGCGCGGCCACACGGTCACGCTGATCAGCGATGGCCCCGCCAGCGGCCCAGACGAGGAGCTGGCGGGCGTGCCCATCCAGCGCATCGCCACGGTGACTAACCCACGCTGGGGGCACAATACCCAGCTCGAGGCCGCCCTGCGCACCAACACGCCCGACACGGTGATCTGGCATCTGGGCAAGACCAGCTTTTTGCACCAGCGCTTTCGCTTGCCTGACGTGACGAACCTGGGCATCTTCACCAGCCCGCTCTACCACATGAGCGAGCTAGCGGCGCTGGGGCTGGTGCGGCTGATCAAGGGCTACGAGCTGAGCGCCGTCCACGTGCTCGGCACGCTCATCCCGCGCCAGGTGCTGCGCCACAGCTTGAGCCGCAACCTGCTGGATGGACTGGTAGTGCAGACCGCGACCACACGCACACGGCTGATCGAGCTAGGGCTAGAGCCGCACGAGGTCACGGTGATCTCGCCGGGCATCGACGATGGCTGGTATCAGCAGCAGGCCGACGAGAGCCTGCGCGCCAATCTTGGGTTCACCAGCCAGGACAAGGTGATTGTGTACTTCGGCGCGCCGTCGTCGCTGCGCGGGCTGCACACGCTGCTGCGCGCCTTTGCCATCGCCCGCCAGCAGGACGCCCAGCTCAAGCTGCTGATCCTCAGCCGCCGCCACGCCGACGAGTTGATCAAGGAGGATGCCCAGCTCGGCCGCCTGCTCAACGATCCAGCCATCGCCGCACACGTCCACCTGCGCAGCGGCTACCTCTCAGCCACAGCGCTGATCCACCACGTCGCCGCAGCCGATGTTGTGGCCCTGCCGTTCGAGCTGGTGCCATCCGATGCGCCACTGAGCCTGCTGGAGGCCCAGGCGCTCGCCAAGCCGATCATTACCACCGATACAGCCTGTCTCAGCGAGCTGACCAGCGTTGGCTGTCGCTATCTGGCCCAGCCGGCCGATGTGCCCTCGCTGGCACGTGCGATCCAGCGCGCCACGCAGGGCGCACGCAGCACACTCAGCGGACATCACATTACAGCGCCGCCGATCCGTCGGTGGCGCCAGGTAGGTACAGAATGGTCACACTTCATCCAAAGTCGCTAGCGCAGCGCCAGCAGCGCGGACGGATGGTCTACATCACCGGCTGCGATGGCGCGGGCAAGAGCACACAGACGACTCTGCTAGGCCAGCGCCTGGCACAGCAGGGGCGCCGCGCCCGTCGGCTGTGGCTACGCTTTCCATTTCGCCTTAGCCTGCTCCTGCTGGCCTACGCCCGCCTGCGTGGCCTCAGCTGGTCGGAGACCCACGGCAGCGTGCGCCATGGCTACTGGAACTTTCAGGCCGCGCCGCTGCTGCGGCGGCTCTTTCCGGCGGTGCTCTGGCTCGATGCCGCCAGCGCCAGCCTGCGCGCGATTTACTGGCCGCTGCTGCGCGGCGAGACGATCATCTGTGAGCGCTTCGCGCTGGACATGCTCGTCGATCTGATCGTCGCCACCAATGACGAGAGCCTGCTGCGGCGCTGGCCGGGCCGCTGGTTCACGCGCCTGATCCCACGCGATACGCTGATCATCGTGCTCGACGCCGATCCGGAGACGCTGCGCGCGCGCCGTAGTGATCTGGCCACCGATCACCGGCTCGCCGCGCGCCGCCAGGCCTTTCAGCTGCTTGCCGCCACCTATAACCTGCCGCTTATCTCCAGCGCCCTGCCGCTGGAGACGGTGCAGGCCCAGATTTGTTCTCTCATGGAGGCCACCGAATGACAACGCGCACCAAAGGCTACGCCAAAATAACCCAGCCGCTCGCTCAGCGGGCGGTGCGCTGGCCCGCCGCAGCGCTGCTCTCGCACTGGCTGTTCCAAAGCCTGACGTATATGGATGCGACAGAGCGCTGGTTTAAGCTGGCGCTTGATGCCGCGCTCACAGCCATGCTGAGCCTGCTGCTGCTGCGCTGGCTGCCGCTGTGGCCGACGCTGCTGCTGGCCTGGGTCGCCGCCCACACCGTGAACATGCTCGCCAATGGCCACCTCTGGGGCGTGCTCAAGCACTACGGCTACACCCACTGGAGCTACGCCGAGTTTCAGCGCTACACCCAGCAGCTGGCCCAGGCCGCCGCCAGCGAGCCAAGCATCAGCGCGATCATCGCCTACGGCAGCCTCGCGCGCACCGAGTGGTCGCCCAGCTCCGATCTTGATGTGCGCATCGTGCGCCGCGCTGGGATGCTCAACGGGCTACGCGCCTGCTGGTTCTTGCTGCGCCAGCGCAGCCGCGCCACGCTGGCCGGCTTTCCGCTCGATGCCTACGTTGTCGATAGCCGCAAAGCGCTGCAGCGGCTGGCCGCCGACGAGCACCCCATCTTGATCTACGCTGCGCCGAAAAACGCCAGCGCCGCGCCAGACACCAACAGCCTCACCGGCGCACGCCGCTGGCTGACGACCTTTGGCGAGCTGCTGCTGTTTGTGGCCTGCGTGCTGCCAAGCATGGCCCTGTCAACGCAGGCGCTGCAGGAGCCGTGGAACACCTTCCGCCTCGCTCGCGCACAGATGTCGCTGGCCAGCAACCACGTGCTGCCCTACGTCACCGCCGCCTCCGGCTACCGCAGCGAGCACATCGGCGGCGAGATTATCGCCAGCGCCCTCATCCGCTCCAGCGGCTGGCCGCTGGAGGCGCTGGCGCTGCTGCCGCTCGGCGCGCTGCTGCTGGCGCTGGCCTACTACGGCCTAAGCTATGCGCTCACCAGCTCGCGGCTGTGGGCGGCCGCGATCACCCTGTTCGCCAGCTGGTACTACCCCGGCCTCTACAGCCAGTTTGGCACGCAGACGTATGCGTGGGTCTATGTGCAGTTTTTGGGATTTTTGCTCCTGCTCTGGCTGTGGCTCCAGCAGCGCACCCTGCTGCTGTCCGGCGCGCTCGTCGTTTTATTTATTGCGACCTTTTTCAGCTATCACACCACGCCGCTCTGGATGATCATGGCGCTGTTCTGCGCCGTGGCTGGCCGCCACATCCATGAGCGCAGCCAGGGCATCAAGCCGGTGCAGTGGGACTGGGCGCTGCCGCTGTTCTGCACGCTGTTCTTTTTTAGCTTCGACACGGTTGTCGTCGGTGATGGCCTTCGCCGCGCCGCCAGCGGCGAGTCGCACGAGTCGCTGTTCCAGTCGCTGGTCAGCAAGGTGCTCGCGCCCTTCCTCAACCGCACGCCGTCCGCGCTCGACCCGTTCGAGATCGCGCCAGTCAACCAGCGCCTGGCGACATGGAGCACGCTGGCGGTGCTGCTGCTGCTGACGCTGCCGGTGCTGCTCTGGTGTGGTCTGATGCTGCGCCGTGGGCTAAAGGCACGCTCCCTGAGCGCGCTCGTGCCCGATGCACGCTCGATCTTCGTCTGGACCATCGTGCTGGTCGCGGTCGGCCACGGGCTGATCTACATGGCCTACGGCGCGCTCAGCTTCCGCGTGATCCCGCTGGCCTTCCCGCTGCTGCTGCCGCTGCTGTGGACCTCGACCAACGCCAAGCATGCCGCGCAGCTTATCGCCGCGCTCACGGTGGTCTGTGCCATCGTCGGCTTCACCAGCTTTGCGCCCACTGTTCAGCCCGCCGTCAGCGCGAGCCAAACCGGCCTAGCCGCCAAGCTGCTTCCCGCCAACAGGAAGATTTTGGCCGATGCGAATCTCTACGGCTCGCTCCAGCTTCAGGCCGCCTACGATCAGCGCGTGCTCGACTTCACCTGGATCAACGCGCAGAACTATGGCGCTGTGGTCACGGACCAGCCCGCTGACTCGTTCGACTATGTGGCGATGAGCACTGGCTCCGAGCCGCTGACCAGCTCGGGCTGGCAGTACTTCGCGCCCTGGCCCGCCGCCAGCAGCCAGTCCACCAGCACGCACAGCTACGACCAGATCTACGCCAGCGCGGCGCTGGTCGTGCTCCAGCCAAGCGGGCAGCCGCTGGCCAGCTACCAGCCGACGTCTGCTGATCTGGCGGCGCGTGGTCGCACGGGTTTTGCGGCCAGCATCACGCTGTGGCTCACGCTGATGCTGCTGATCGGCGTGCCGGGGCTGGCGCTGGCCTGGCTCGCGCAGCGCGGCGCGCTGGTTGGGCGCAGTGCCGATATTCGCACCATGGCTGGGCTGGCGGTGGCACTTGGCATCGCAAACCTGACGCTGCTTGGCTATGTGGCAAACTTCAGCCCGCTGGGGCTGCGCTCGGTGGTGCCGCTGGTGATCGGCGCGCCGCTGCTGGCGCTGCTCGGCCTGCTGCTCATCAAGCGCCAGCCGGTCGCCATCGCCAGCGTGTGGCTGCACTACGGCGCGACGCTGCTGCTCGTCTCGCTGCTCTGGGCCGCCATGGCGACGGCTGTGAGCGCGCAGCGCAGCGCCGCCAGCCCCGCCCAGAGCGAGCTGTTTATCACCCAGACTCAGCCCGATGCGCTGACGCTGACCGTCACTAACCCGACAGCGCAGCGCGCCGACTTCGAGCTGACCATCGCCGTTGACGGCCAGGTGCGCAGCCAGCAGCCGCTGCACCTTGCGCCAGGCGCGCTCAGCAGCCAGCAGTGGCAGGTCGATCCCGCCCTGCTTGGCCAGCCCGCCACAATCACGCTGCTACAGCAGGGCCAGCCGCTGCGCACTTTGCACCTAGCCGCCCTGCGCCCAGGGATGTGATGACGCTGCTGCGCGTGCGCCGTCCAGCGCTTTAAATGGAGAAAGACATCGTATGACAACATGGATCAAACAGCGGCTCCATGACCGGCTAGTGCAGCAGACCATGCTGCTGTTCACAATGCGCGTGCTCGGCACGGGGCTAGGCTTTCTCTTCTGGGTGCTGGCTGCACGCTTCATCAGCAGCGCGCAGATGGGCATCGCCTCCGGGGCTGTCGCTGGCACAGCGCTGCTGGCGAGTCTGGCGCAGCTCGGGCTAGGCTATGTGCTCGTGCGCCACCTGAGTCGCAGCGCCAACCCTGGCGCGCTCGTCAATCGTGCGCTGATCATCGTCGGCAGCGTGGCGCTGCTGGCGGCGACGGTGTTTCTGCTTGGGGCCAGTAGATGGTCGCCGGAGCTGCGGCCGCTGCGCACCACGCTGCTCACCAGCGCGCTGTTTCTGCTGCTGGTCGGCAGCACGGCGCTCTCGCAGCTGCTGCACTGGGTGTTTCTCGCCTGCCGTCAGCTCAACTACTCGCTGGCCAAGCAGATCTGTCAGTCGCTGCTGGCGCTGCTGCTGCTGTGGCTTTGTCGGCCGCTCGGCGGCTACCTGACCGTGCTGGTGGCCTATGTGGGAGCGACGCTGGCCGCGCTGCTGCTGGCCTGGATTGCCTTCTTGCCGCGCGTCATCCCGCGCTACGCGCCGCGCTGGCCTGGCACGCTGCGCATTCAGCGCGCGGCGCTCTTCGAGGCCCTGCCCAACTACTGCGCCGACCAACTCCAGCGCGCTCCCGACACCATTTTGCCGCTGATCGCGCTGCACACGCTGGGGCCAAACGGCGGCGCTACCTTCTTCATCGTCTGGTCACTCGGCAGCAGCATGAGTTCGTGGGCCTGCGCGGTGGCCGAGTCGCTGCTGACCGAAGGCATGCACACGCCAGCGCTGGTGCCACACTACGCCCGCCGCGCCACCAGGCTTGGCCTGCTGCTGATGACCGGCATGGGCTTGGCGCTCATGCTCGCCAGCCGGTCGGTCCTAAGCCTCTATGGCGTGACTTACGCTGGGACAGGCCGCTGGCTGCTGCTCGCCGTCACGGTCAGCGGCGTGCCCTGGGTCCTAAACTCGCTCCAGGTGAGTCGCCTGCGTATTGTGCGCCGCCACCGCGCCGTGATGGGCTTGATGCTTAGCAGCAACGGCCTCGGCATCGTCGTTGCTGGCGCGCTGATGGCCTACGGCATGGTCTGGGCTGGCCTCGGCTGGCTGGCGGTGCAGACCAGCATCTGCGCATTAACCTACCTCTGGCCGCAGCCCACCCCCGCCATGGCCGTCGAGCACAGCATCGGCTAGCCATCCACACAATCACCCTCGGCTACCTATCCACATCCACACACCAGGAGCGCCGTCATCAACAGCGCTCCTGGTCTCCAGACGAATGTTTATGCAAGTATTTATGTCAATCCAAAAACATCGTACCGCAGATCCAGTGCAAGCGCGCACACAATGTTTTGATCAAGCAGCGCTGTGCTGTCCCGCCAGCGCTGCAGCCGTCAGTCCGCACAGCTCAGCGGCCCGCCCGCTAGCTGCCCCACGGCCTGCGTCGCGCCGCCCCCGCACCCACGTGCGATGGCCTCAGCCGTGCGCTAAGCCCGGATTTTATGTCAACATCAATAAACTATACACACTGCGGCTGCTCGTGTATGCTACATACACCTAACCACAGGAGGCAGCAATGCAGATTCCGCGTTCGATTGATCCGCAGCGCGTGTTCGATCAGCTACCGGTGGCCGTGCTAGCGGTGCAGCACGGGCGTGTGCTGTACGCCAACCACGCCGCCCACGCCATGCTCCAGCAGCCGACGCTGGTCGGCCAGCCGCTCGCCACACTGCTGCCTGAGCTGACGCTGGAGCCGCTGCAGGAGCTTCAGCAGCACCCGGTGCCCATGCTGGCACGCTGCACGCGCATAACAGTAGATGGATATGTGATCGTGCTACGCTATGCGCTGCTTGATCTGCCGTCGCAGCGAAGCCACCACCTCGGCCGCCTCCAGGGCCGCCTTGACCACATCCTTGAGCTGCATGCGCGCTTGCTCGATCTGCCGCCAGCGTGGCTGGGCGAGCAGCAGCGGGAGCCGCTGCGCGTATCGAACATGAACGCTCGCCGTCTTGCGCGTATGGTCGCTGGCATCCAGCGGCTAGGCGCTGCTGTTGACGACACTGCGCCGCCTGCGCCACTTGAGCTGCACGCACTGCTCGCCGATGAGCTCCAACAGCTGCGCGCGCAGCATCCTGCCCACATCCTGCTGGCTGAGCCGACCGCTGATCAGCCGCTGCCAATGGTGAGCGTCGCACAGGGCATTCGCACCATCGTGCGCGAGCTAGTGTCCAACGCCTGCGCCGCCAGTGAGCCGCAGCAGCCAGTGCTGGTGCAGGTTGAGCGCCGTGGGCCAACGGTGCACCTCAGCGTCAGCGACCAGGGGCACGGCTTTAGCACTAACCCATCCGCATCCGGGCTGCGCCCAATGCTCACGGTGTTTGGCCACGACTATGACCGTGCCGCCCTTGACGGTGCTGAGCTGGGCGCTGGTGTGGGATTAGCCATCGTTGGCTATTGGGTGCAGCGCCTTGGT
Organism: Herpetosiphonaceae bacterium; assembly: GCA_013538855.1. GTDB lineage: Bacteria > Chloroflexota > Chloroflexia > Chloroflexales > Herpetosiphonaceae > OHK22. Next base: position 20,900 of record JABXJS010000184.1, read on the forward strand.
GGCTGGCTTCGCGCAGAGTCGCACGCTGCTGGCACTGTATTGTATGTCGAGCTACCGCTCGCACCATTGGATGCGTGGCCCGACGGTACGAGCACCCTGGAGCTGACGCTGCCGCTGGTGTTGGAGCGCTTGCCGCTGGCGCTGCTGGTGGTGGACGCCAGCAATCATGTGCAGTGGGCCAACCGCGCTGGCGTCATCTACGCCGGGCTGGAGCGAAACCCCCATAGCGACGGCAAGACGCTTGATCAGCGATGGATGCACGATCAGATCAGCCCCGGTCTTGCCCAGCACGATACGTGCGCCCTTGCAGACGCAGAGCAGCGTGTGCTCCATATAATCAACACGGCCCACGTGCTTGATAATCGTATAGTGGGCTATATCGTAAGTGGTGATCTGATCAATCCCACCACGCCGATTAGAGGCTTTGCCTATCTGCTGCTGCTAGAGGCATGTGGGCCGCTGAGCGAACAGGCGCAAGCGCTGGTGGCGGCGATCCACACTGAAGCGGTGACGCTGCGTCGCTACATCGACGAGGTGTACTTCTTGTCGCCGTTTGTGCAGCAGCTCAGCAGCAAAGCCATGCGCTGGTATCGCCAGCGCAGGGGGCTGGTGCAGGCCGATCCTGACTTAGCTATACGCAAGTGCACTAAGGCGCTGCAACGCCTGGCCGAGAGCTATCTCAAGCGCAGAATCCACATGCACATTGATGCGGCGTGCTGCTCGACGGCATTGCAGCTGGAGCATCTGCCGTATAGCGCGCTATGCGCCTACCTGCGCAGCGTGCCGGAGAGCGGCCGTGTTCAGCTCTGGCTGCGCGTCGAGCGCACGAGCTTTGAGCTAAGGCTGGCCCACACCGGGCCAGACCCCGACCTTACCCATGATGGGCACCTGCCGCTCATGCAGCTTGATCTTTTTGCCCGTGCATTTGGCGGGACGCTGACTGTTACGAGCACAGACAGCGGCACACAGCTGCGCGTTTGGCTGCCTGCGCCGCACTGGTAGGCCGAACGACACCTGAGCATAGCACCACCATCAGCGTTGCATCTACATACCACCCCGTCCAGCGGCGAACAGCTGGCGGTTGCAGATCGTGCTGCAGAGACAGGAAAATAGAATCATGGATCATCTGTTTGTTGAAGCGCGCAATTATGTCAAATACATCCTGATGCGCCTGCTCTGATTGCGGGACCAATCAATCAGCGCTAAGGTGCAGCAGGCCCAGCTCGAAGGCGCGCACGGCGGCCTGCGTGCGGTCGGCGACGGCCAGCTTGCCGAGAATACGCTCGACGTGCACCTTGACCGTGCCAGGACTAATAAAAAGCGCCTGCGCAATCTCGCGGTTGGTCTGGCCCTGGGCGAGCAGCTGCAGCACCTCGTGCTCACGTGGCGTGAGGCTCTCGGCCAGCGCGCCCGTCGGCGCAGCATCAGTGGCGTCTTCGATGGCCATGAGCGCCGTGTGCAGCCGCGGCGCGGCCTGCGCGTCCTCCGCCGGATCGTGCAGGCGGTTGGCGCGGACCAGATCGAGGAACACCGCCACCACCTGCGGGTCGAACTGCGCCCCACTCTGCTTGGCGATCTCGTCGATGGCCGCCGCAGCGGACCAGCGCTGGCGATAGGGCCGCTCGTGGGTCAGTGTATCGTAGACATCGGCGACGGCGACGATGCGCCCAACCAGCGGAATCGCTGCTCCAGCCAGTCCCTGCGGGTAGCCGCGGCCATCCCAGCGCTCGTGGTGGGTCAGCGCGATCGTCTCGGCCATGCGCAGCAGCGGCACGCTGTTGTCGTGATCCTTGAGAATGCGCGCGCCGATGGTGGTGTGCGCCTGCATCTGCTCGAACTCCGCAGGCGTCAGCCGACCGGGCTTCAGCAAGATATGATCAGGGATGCCGATCTTGCCAACGTCGTGGAGCGGCGCGGCACGCCGCAGCAGCAAGATGTCCTCCTCCGGCAGGTCAAGGGCGGCCCCCAGCAGCGCCGCCGTGCGCCCAACGCGCTGCGTATGCTCGCCGGTGTTGTCGTCGCGGTACTCGGCGGCCAGCGCCAGGCGCGCAAGAATCTGAATGCGCGACTCTTCGAGGGCCTGGTTTTGCTCCAACACGCGCTCCTGCAGCAAGCGTCGGTGCTGCTCTAGCTGAAGGTAGAGCTGCCGGGTCTGCAGCAGATTGCCCACGCGCAGCGTCATCTCCGTAGAGTCAAACGGCTTGGTCAGGTAGTCGCTGGCCCCGCAGGCGAGGGCTTGCTGGCGTGCGGCCGGGGTGATGTCAGCGGTCAGCACAACAATCGGCACAAAGTTGCTGGGCGTAATGCACTGGCGTAGCAACGTCAGCAGCTGCATGCCATCGATGTACGGCATCATCAGATCAAGCAAAATCAGGTCGGGCTGAAACTCCAGGTACACGGGTAGCGCCTCACGCGGGTCATGCACAAGCCGCGCGCCGCTATAGCCCTTGCGGCCAAGCAACTGCTTGAGCAGCTGGGTGTTCGCTGGCTCATCATCAATTATTAAAATTTTGGCGTTGGGAAATGCGATCTCCATCCGGTTCCTTCTCCGTCGAAGTGACGGCCTGCGCAGAGCGCTGCATCAATCTATGCCCATGGGCCAGCGGTGAACAGCAACAGCACTTCTCGCGCGCAGTCTCACCGCAAGCACCACACACAGCACGCCCCTCCGCAGCACACAGCCACCAACCGGCTATGGCGCGGCGTGACTGAAACTGTCGGTGGCGGCGTGATTGCTTGGCCCACCATGGCGTGCTATCCACCTTGGGTAGCAGATGTGGAGCGATATAGCTGTATTGTATGCATAGGGCGGCAGGTGTGCTATGGTACAAAGCTCCGCATCCAGGCACATACCGTTGTACCATGTAACCAGCGGTAGTCTCGGCGCATCTAAATCTATGCGCAGTAGTTGGTAAGTGAGGAGCAAGCGATGGAAAAACCTTGGGAGATCGATCTGACGGTTTACAGCGATGAGCTGGAGCTGCTGGCCGGGCTACGGCGGCGCGATCCGCTGGCATGCACGTGCCTGCTCAAGCAGTATGCGCCGCAGCTGTATCGGCTGGCCTCGCGGCTGATGCCCGACCATGCTGCGGCGGAGGATGTGCTGCAGGAGGGCATGCTCCAGGCCTGCACGCGCATCGACACGTTCGAGGGGCGCAGCTCGCTTGGCTCGTGGCTGCACCGCATCGTCTACAACGCTGCCCTGATGCAGCTGCGCCGCCCGGCACCACGCACCGTCTCGCTGCACAGCGCCGCCGAGCAGGCGGTGGCCGATGCCAGCCTGTTTGATCCCGGCCCAACCCCAGACCAGCACAGCCTCATCGACGAGCTACAGAGCCACATCGATGCGGCTGTGCGCACCTTGCCCGAAAACCTACGCCTCGCCCTCATCTTGCGCGATATCCAGGGCATGAGCACGCGCGACGCCGCCCACGCGCTGGGCATCAGTGAGTCGGCGCTGAAGGTACGCCTCCACCGCGCCCGCCAGCACGTTCGTGAAACACTCAAGCACTATGTGGAGTAATCGCGGCACGCGCTCCAGCTGGCAGCCACTGCGCGAAGCGCGCTAGACTCTGGCCGCTCATGGTCCACTGGCCTCAGCGCTGCACAACGGGCAGGAACACCTGCACCAGCGCTGCATCGTTATCAACGATTGTCACCAGCACGCTCGTCGTCGTAAGCGTGGCATATGTCAGCTGAAGGTTCACGCTGAAGGTCTCGTCGCCCTCATACACAGCATCATTGATCGTTGGAATAACGATGGTCGCGCTCTGCTGGCCCATGGGAATGCTGACCATAGCGTCGGCTATGCCGGTGAAGTCAGCAGGAGCCTGCGCCGTGCCATCGGTGGTGGAGTACGCAATCGTCGTCGTGATCACAGCAGGCGCATCAAGCGTGAGGGTTAGCGAGAACGCTGCGCCCTCCGCCACTGGCGCAGCGCCGCTCAGGCTCAAGCGCGGCATAAGCTGCACTGGCTGCGGCAGCGGATGATCGGTTGTGGTGCCATCGCCAAGCTGGCCCGCCACGTTCAAGCCCCAGCAGGACACGCCGCCCTGCGCCACCAGCGCGCACGTGTGGTACACACCTACGTCGATGGCAATCGCCGAGGTTAAACCGCTCACCAGCGTTGGTGTCAGCGCATCGGTGGTCGTGCCGTCGCCAAGCTGGCCATGGAAATTGCTGCCCCAGCAGCGTGCTGTCCCGTCAATCAGCACAGCGCAGGTATGATTATAGCCAGCCTTCAGCGCCAGCACATCCGTCAGACCACTCACCGCCACTGGCGTTGTACTGCTGGTGGTCGTGCCATCGCCAAGCAGCCCGGTGATGTTCTGGCCCCAGCAGCGCGCTGTGCCATCCGTCAGCACGGCACAGGTGTGATCAAAGCCCGTGCTAACCGCCCGCACATGGTCCAGCCCACTGACAGCTACCGGCAGCGCGCGATTCGTTGTGGTCCCGTCGCCAAGCTGCCCAGCATTGTTGAATCCCCAGCAGCGCACCGTGCCGTCGGCTAGCACGGCACAGGTGTGGCCACCGCCAGCGCTCAGCGCCAGCGTGTCAGTTAGGCCGCTCACCGCCACCGGCGTATGCTGATCCGTTGTGGTGCCATCGCCGAGCTGCCCACCTGTGTTCCGGCCCCAGCAGCGCGCCGCTCCGTCGGCCAGCACAGCACAGGTGTGGGCACCGCCAGCGCTCAGCGCCAGCGTGTCAGTCAGGCCGCTCACCGCCACCGGTGTACGCTGATCCGTTGTGGTGCCATCGCCGAGCTGCCCATCCTGATTGTCGCCCCAGCAGCGCGCCGCTCCGTCGGCCAGCACAGCACATGTATGGTTGTTGCCTGCATCCAGCATCACCGGATTGGTCAGGCCGCTGGTCGCCACTGGCAGTGCGCGATTCGTCGTGGTCCCGTCGCCAACCTGCCCGTTGACATTGCGCCCCCAGCAGTAGGGCTGAAAGCGCTCGCGCAGCAGACAGGTGTGCAAGCCAGCGGCTGTGATCGACTGCGCAGTAAACACGGGCTGACGAAGGTTGCCAACAGCCACCGGCATGTGCCGATCCGCTGTCGTCCCATCGCCCAAGGTGCCATTTGCGTTTGCGCCCCAGCAGCGCGCCGTCCCGTCGGCCAGCAGCGCGCAGCCATGCTCCAGCCCCAGAGCGATCTGCACCGCAGTGTCAAGATCGCTCACCGCCACTGGCGTGTGCCGATCAGTCGTCGTTCCATCGCCAAGCTGGCCGTGATTGTTGCTGCCCCAGCAGCGTACCGTCCCATCAACGCGCACGGCGCAGCTACTTTTGAACGCACCATGAATGGCAACCACCGCATCGAGGGTGCTCACCGCCGCTGGCGCGTGGCGCTCGGTTGTGGTGCCATCGCCAAGCTGGCCATTGCCATTGTTGCCCCAGCAGCGCACGCTGCCATCGGCCACTAGCGCACACGCATGATCATAGCCCACGCCCAGCCCTGTCACCTCGGCCAGACCGCTCACCGCCACCGGTGTGTGCTGATCTGTCGTCGTCCCATCGCCAAGCTGGCCATGAGTATTGCTGCCCCAGCAGGCCACCGTCCCATCGCCACGCAGTGCGCAGGTAAATAGATGCTGGGCGCTGATGGCGATCACATTCGTGAGACCGCTCACCGCCACCGGCGTCAGCCGCTGCGTGGTGGTGCCGTCGCCGAGTTGCCCGTAGAGATTACCGCCCCAGCAGGCCACCGTTCCATCGCCAAGCAGTGCGCAGGTGTGATCAGCAGCGGCAGCGAGCATCTGCACATTGCTCAGACCCACGACCGGCACCGGCGTGTGGCGATCATTCGTCGTCCCATCACCGAGCTGCCCGTACTGGTTGAGGCCCCAGCAGCGCACTGTCCCTGCCGCCAGCACGGCGCAGGTATGGTTGGAGCCGCCAGCGACCATCTGCACTCCAGCAATGGCGCTGACGCTCACAGGGTTCGTACGATTTGTCGTGGTGCCATCGCCCAGCTCTCCGTTGCCATTGCGACCCCAGCAGCGCAGCGTCCCATCGGTCAGCAGCGCACAGCTGCTGTAGCCGCCGCCGCTGACCTGCGGGTGGCCGGACGCCCCCGGTGATACGCCTGGCGCAAGCTGGACACGGGCCACCGGCCCCACCGCCAATGTGTTCAGCGGCGGCAGGCTACCAAGCAGCAGCCCAATAATCAGCACTCCCAGCTTCAGCCATAATCTACGTTCCAACTGCGGCATGACATACTCCTAACATACTAGGTCACCCTGTCACAAAAAAACGAACAATGGCACAGAATCATTCAGCAGCACACATTGAACTGCTGGCCAAGTATGCTACTCGATTGGTCCTCCGTGTGATTGCCCAAAACCAGGCCCAGGGCAATCCCCCCCCACCGAGCGGGACGCCGAGCCGCAGGCGCTTGCAACATACCAGCCTGCGCTTAACCACAACGCTGCATTTCAGCATATAAACACGTATGAGCGCCGCTCGTGCAGGCCCAGGAGGCTTGAGGGGAAGCTGCGGTTGGAATGGGTGTTAGTGTACCACACCAATGGCTACAATCTGCCCCGTTAGGCAGCGCCAGTAACTAACAGCGTGCCACACAGTACAGGGTAGCGGCGCTAGACGGCGCAATGCAGAAGGCATATGGGGCTGCGCGGTCGTTATAGAGCAAGAAAAAGCGCCGTGCTCGCTCGCGCGCCACGCTGCGCGCCCTGGCTCCGTTGTCGACCCTAACGGGTACCCGCGCCCGTCCTTTGGCCTAGCGCCGAGCGGCCCCGCCATCCAGCCCGGTGCGCGGGGTGCCCTTTGGGCCGTTGAGCAGTGGGCTAGGCGCTCACTCGCCGTACTCGTCATGCTCGCCAAAAAGAATGGCGCGGATGGGCCAGTCCTTGGAGTCCATATCGCCACAGTACATGCGCAAATGCCCGGGAACCGCAGCATACGCGCTGCGCAGGCGCTCTTTCGCTGCTGGCGCAGGGTCACGCTGATAGTCAGCGAAGGCGGCTCTGCATGTTTTGAGCGCGCCAGGTGCACCATTGAGGATTGCCAGCACATCAGCGATCTCTTTGCTGCGCTCGCCTGGCTCAATGGGCCAGTGGCCCTGCACGCTGCGCCAGCATCCAAGGCCCTCTATCTCTACCCAGCTGCCATCAGCCACGCTGGTGCCCACCTCGCCGCGCTCCAGCTGCTCGATCAGCGTCGCCGTCGAGAGCAGATCACCAGCCATGCGCAGCTGACACATCCCATCAGCGTAGATCGCGCCAGGGGTAAGCACATAGGATGCGCCATCGCGCAGCAGCAGCGGCACACGGCGGCCGAGGATGTCCGCGCCGTCGGCGGCCAGGCGCTGAAAGTACTCATCGGCGAGGCCGAGCTTGGCAATCCGCGCCTTGCTATTCGGGCCAAACGGCCGCGACGCCTCGCCCTCTAGATCAACCAGCTCAGCGCGCTGTGGGTTGAGCGCAGTCACCACAGCCTCGACCTGCTCAACGAGGTCGGCGACGCTGAGCTGCCACTCGGCGGCGTCTACCTTGCAGAAGCCAAGATTATGGACCGAGACATGGGCACCGAGCGGCGGCTGGAGCGCGATCCAGCCTGTCTGCGCCTTGCGCCGAAACAGCGCGAGATCGAGCATATCCCAGCAGTCGACCACGCCATCGGCGTAGACGCCCAGCAGATCAAAGTAGTAGCCTCGATTGTTGATAAAGCTCGGCAAACCGCGGCCGTAGGTCTTGCCCAGCGGCTGTGTGCGCACAATCGGCCAACTCTGCATACAATGCCTCCATAGTGTTTGGGCTATGCGACAATGCCCATCATAGAAGAACTTAGCGCTGTCCACAAGCATCTGCACCGCTCTAGCGCTATGTTCAGACGAAAAGCAGGCTCCAATCTGCGCAACCTATGCGATACTTTAACGGAACCCTGCGTACCCGCGCAGTTGGCCTCCCTGAGAAAGGACGACACACCTATGACCACCGACCACGTCGATGTGCTGATTGTCGGAGCGGGCCTCTCCGGCATCGGCGCAGCCTACTATCTGCAAACCCGCTGCCCTAATCGAAGCTACACAATTCTTGAGGGCCGTAGCGCGATTGGCGGCACCTGGGATCTCTTTCGCTACCCTGGCGTGCGCTCCGACTCGGATATGTACACGCTGGGCTACTCGTTTCGCCCCTGGCACAACCCCAAGGCTATCGCCGACGGCCCCGCCATCCTCGACTATCTGCACGAGACCGCCGCCGCCTACGGCATCGACCGCCAGATTCGCTTCAACCACCGCGTGCGCCGCGCCGCCTGGTCCTCCGCCGACGCCCGCTGGACCGTTGAGGCCGAGGTTGGCCCCGCCAAGCAGGCAGTGCGCCTCACCTGCAACTTTCTGTATATGTGCACCGGCTACTACGACTATGCCCAGGGCTACACGCCGGACTGGCCGACGCTGGCGCAGTTCGACGGCGAGGTCATCCATCCGCAGCACTGGCCGGAGCACTTCGACTACACCGACAAGCGCGTGCTCGTGATTGGCAGCGGCGCAACAGCGGTGACGCTGGTGCCAGCGCTGGCCGCCAAGGCCGCCCACGTCACCATGCTCCAGCGCTCGCCGACCTACGTCGTATCCATGCCGGAGCAGGATAAAATCGCCAACTGGCTGCGCCGTCGCCTGCCGCAGCGGCTGGCCCACGGCATCGTGCGCTGGAAGAATGTGCTGCTGGGCATGTACTTCTACAATCTTATGCGGGCGCTGCCAAAGATGAGCAAGCGCACCTTGATCAAAGGCGTGCGCCAGGAGCTTGGGGCCAGCTACGATGTGCAAACGCACTTTACACCACGCTATAACCCATGGGATCAGCGCCTGTGCCTCGTGCCAGATGGCGATCTCTTCGCCGCGCTCCGCTCCGGCAAGGCCAGCGTTGTCACCGCCGAGATCGACAGCTTCACGCCCAGCGGCGTGCGCCTGCGCTCGGGCCAGGAGCTAGCCGCCGATGTAATCATCACCGCCACTGGCCTGGTGATGAAGCTGATGAGCGGCGTGCAACTGCTCGTCGATGGCCAGCCGGTGGAGCTAGCCAGCACCATGAGCTACAAGGGCATGATGTATAGCGGCATCCCCAACCTCGCCTCGGCCATCGGCTACACGAATGCCTCGTGGACGCTGAAGTGCGAGCTGACCTCGCGCTACGTTTGCCGCCTGCTCAACTACATGGATCGCCACGGCTATGTCCAGTGCATGCCGCTCAAGCACGACACGAGCGTCAGCGCCGAGCCAGCGGTCAATCTGACCTCCGGCTATGTCCAGCGCGCGCTGGCAGCGCTGCCGCGCCAAGGCTCGAAGCGGCCATGGAAAGTCTATCAGAACTACCTGCTCGATATGCTGATGTTCCGCTTCGGCTCGGTCGATGATGGCACCATGGAGTTTTCACGCACGCCGATCCGCAGCCTGACCGCCGCCAAAGGCGGTGCCGCATGAGCAAGCCACCACTGCGACTGGCTGGCCGCACCGCTGTTGTCACTGGCGCAGCCAGCGGAATTGGGCGCGCTGTGGCCAGTGCGCTAGCGCTGCGCGGCTGCAACCTAGCGCTGGCCGACAAAAACAGCGGCGGCTTGACCGAGACAGCCGAGCACATCGCCAAGTATGCCGTTCAGGTCAGCTGCCACGCGCTTGATGTTGCCGATGCCGCCGCCGTGGCGCAGTTTCCCAGCGTGGTCACAGCGCAGCATGGCGGTGTCGATGTGCTGGTCAACAACGCCGGCGTCGCGCTCGGCGGCACCTTCGAGCAGCTGAGCGACGAAGAGTTCGAGTGGCTGTTCGCGATCAATTTTCGCGGTGTCGTGCGCATGACCCGCGCGTTCCTGCCGCTGCTCAAGGCTAGCGATGATGCTCGCCTTGTCAATATGTCAAGTATCTTCGGTATCGTGGCCCCGCCAGGCCAGACAGCCTATGCCGCCAGTAAGTTCGCCGTGCGCGGCTTCTCCGAGGCACTGCGCCAAGAGCTACAGGGCACAGCGGTTGGTGTCACCGTGGTGCATCCTGGCGGCGTAGCCACAGCCATCGCCAACAGTGCCCGCATCGCCGCAGCGCCGGGCCTGCCCAGCGCAGAGCTAGAGCGTGAGCGTGCAGCGTTTAACGCTCTGCTGCGGCTGCCGCCAGCGGTTGCCGCGGAGACAATTGTGCGCGCGATTGAGCAGCGCAAAGCCCGTGTAATCGTCGGCAACGATGCCAAGCTGATGGCGCTGATCGAGCGTATTATGCCCGTCTCGTACTGGTCGGTCATCGGTCGGCTGATGCAGCTAGCGCGGAAGCGCAGCTAGCGTGTCTATAGCTGCCGTAAAGTCCCATCAACCATTAATATACTGTTAATTTCGTGTGCTCTATACTGTTCCGCGTAGGCTTCTAATGAAAGGAACATGGTCACGTATGACACGCACGCGCTGGATGTTTCTTACCATGGTGTTGATGTTCGCACTGTTGGTCGTTCCTACGCGCCACGCCTCGGCGGCCGTCGCCTGGCCCGTGATTAAAGCGGGCAACACAGGCGAAAGCGTCTGCACATTGCAGGCGATGCTGCGCCAAGCTGGCTACACGGCTGTCAGCTACAACTGTAGCTTCGACAGCGCCACCACCACTGCTGTGAAGCAGTACCAGACCGCCAATGGCCTCACGTCAGATGGCATCGTCGGAACAAACACCTGGGAGTCGATCACCAGTCGCTCATCGTCGCTGGTGCAGCAGGGCAGCAACAACCTTGTGGTCAACGCGCTCCAGCGCCAGCTCAAGAACAACTATGGCTTCAATCTCACCATCGATGGTGCCTTCGGCAGCGGCACCAAGGCCAAAGTTGTATCGTTTCAGAAGGGCGTGAACCTCAGCGCCGATGGTGTCGTTGGCCGCAACACCTGGTTCCAGCTGATCTCTGGCGATACGGCGCGTATCCGCCACAGCAGCGCCCTGTCACAGCTCAACGGTGCTGGCATCAGCGTAACATCATCAGGTGTCGTTACCGCAGATCGCACGACCAACCCATCCACCTCGCTAGAGCAGATGCGCCAAAACACCGTCAGCGGCCTGATCAGCTTCAAGAGCGCCTCGGGCTGCGCGGTCACCGTCACCGGCGGCACCGAGAACTACATCCACTCCGGCGGCACCTACAGCCACTGGACCGGCTACAAAATCGACATCTCCTACACTACGTGCGTCACCAACTACATCCAGGGTCACTTCACCTATGCTGGGCAGCGCAGCGATGGCGCGGCGCTCTACAAAGACTCCGCTGGCAACATCTACGCCAATGAGTCCTTCGCCGGTCACTGGGATATTCTGTACTATTAAGCCCAAGTACGCTTGAGCATGCAGCGGCCGTGGAGCTATTCCACGGCCGCTGTTTGGTTGCCAATGGTGTAGGAAGCGCCTTCCACACGCCAGCCACGGCGCTACTCGCCGCTAGTCGAGCGCACGCGCGACCGTAAGGCCCTGGACCTGGAGCGCGCCAGCCTGGCGCAGAGCGACGGCGCAGGCGCTCAGCGTGGCCCCAGTGGTCAGCACATCGTCGATCAACAGCACACGCGCTGGCGGCGGCGGGCCATGCCACGTGAACGCAGCCTGCACATTCACAGCCCGCTCGGCCTTGGAGCGGCCCACCTGCTGGCCGGTATCGCGCAGGCGCTGCAGCTGGTCGCAGACTGGCAGCCGCCAGCGCTGGCCAAGGTGCTGGGCCAGCAGCGCCGCCTGGTTAAAGCCGCGCTCGCGCAGGCGCGCCCGGTAGAGCGGCACCGGCACCAGCGCAGCTGGCTCCCAGGGTAGATGCGGCTCCAGCAGCTGTGCCAGCGCCATGCCAAGCTGGCGCTGCCCCTGATATTTGAAGGCGTGAATCGTCTGGCGCACAATCGAGGTGAAGGCATACACACCCTGGACACGCTCCAGCGGACTATCGGCAGGCAGGCGGCGCAGGCGCTGTGGCGGCGCGAGCGGCACGCAGGCGGCCATACAGCTGGCGCACAGCCCAGCGCCACGGCGGCGACAGGCGACGCAGTGCGGCGGATAGATCCAGCTTAGCAGCAGCTCAAGCAGGTTGTGCATTGCAGGCTCCTTTCATTGCAGCGGCTTCTGGCAAGGTAGATGCAAAACGCCCCGTGGTCCACACGACCACAGGGCATAGATTGGCGAGTGCTCTCTCCAGTGTGCGATTCTCACTGGCAAAGGCGGTCTCGCGTGGATTAGCTGGCAGCAGAAGGCGCATATGTGATGCCTGCTATCGCGAGTGGCTGCGTACCCGCCAGCCGCCGACAAAGCCCGTAACGATTAATACGACCCTCACGGTGCTGGATACCTGGGGCACGTAGCTCGTGCAGGCCAATCTGTGTCCGATAATCCCTTAGCCATCCTTAGGCGCGTGCGCGATGTTGATACCGAACCAGCACAGAAGTCCAGCAGGATACACTGCTCAAAACCGCCAGTTATGGCTACTCCCACTCGTGCAGTCATCATTGTCAGTCTGCTCCTGCACCCAGGACTGCGGGCCGCACGTGCGGCAGCGGTGGACGGCCGTCCATGCCCGCCACCTGATGAGCTGGATTCAAGCCGATACAGCTCGGCTAGTGCTTCCCGTTGGCACTTTGTACCGGTGATGATCACGATGGTGACTACATACAAAACCCGATACCGATGCTTGTCCCCTGCACATTGGCGTAGGTCGCCTGAAAGAGCGTGATCTGAAGCACGTGAAGCCAGTGCGCATGGGCCAGTTCGTTCTGGAGGTCCCACGGCGCGGCGTAGAGCTGCTCCCAGAGCTGACGACCTTCCACGGAGTCAATCGCCGCCCCATTCAGCGTCGTGATACGTCCCGCAAGCTCCAGCCCCATCGCCTGGTTGGTAGCGGTATCGGGCGGCGCTGGAATGCGCACGTGCAAGAGGCCATACTTCTGTAGAGGACCGACCAGTCCATACACAACGTCCGCTGGATTGACGCCCCAGGTGGCTGCTGGCACCACTCTGCGCAGGTGCTGGAGGCAGGCGGCCAGTGTGCCGAGCAGGTGGGGTGCAGAAAACGCGGTCTCCATCAGGCATGGCACCGACCACGCGCGCACCCGGTCGAGCCAGGGCCAGATCCGCTCATCGTGGATGTCAGAATCCTGCATTGTCTCCACGCCGTAGCGTTCGCCAACGAGCGCGGACAGCAGCCCGCTCGGTGGTGCGGCATCCAGCATGGGCGGAAGCGCAGGCAATGTCTCGATAGCGCACGGTGGGATCGGATAGGGACTGATCGGCAGCCCAAGCTGGAACAAGCGGCGGGTCGTGGGATTCGGCAGATCGGTGGGCATGGTACCTCCTACGAAGGAAAGGCTGGATACGTGACGATGCACGCCGCACGGTGCAACGACTCCGCGTGCGTCGATCATACAGCACCACGCACCGGCACTGATCCAGCATGATCGCGGCTGTTCGACCGCGATTGGCCTTTGATAGCCAAACGCTAGCGGCTGATGACAATTCGGGTGACGTGCCAACACCAGAAGGTAATCCATCGGCGTATCTGCCCAACCTGTTGCGCACACTAGGCCGGTACCCCAGCACCCTCGTTGTTTGATCGGGCTTGAACGCGTACAATCGATCAGTGTTTCTGTACGGTCGTTAAGGCATAGCCATGAATGAAGTTTTTATGACCAGTATTTTGATATTTATTCCGGAAGCGATAACCATTGATCAACTACAAATTTTTTTCATGAAGAAGACGGAATAGAATGCGGATATCAAGAATATCCTATGATTAATGTAGCATACAATGGTATTGCAGTATTAATATATAAATAAAAAACCTCGATGAAGCTGAAAAATATCTGAGTAACTGGATTAATGTATGGTATGAGATCAAGATATGTAATCGTTCAAGGGGTCTGAAGTAACGTCGGTGGTGGCGTTCCCGTCCAGTGGGCATTGACCGCTTCGGTCAAAAAGGTCAGCAGCTGCCGGTGCTGTCGCTTGCAGGTCGCGATCACGGTCAGCATCCGCTCGACGGAGCGGGCACCCTCAGTGCTTTGCGACCCAAAGCACCGTTTGCGCCACACCACCGCTGGCCGCAGCGCCCGCTCCGCCGCATTGTTCGTCGGCTCGACGCCCTCCTCGCGCACAACCGTCCACAGCGCGGCCTCCAGGCTCCCCAGGTCGCGGCTAAAGGCCCGCGCTTTCTCATAGGGCACGGCCTTCCCACGCTCCAACCAGTCGTGGAACGCATCCTGGACCGGCTGCAGCGCCTGCTGCAGCTGCGCCCGATCCAGGGCACCCGTACGATAGCGGTGCCACAGCGCAAACAGCTGCTCCGTATCCGTGAGTCCTTCGGCACCCCAGACGTGGATCGGGCCGTCGCGGGCGTAGTCCGCAACGCGCCGGATGTCGCGGATACCGAATGCCGCGTGGTTTGCGCTGATCGACCAGCTGGGTCAGCTGCGCGGACAGGACCTCAAGGCTGAGCGCAAACGGGACATCGGCAGGCAACGGCAGGGCAAACGGATGGGTGGTAGACTGCATACGACACCGTTCTGGGCATTGGTTGCTTTGACACCACCATGCGACCAAAAAGGTGTCAGTGTGTTTTTAGCCGTCCCTGCTGACTTTGCACATGCCCTGATTAAACGCACCTGTTGCTTGCACAATCCCTCCTTGAATATATATTTCCGACTGGGCATGGCCGCTGTGGACAGCGGGCTGCGCCGGTTGAGCAGCAATCAGCTGCGCTTGGCATCAGCGCCAGCAAAGCAGCACACGCACGCATGGCCGCTCAGCGCCGCAGGCCAAGCCTATGCACGACGACCGCTCAACCAGCACGGCTAGCCATCAAACATTGTACGCTACCGACCCTGGAAGCAACGACGAGCATGCGTGCGCCTCCAGCCGCTGTGCGCCGACAGTTGATAAAAGTGCCCTGGCACGGCCGCCATAGTTCTTGGCCTTGCTTGCCTAACGCATGAGGACGAACAGAAAGCCGCGATTGGGACGGGTAAACATCGCCGTCACGCTACGTGCCTGATCCAGCGTCAGCGTGCAGGTGAGCGCCGTGCCGGAGCACGCACCAGCCCAGCCAGCGCACGTCGCGCCGACATCCGCCGTCCCATCAGCATCACCAGCGTGCCGTGATCAAACGAGGCAGTCCAGGTGGTGCCGCTGCGGCTGAGCCGCGCCTAGACCTTCAGCAGGCTGCGGAAGCCCCTGGAGGCGTAGTATGAGGGCGCGCCGTTGTGATACACAAAGACCATGCCGTAGCGCCGATCGGCAAACAGCGCACCGCCAAGCGCGCGCACCGCGGCAGGGGTATGAATCCAGCTCGACGTTTTTGTGTCGAACTCCTCCAGGTCTTGCAGCGCACGATACTGGTCTGCATCTAGCAGCTCGACGCCCATCGCGGCGGCCAGATCAAGCGCGCTATCTTTGGGCGGATGGTCCTTGCGCGACTCGAGGGCTTCGCGGTCGTAGCAGAGGCTGCGGCGGCCTTTGGGAGACTCTGGCGCACAATCAACAAACAGATATGCGCCGGTCTGCTGCTCCTGGCCGACAACATCTGGCTCGCCACCGGTGCGCTCCATCGCGGCGAGCGACCAGAGCTTGGCCGGGCTGGCATCGAGCCGCGCCTGCACGCTGGCCCACGCAAGGTCTGGATGGCGGTGCATATTGTGCTCAAAGCGCGCCTGCAGCACGCTCAGCAGCTCCTCGCGCTCGCTCGGCGACAGGGCCATCTGCTCGCTGCTCGTGTTCATACGCGAATACCTCCCTTAACTACCAAAGACTTCAGAAGAATACCGTTTAGATTTGCCCATCGCGCATCATGCGGGCGAACGCAGTCGCTCCTCGGTCGCCCTACTCCATATGCTCACCGCTGGCATAGTGCGCCATCCTGCGGCTGCTTAACCAGCGCGGTTCGGCATCAGCGCTGGCCATACACGCGGCGTGCGTCAGGCCATCGCCGACCTGCGCCTGCGGCTATGCACGACGGGCGCTCAGCC
>JABXJS010000185.1 GCA_013538855.1 Herpetosiphonaceae bacterium
ATGCCGTAACGGCCATCTACGGCATGGTTCGGGCTATCCCGCTCGCACCGTACCGACCCTACACGCCACCCGAGCCAATCCTGTGATCTACTGAGTCTCCTCAATGCGATCGATGCCAACTTAAATCTGCGTACCGGCGATGTAAGCGATGCGGTCAATAAAGGCCAGCATACAACCGTTGCCGCACATCTTATCCCGCTGGAGGGTGGCGGCTATGTTGCCGATACGCCAGGGATTCGTGAGCTGGGCCTCTATGCTATTCCTTCAGAGGATGTGGAGTGGTGCTTTCGCGAATTTCGGCCCTACTTAGGCGAGTGTGCCTTTGCTAACTGCATGCACGAGCATGAGCCTGGCTGTGCAATTCGTGCAGCTGTCCAAGAGCAGGCGATCAGCCGCGCACGCTATGACAGCTATCTGAAGCTCTATGCTGAGTCGGCAGAGCTAGGCTAGCAGGTTCTGCTGGTCGCAGGCACAATTTAAACAGAGGACTTCCTTGGGGGGAAGTCCTCTGTTTTGATACTCGCGCTACCTACACTTTGGTTTCGGTTGAGCGGGCGATTGCGGGACCAGGCGTGGCGGGCGGTGGCGCTGGCGGCCCAGCTACCTCGCGCGCAGGCAGATCGTACTCGGCTGGCTCGTCAGGATTGTGAATCGCCTGTGCGGCAAGCTCTTCATCAGGCTCGAAGTAGAAGTCGAGATTTTGACCATTATGTGGCTCGTCCTCAGAGAGGTCAATGAGCACCCGTGCGCCGCCGGGGATGCCGCCAGAGGCTAGCAGGTCGGCCAGCGGTGCATCGATATCTTTCAT
Organism: Herpetosiphonaceae bacterium; assembly: GCA_013538855.1. Lineage (GTDB taxonomy): Bacteria > Chloroflexota > Chloroflexia > Chloroflexales > Herpetosiphonaceae > OHK22. The sequence continues at coordinate 809 of JABXJS010000185.1, forward strand.
CAGCCGGGCGCGCAGTGGGCGGGCACCAAAGCGCGGATCGAAGCCACGGTGCAGCAGATAATCGCGGGCCTGCTGCGTTAGGTTGATCTCAATCCCGTAGGCCCGATACTGCTCGTTCGCCTCTTTGATCATGCGATCAAGCACGCGCTGCAGTGTTTCGCTGCTCAGGGGGCGGAAGGCAATGATCTCATCGATACGATTGATCCACTCAGGGCTGAAGACCTTTTGGAGCGACTCAAAGCCGATCTGGTAGATCTGCTGACCAGTGGCCTCGACATCGCGGTTAGGCGTGCGGAAGCCGATTGTACGCTTTGAGACAAAGTCGGCCATTTCTTTGGCTCCGACGTTGGTTGTCATAATGATAATGGCACGCTGAAATGAAATTTTACGCCCACCGTTGAGCAAGGTGATCTCGCCATCCTCCATAATCTGGAGTAGAAGATTCCACAGCTCAGAGGTGGCCTTCTCGATCTCATCGAAAAGCACAACGGCATTATCTTGCTCGATCAACTCTGGATCAAGCAGCGGTTTTTGATCACGTCCTACGTAAGAGGGTGGCGCGCCGAGCAGCGCTGAGACCTCGTGGCCTTGACTAAAGAGCGAGCAGTCTATCTTTAAGAACCCGCCGCCATTTGGATGTAAGAAGGCGGCCAGGCGCTTGGCACACTCGCTTTTACCAACACCAGTGGGACCAAGGAACAGCAGCGACGCGCGCGGACGCTTGTGCCCGCCGGCGCTAAAGCCGAAGCGTGCCCGATTGAGCGCCCGCACCAAGCTTTCGATGGCGCGGTTTTGGCCAAAGACGCTTGAGTACAGCTCCTGTTCGACGGGATCGAGGGGATTTTTATCGCCTCGGGTTGCTTTGTGCATTGTGGGAGGAATGGATTGTGACTCACTCATGAAACTACCTCCATCCATGACAACGGTGAGGTTAAATAAATCACCGCTGGATGTCTTTTCATTGTATCCAGCGGTGAAAAGCGCGTCAAGCTAACTCCTATTGCACCACTGGAATACTCGCAATGATGTCCGGATTGATTGTTAACAAGAAGGCGCTAACCCAGCCCGTACCTTGGGGGGTTTCGATTTGGAACCAAGAATTATCGGCTACGCGCCCAACGACCCTAACGTTCTGTCCGGCAGCAATCTGGGTAATTGGCTGCCCATTCACTGGTGTAGCACGGACATTGCCACCGTTAAAGACGACGGCAAACGGGTTGTCGCCGCTAACAGTCGGAATGCGGTTGACATCAGCTGGTGGCAAGTCGATCAGATTGCTGTTGATCCATCCAGATACATTGTTCTCTGGAACAGGAATGAGGTACCAGGTCTCGGTGCCAACCGGGAGCTTGGCCACCAAGGTGGTTACCTGGCCTGGTGCAACATTGCCAACGGCGTTTGCCGGACCGTAGGGCGATGCATAGGCGATGCCTGCACGGCTGATCGCGATGTTTTCCAGCGGGCCAGTGGCAGCGGGGGCTGGCGATGCCTCCACTGTCGGGGCGACAGTGGCTGTGTCGGTTGTTACCGCCGTTGTGGCGGTTGGCTCGGCTGTTGGCGTCGCCTCCGCAACGGCACCGAAAAAGCGCTCTTCGGCGGCTGTGGGAATGGTGAGGGTACTTGAGGTTGGCTGGGCATTTGCGAGTTCAGGGACGAGCTGGACTGTGTACTCGGCCGACTTGCGGCCAGCCTCGTGGCTATCGGCCTCGGGGATCATAAACTCTACATTGCCGCCGCTGACCTGTGCAGTGGTATCTGCGGCATTCCAGAAATTAAAGGGCGCGCCGTTCTCAAGCAGCTCGGCGGTGACGTTGGTTCCGTCAGGCGCGTTGGTTTTGGCGCTGATGCGGGTCACCAGCTGATCGTTGCGCACGATCATATCCGCCTGGGTAATCTCAAACGTTGGCGGTGGAACTGGGGTGGCTTCGCTGGTATTGTCGTTTTGTAGAAAAACTACAGCATATCCAACGGCTCCTAAAAAGACCAAGACAACCAGAATAATGAGGATGAGCCGAAGCGGATTACTCTTTTTTTCTTCTGGCGGCTCTGGCAGAGATGTGTAGTCAGTGGGCACATAATCGGCAGGCAAGGAGAGTTCGTCGGGAACCTTCTTGCGCCGTAAAAAGAATACGTTAGGCACAGGGTGTGCTACGGCTTGAGACATGCGGCTCGCCTCCCCAACCCAAGTAGTGGGCGCTAAAATCCTGCAGATAGCAGGTATTATAGCCGTAGGCTTTGGTTTTGACAACGAAGTATCGCTATGCAGTGTTGGAGTTCGGCGACGCTGCGATGCGGCAGGAGGAATAGAGAGCATGCGCTTAATGTTGGTTCGTCATGGTGAAACGGCATGGAATGCGGTGCGGCGCTATCAAGGGCATCATCCGGTGGCTTTGAATGAGCGGGGCCGCTGGCAGGCGCAGCAGGCTGGTCGGCGCTTGGCACGCTGCGGTGCCGCCGCTCTGTACGCCAGCGATATCGCACGCGCCTGGGAAACCGCCGAGCTGATTGGTGTGGCCACTGGCCTTGTTCCGCACGCTTGGCCCGCATTCCGTGAGATCAACGATGGTGACTGGGTTGGCCTCACGCCTGAAGAGCTTGAGCAGCGCTATCCTGAGCACATGGCTGCGATGCGCGCCAGCCCTGCCCAAACGATGCGCCTGAATGGCGAGTCGTATGCGCAGCTGCAGCAACGGATGATCGTTGGCTTCGAGCAGCTCGCTGCGCGTCACCCGCACGACACGCTGATCGCTGTATCCCATGGCGGGGCGATTCGGGCGCTCGTGTGCTTTTTGCTCGATGCTCCACTAGAAAATTTTGGACGGCTATGGATCGACAACGGCGGCTTTGCGGAGATCGTCAGCATGCCCACAGGTGGCTGGCGTGTGCTGCGCGTCAATGATGTGGCCCATTTGCTCGACAGCGACGTTGCAACCGGCGAGTAGCTTTGACGCTCCTGCGTGGATCGGATAGAATGGCTGTACCCCCGTCAGTGTTGCCGGGGGCATTGTCAATGATGCACCCATCGAAACAAAAGGAGTGTTTTGTGACTGAGTTTGTGAAGCATATTCCCGGTCCACGTGCGCAGGAGCTTGTTGCTCGCGATACGGCGGTTATGGCCCCGTGTAGCGGTCGCGTCTATCCATTTGTGATGGAGCGCGGCCTTGGCAGCGAAGTCTGGGATGTTGATGGCAATCGCTATATTGACCTCAATGCTGGCATCGCGGTAGTCTCGACTGGCCATAGCCACCCGCGTGTTGTCGCAGCGCTGCAGGATCAGGCGGCGAAGTTCATCCACATGGCCGGGACCGACTTTTACAATGAGCCGATGGTGATGGCGGCCGAAAAGGTCACGTCGCTGATGCCTGGCACTGGTGAGTGGCAAGTGTTTTTCGCCAACAGCGGCACCGAGTCCGTTGAGGCGGCGATTAAGCTGGCTCGCTACAACACCAAGCGCCAGAACATCATTGGGTTTTATGGCTCGTTTCACGGGCGCTCCTATGGTAGTCTCGCGATTACTGCATCGAAGCCATACCAGCGCAAGGGCTTTTTCCCAATGATGCCAGGCGTTTTCCACGCCTTCTACGCCAATCCGTTCCGCCCGCCGTGGGATGTTGATGCCGAGCACGTTGCGCAGTATGCGCTCGACTTTATCGAGAAGACGCTCTTCACCACCACAACCCCACCAGAGGATGTGGCCGCGATTATTGCCGAGCCGATCCAGGGTGAGGGCGGCTATATTGTGCCTGCGCCTGGCTTCTGGCAAGGGCTGCGCGATCTGTGTGATCGCTATGGCATCCTGCTGATTGCCGATGAGGTGCAGAGTGGCGTTGGTCGCACTGGCAAGATGTGGGCGATCGAGCACGAGGGCATTGTCCCCGATATTATCACCAGCGCGAAGGGCATTGGCTCGGGCGTGCCGGTTGGGGCGATGATCGCACGCAAAGAGGTTGCCAGCGTTTGGAAGCCTGGCGCTCACGGCAACACCTATGGTGGCAACGCGCTGGCCATGCGCGCTGTCTACGAGACACTGTCGCTGGCCGAAGAGGGCCTGATGGCGAATGCCTCCGAAGTGGGCGGCTACTTTATGGACCGCCTGCATGAGCTAGAAGATCGCTTCGAGCATATCGGTGATGTGCGTGGCCGTGGCCTGATGATTGGCATGGACTTTGTCAAGGATCAGAAGTCGCGCGAGCCACATACCGAGATGGCCAACGAGGTGATGACGCAGGCGTTTAAGCGGGGCCTGCTGCTGCTGACCTGTGGCAAATCGACGATTCGCTTCTGCCCGCCGCTCGTGCTCACCAAAGAGCTTGTCGACGAGAGCATCGACATTCTGCAGGATACGCTGAAGGCCGTTGGCGCATAGCGCCGCACAGCCAAAGGCAAAGCCAGGGCGCTGCATCCGTTGTGGTGCGCGACCCTGGCTTTTGTGTCTCTGCAGCATTGCAGACAGAGCCATGCGCCATTGCATGTTGTCCTTTGGTGGCTTAGCCTAGGCTGGGCCACACTTCAAGCTTGGTGCGCACGCGGCGAATCACTTCGCTGGTGAAATCACTGGTTGTTGTGTGTCCACCTAGATCAGCCGTGCGGATGCCATCGTAGACTGTCTCCAGCGTCGCCTCGCTAATCGCGCGGCCGGCCATGTCGGCCTGTGGGGTGCCGATGTAGTCGAGAAGCGCGGCTCCCGCCAGAATCATGGCCATGGGATTGGCAATATTCTTGCCCTCCAGCGAGGGCGCAGTGCCATGCGGGGCCTCGGCCATCACTGTTTTGACCTGAAAGTTCTCGTCGAACGAGAGCAGCAGCGACTCGGCACCAGCGATCGTGCCGAACATTTGCAGCACCATATCGCTCAAGCAGTCGCCATCGCGGTTCAGCGTCGGGATAACCATTGGGTCGCCAGAGTTCGTGAGCAGCAGGGCGTAGGTGGCGTCGATCAGCTGTGGCTCGTAGCGCACATCGGAGTAGCGCTCGGCGGCTGCATCCATCTCTTCTTTGAGCATGCCCTCGTAGACTGGGCTAACGGTGTACTTGGGGCCGCCGAAAACCTTGGCCTTGGTGCGGCGGGCGTGAATAAAGGCGTACTCGGCCACAGCGCGGCATGTGCTGCGGCGAATCTTCTCGGTGCGGAAGGCGATCTCGTCGCCATCGTCGGACTCGCGCCACTCTTTCGCCCCGTAGGCGTCATCAACCGCCATACGAATAACCGAGATAGGCGCGTAGACGCCGCCGACTGGGCGTACACCTGGAATACGCCGACCAGTGCGCACAATGACCTTGCCGTCAATGTCTTGGCGCAGCAGCGCGTTGGGGCTGCCTACATCGCCGGCTTTCTCTGGCGTAATCGTGGCCGCCTTGAGGCCGTAGCCCGAGGCGCACATAGCCTCGGCAGCCGCATGGACAACCTCATTTTTCGTTGCACGACGGTTTTCTAGACTAAGATCGAAGCGCTGAAAAGTAACATCGACCCCTGTCACAGCTGGATCGAGAACGCGCAGGCTTTCTTCTAAAAGTTCCTGGCCGGTCTGGTCGCCTTCCAGCACAACGATCGTTGGCTTTGTCATGTATGTTCTCCTTGTGTGTTCGACCGCGAGTGCGGGGGTTAGTGATCGTGCGGATGATACAGAACCGTAGCGCGACTGTCAAAGTGAGCCGGCCTATCTGTTTGATTGACGCTGCCTAGTGCTGGCATTTAGAGCTGCGCTTCGATGGCTGTGCGCATATGCTCACCGACGTACTGCCAATTGTACTGCTGTTGAACCAGCTGTGCGCCTGTGCGCCCAAGTGCGGCACAGCGCTCAGGGTTGCTCAGCGCCTCAATTAACGTTTGTGCCAGTTGAGCGACAGTGCCTGGCTCGACGAGCCAGCCGCTGACCCCAGGCTGCACAATCTCTGGCATTGCTCCGATGTTGGTGGTGATCACTGGCAGGTGGTGCGCTAGGGCTTCAAGCACCGCGATGCCGAACGGCTCAAGCTTGGTGGGCAGACAAAACAGGCTTGCTTGTTGATAGAGCACGCTGGTGGTCGCTAGGTCGACGCGCCCAAGCACATGGCAGTTGCGCAGCCGTCCAGTGCGTGGTGCTGCGCCAGCGATTACAAGTTGGGCATGCGGGTGCCGTGCAAGCACAGCTGGCCACGCCTGGAGCAGCTCGGGGCCGCCTTTGCGCTGCCAGTCGATGCCAACAAAGAGCACCCGTTGTTGTTGATAGCGCTCAAGTATGGGTGTGTCCAGATCAAGCGGCACATTGCTCCCAACATGAACACAGTGAACCTGCTCCGGTGCCAGCCCGTAGTCATTGATCAGCGAGCGGCTAATATTCTGCGAGCGTGTGAATACCGCGCGCGCATTAATATAGATGCTTGGCTCAAGTCGCTGCCAGGCTGGCGAGTACAGATCGGCTGGCCGAAAGCCTGGATATGAGCGGTTGGCTAGCAGTGTGTGATCAGTGTAGACAAAATGCGGCAGGCCAGGCGTGCTGCCATCAAACAGCGACTGCATCTGAAAGGAGAACGTGTACTTTTGCGCCCGCACAACTTGCTGGACAAGTCGCCGAAAGGTATGAAACATCAGCGCTGTAACAATAAATGTGCTGCGTGGGCTTTTGCGGCCAAGAATCAGGTCACACCCATATTCGCCGAGCATCCAGCAGCCGTTGAGCAGCATTGTGAGATGGCGTTGTCGTAGCAAGGGCAGGAGATCCAGCTCGATGATTTCTGCAGCGGGAAAGGCGTGGCGTAGCGCTTGCACGGCACTGACATTGGCTGGTGGCCACGGGCCTTTGCGCAAAAAAGCAATCTTATAAGCCATAGTTTCCTAATCCGGTGAAAATCAATGCAGTGTATTCTACGGCTAAGCGGCTTTCTCTACAATGTGCATTTTCAGATTCCACGGAGAAATCCGTCGTAAGGCTGATGCAGCTCGGCTGGACAGCGTGTACAATCGCACCTCACCGTTTGGCCGCCGCTGAGCTTCAGCAGCGGCTCCTTTGTGTCCCCATCAGCTTCAAGGAGGAAATCCATGCGTGTTGGGCTTGATTTCGGAACAACCAATACCACCGCAGCTGTGTACGATGGTGACAAAGTTACGCTGATTCCGCTCGATCCGGTGGCGGCAAACCATGAGGTCCTGCGCACTGCTTTGTTCATCACACCCGAAGGTGAGCGACAGATTGGGCGCGCAGCGATTAATGCATTCACCGAAGGCAACGTCGGGCGCGAGATTATTTACGAGCGTCGCTCGCTTGGTACGCTCAAGCAGACATACGCTGAGGTTGGCACGATTGAAGAGGAGATTGTCGGCCTCGTGGATGTCAACTCGCCTGGTCGGCTTTTTCAGTCGCTTAAGACAATGCTGCGCGACCCAAGCTATGTGCGCACGAATGTGTTCGGGGTTGAGTATACCCTTGAGCAGCTGATCGCCTTTATTTTACGTGAGATCCGGCGGCGTATCGAGGCTTTTCTGGGTACAAAAGTTACCGCGCTCACGGTTGGGCGACCTGTGCACTATGCTGCGACGGCCGAGGGCGATGCACTGGCGATTCAGCGCATGACCAACGCCTGTGCCTTGGCGGGCCTTGATGCTGTATCGTTTTTGCCTGAGCCAATCGCTGCCGCGTATGCCTATGCTGCCTACCAGCGTGAGCAGCGCAATGTGCTGGTCTTTGACTTCGGCGGTGGTACTCTTGATGTCACTGTGATGGCGATCAATGGCACTGAGCGCACGGTGTTGGCCACCGATGGCGTGCCGATTGGCGGCGATATTCTCGATAGCAAAATTGTGACTGGTGCGCTCACACCCTACTTTGGTGCTGGTGCGCGGCTTGGACCACGCAAGCTGCCCTTACCAGCTGTGCTGCTGGAGCGGCTGAATGATTGGCAGAGCATTCTAGAGCTGCATACACCCAAAATCTTACAGGTGATCGACGAGGCTGTGCGCACAGGTGACAAGCCGCAGGAGCTCCAGGCACTGCGGGCGTTGGTGCGCGAGAACTACGGCCTGTTGCTGTACGAGGCTGCCGAGCGCGGCAAGCGTGAGCTATCGAGTGCACCAGAGGCGACGATTGCCATGCATCAGGGCGTGATTAACTTCGATCATCGTTTACCCCGCTTTGAGTTTGAGCGCCTAATCGGCCCAGAGGCACGCGCGATCGCCGCATGTACTGATCGCGTTGTGCAGGCGGCGGGCCTTGAGCCTGAGCAGATTGATGTTGTTCTGCGCACCGGCGGCTCGTCGCGTATTCCCAAGTTTGTGCGCTTGCTTAGTGAGCGGTTTACCGCCGAGCGGCTGCGCGAGCAAGACCCTTTTACCAGCGTTGGGGCTGGGCTGGCAATTGCCGCCTACGACAGCGCGCTCGTCGAGCAGCGTTGACAGTGCTGCCAGAGGCTTCTACAATGAGTCAGGCCCTAGCAGATAAGGATTTCTATGCATACGATTAAATCACTTGGCGCTACAGCCGGCAAGCTGTCGTTGGCAAAGGTGGCCGCAGAGCGCTGGATGCAGGCCGCGCAGGATCTACGCCCATGGTGGCCGCTGCTCATCCCATATCTCGTGTGGCAGGCGCGCAAGACATATAAGCGCTCATACAGCGAGACCCTGCTTGAGCAGGCGCAAGATTAAACAACCCAGCCCACACAGTCGTGTGGGCTGGGTTTTCGCTTGTGTGTTGCTGTACGTGCAGCTAGTTGAGTGAGCGAATGACGCCGACCACGCGCCCTTGCACCTCGACATTGGCAGCAGGATAGTACATCGGGTCCATGGTGACGTTCGCTGGCTGGAGGCGCACCTGGTTGCCTTCCCAGTAGATACGCTTAAGCGTGACTTCGTTCTCATCGCGAATGCGTGCGGCGACCATCTGCCCATTCTCGGCGGTTTCTTGGTAGCGAATTAGGACGATATCACCATCGCCGATGAGTGCATCGACCATGGAGTAGCCTTTGACCCGCAGCGCATAGACATCCTTGAGCTTATCGCCGCTGGCGATCTGCTCTGGGACAAGCACATTGTCTTCGACCTCGGTCTCGCCTGGGATGGGGATTGGTTGGCCCGCCGCAATGACACCAAGCAGTGGCACGGATGTGCCAGTTCCTGCCTCGCCATCCTCCTGTTGGAGTAGCTCGATTGCTCGTGAAATATTGTTGGAGCGGCGAATAAAGCCTTTGCTCTCAAGAGCTCGTAGATTGTAGGCTACCACCGAGGTGGAAGAAATGTTAAGCTCGCGCTGAATATCGCGGATCGCTGGCGCATAGCCATTGGCGCGGACGAAATCCTTGATGTGATCAAGGATGCGCTGTTGACGTTGGGACAATGCGCTCATACACGATTCCTTTCTTTCATCGAGACTCCGAACTGGAGGATAAAGTAGAACACAAGTTTGCTTTGATTATATAAGCAAAACGTATGTTCTGTCAACTCTTTTGTTCTTTTAGCGTGCAGAAGCCCCGCTGCAAACAACGGCGGCGGGGCTTCTGTCTATGTTTATGGTAGCGTTTAGGATTCGCTGATGGTGACTTTCTGCATGGTGTCGCCTTGGCGGATGGCGTTAACCACATCTTGGCCGTCGCGCACCTTGCCGAAGACGGTGTGCTTGCCATCGAGGTGTGGCTGTGGCGAGTGCGTGATGAAGAACTGCGAGCCGTTGGTATTGGCACCAGCATTGGCCATGGAGAGAACACCAGTCTCGTGGCGCAGCGGATTGTTGCGCAGCTCGTCCTCGAAGCGGTAGCCCGGACCACCCCGGCCGGTGCCGGTCGGGTCGCCGCCCTGGATCATGAAGTTGGAGATCACCCGGTGAAAGGTGATGCCATCATAAAACCCCTGCCGCGCCAAGAAGACAAAGTTATTCACGGTTTTGGGCGCGTGCTGGGGGTACAGATCAATCACAATCGGGCCGCGGTTGGTCTCGATCGTGGCGGTGTACTGCTTCTTTGGGTCGATCTCCATCGCCGGAGGTGAGTTCCATTCTTTTTGCGCCACGCAAAAGCTTCCTTTCTGTACAAATTCAGGCGCTGGGCCTGATTCTCACTTACTCGGTTGTATCGGGGGCACTGCGAATGAGCATTTTGAGACTGTTGCTGGCCGAAAACCCTGGTGTCTTCGTTGCTTGAATCAACATACGCTCGCGGGTTTTGGGATTAACGCCCTGCCGTGCCTGCCGTTCGCGAACCTCAAACGTGCCAAAGCCGGTCAGAACAACTTTTTCGCCTGCCTGGAGGCGCTCACTGATCACCTGCAACATCGTGTCAAGAATACGGCGGGCCTCCTTTTTAGAAAGACCTGTACGTTCAGCCACTTCGGCGATATATTCGATCTTCTGCATTGGCTGTGCTCCTTCCGCTAAGAGCGACATTCGAGGTTGTTGAGCATTATATCATAGTCCTGGTAGCCATATAGTCCTTTTATGCCTTAACAGTGACATGGAATGCCTGCTGTAGCAGCTTGCCGTGCATACGCTCCCATGCTATACTGCCCCTATGTGCCCCCGTCTGGCACACTTTTTACCAGGTCCCCTTTTAGCCTGTATGAGCCACCCTCATACACCGTTGAGCTGTATGGAGCTGGTACACTAACACCCGGAGGAACCTGTATGCCCCAGACACGGATCGTAATCGCCGATGACGAGTCGCTGATTCGCATGAATCTGCGCGAGACGTTGGTTGGGTTGGGGTACCTTGTAGTTGGCGAAGCTGGCGATGGTGTGAGCGCTATCAATCTAGCTCGTGAGCTGCGCCCCGACCTAGTCGTCATGGATATCAAAATGCCAAAGCTGGATGGTATTCAGGCAGCAAAGGTGCTGACCGAAGAAAAAATCGCACCCGTGCTCTTGTTGACCGCACATAGCGACAAAGAGTTGGTGGAGCGCGCCCGCGACGCTGGGGTCGTTGGTTATATTGTTAAGCCATTCCGCGATGCCGAGCTGATGCCGGCAATCGAAGTTGCCATCTCACGCTTCGATGAGTTTCTGTCGCTTGAAAAGCAAGTCGGCGATCTCAAAGAGGCCCTCGAGACGCGCAAGCTCATCGAGCGTGCCAAGGGCATGCTCATGGATACGCAAAACCTCAAAGAGGCCGAGGCCTTCCGTAAGATTCAGCAGCTCAGTATGAACAGCCGCAAATCAATGCGCGAGGTTGCCTCTGCCCTGTTGCTGGCGTACCAGATCGAGCAACAATAGCTGCTATGCAGCGCCTGAGTCGCCAGTTTTGGCTGAGTGCTCTGCGGATGCTGCTGCTGATGGGACTGGCAGCGTTGATCGGGGCGAGCGCGGCCTTAGTGGTCGCTCGAACTACCCGCTCAACGCTGCCAACGTTTGTGATTGTTCTTCCGCCAGCTGATGCGCTGGCTAGCCGTGGCACTCCCACCGCCACACTGCCTCCGCCAGAGGCAACGCCTATTCCGGCTACCCCAACCATGGTGGTGTTTCCCGCTGACACCGTCTCGCTGGAGCTGCTGGCGCTGCAAAACGATCTTGCCACCGTCAACGGGTATGTGCTGCTGCTTAAGGCCTCTTCGCGCCTCCAGAATGCGCGCCTCGCGCTGCGCGACAACGATGTGCCCCGCGTTATGAGCCAGCTTGCCGTCGCTCAGGAAGATCTCTCTGCTGCTACTAGCTTGGCCCCTGATGCGATCAAAGGCAATATCCAAACATTGATCAGCGATATTAACTACCTGCGCGATGATTTGCTGGTGCGGCCTGAGACGATTAACTCACGCCTCACCGACCTCTGGGAGCGCACAATTTCGCTGGTAGGTGTGACGAATCCCTAGCCGCTGCAGCGCATATTCACCCACTCAATCCACTCGTGCAGCTGTGCGCCGCTTGGCAGGCTGGCAAGATCCGCGATGATCCCCTGTGTGTAGACCATTCCATAGCGATCTGTAATGATCCAGCCGCCTGGATGCGCGCCTACGAGCTGCTGATGCAGCGTGCCTTGCTCATCATACGCCAAGATAAGATTCTGCGGATGCCACATCAACTGGCTTGGACTAACGACAATCAAGCACTCTTCGCGCGTCCACTGCGCAGCGGCTTGGTCCAGCGCATCGAGCGCAGTCAGATCAGTTGGCTGCTTGGGCAGGATGATCAAGGCGAGGGCGGCCTTCCCACGCAGGCTCGCCCGCGGCAGGCGTCCACCGTGCATTGTTGTAAGTGTAAACATCGGCAACAGCTGGCCTGGTTCAACTGGAAGCATACATATCTCCTCAAGGTTTGTTGTGTGTGGATGAATGCTACTCTCACGGTTGCGCATCCCTTTGCTGTACCACCATAGCACATTTTGGCCCCTAAGGTGCTGTGCATACAGGATGTATGTGCATGCCCCTGTTTCTTGGTCACGAAAACGATTAAGATACACATAGATGATTTCATGACAGTCGCAAGGAGGCACTATGCTCCGAGATCGTTTAGGCTGGTTGCTTAGTGGCATTTTGATCGGTATGTTGCTGATGGTTAGCTGCGACACGCTCGCCACAAGCGGCCCCACTGTCCAGCCGAGTGTCGTTGATGCAGCCCAGCCGCTGCAGACAACCCAAGCCGAGCTGCCGCCGGATGCGCCTTCAAATGCCCCGCCGTTGCTGCCGTCCAACCAAACCAGCGGCGACATTTACAGCGATGTGGTTGCCCGCGTGTTTGCCAAAGGCAACCCCTCGGTGGTGCGCATCAATGTCTCGACTGGCAGCGGTGAGGCGCTGGGCACAGGCTTTGTCTACGATACAAACGGCTACATTATTACCAACTATCATGTTGTCGCTGGCAGCAGTGGCTCAGTCATTGTGGAGTTTATCGATGGCGAGGCGGCTATTGGCAATGTTGTTGGCGTTGATCAAGATGCTGATCTGGCCCTTGTGCAGGTGCGCGACTTCGACACATCGCTGCTGCTACCAGCTGAGCTTGGCGACTCGAGCCAGCTGCGCGTGGGTGATTTAGCGATTGCGATCGGCAACCCGTTTGGTGAGAATCGCTCGGCCACCGCTGGTATTATCAGCGCTGTGCGCGCTTCGAAAAGCGAGGGCGGCCAAAGCTCCTTCTCAATCCCTGGCGTGCTGCAGACCGATGCGGCCATTAATCCAGGCAACAGCGGTGGGCCGCTGTTCAACAGCAGTGGGCAAGTTGTGGGCGTGAACACGTTTATCCTCGATCCATCTGGACGTGGTGCCAACATTGGCATTGGCTATGCGGTGCCAATCAACTTGGTGAAGAAGATTGTGCCGCAGCTGATCCAAAAGGGTAGCTACACCCATCCCTACTTGGGCATCGGCTTGAATGAGATAAACAGCCTGTTTGCCCGCCAGAACAACCTGCCATCAAAGGGCGTGCTTATCTCCCAGCTTTTTCAAGGTCCAGGGGCGCAAGCTGGTCTGCAGCAGGGCGATCTCATCGTGGCTGTTGATGGGCAGCAGGTGCTCACGCCAGGCGATATCATCGCCTATCTCGAGTTTAACAAGCAGCCAGGCGATCAAATGATTTTTACGCTGCGCACGCCAAACGGTGGCACACAGGATGTGACTGTGCAGGTTGCTGAGCGCCCATCACGCTAGGATTAACGAGCTTCTAGTCTTACCAAGCGCCTGAACACACGTTCAGGCGCTGCGTTTTTGCGGCTGCCTCCGGCCTGATGTGCACCTTGCCGTACAATACAGGCAGAACATTCAGCATAAGGAGGTTGCCGTGAGTCTACGTGATGAGTTGGTGGATTTAACCACACGTCTAGTTGCTATTCCAAGCGTCTCGGCTGAGCAGCGTGATCTTGAGCGCGTGCTGCAGTTTGTGCAGGACTATGTTGCTGAGCTGGCTGATGTGCGTCTGTTTCACGAGCAAGGTGCAGGATTCCCCTCGCTGGTGGTGGCCTTCGCTGACGAGCGCGCGGTGGATATTGTGCTCAATGCGCACCTTGATGTGGTGCCTGCCCGTGCGGAGCAGTGGGAGGCCCTGAGTAAAGATGGGCGGCTCTACGGGCGCGGTACGCAAGATATGAAAGGCGCGGCGGCGGTGTACCTGCGGCTGATCCGCGATATTGCCGCCCTGCCAGCGACACAGCGACCGAGCGTTGCGTTTCAATTCGTCACCGATGAGGAGATCGGTGGTGCGCAGGGCACGGCCCGCTTGCGTGACGCAGGTTGGACTGGGCGACTATTTATTGCTGGCGAGCCAACCGACCTCAATATTTGCCATGGGGCCAAAGGCATTCTGTGGGTTGAGGTGCATCAGCCAGGCGTGCCGGCCCACGGCTCACGGCCATGGGAGGGCTTTAATCCAATTGAAGCCCTTGCTCGTGGCCTCCAGCGCCTCTACGAAGCCTATCCAACGCCGAACACGCCGATCTGGCGCACAACCATCACGCCAGCAATCATCAGCGGCGGCGACGCAGGCAACCGCGTGCCGGCGCATGCGGCGCTGCGGCTAGATGTGCGCTGGACGCCTGAGGAGGGTGTCGATGCGGTTATTCAAACGATTAAACAAGCGTTTGCAGGGAGCGCTGGCCCGGCCCCCGAAGTGCGGATTGTCCAGCAGGGCAGTGCGCTGAACACGGCCGCTGATGACGAGCAGATTCAGCGGATCAATCAGGCGCAGGCGCAAGCGCTTGGTCAGACGCCGGAGTTATTCCGCGAGCACTTTGGCTCTGACGCGCGCTACTATAGCGAGGTCAAGGTGCCAGCTGTGTGTTGGGGACCAGTTGGCGCGGGGTTGCACACCGATGATGAGTGGGTCAGCATTGATGGACTGGTGGACTACTATCAAGCACTGCGGATTCTTTTAGGAATGGCGCAGGGGTAGGCGGCCTACCCCTGAACGGTTATCAGCAACGGGCCAGTATGCTGTGGGCGCTGGCGCAGCTACAGCTCGATTGTCAGGCCCTCATAGGCGGCGACGGTGTTGGGGAATAGTGTCTGCGCCTCTTGCTCGAGCTGCGCGATCATATCGTCGCTGTAGCGTGGCTCGTGATGAAACAGCACGAGGCGGTCGACTTCAGCGGCCTTGGCCACCGCGCACGCCATCTGCGGCGTCGAGTGCCCCCAGCCTTGGGTGGCACCGACGCCGCTGATCTGACCGAGATAGTGGGCTTCGCTATACTGCGCATCGTGGATCAACACATCGGCCTTGCGGGCGAATGCGACCAGCCGCTGATCAGTGTTGACATAACCCTCGGTATCGGTAGCATAGATAACGCTCTTGTTGTGCCACTGAATGCGGTAGATGAGCACGCCCTCGGGGTGCGCATACGAGCGCAGCGCGCGGATCTGGATGAGATCGGGATCATCGTCGATCTGCTCGTGGTAGAAATTGCGCACGCGGATGTCGTCGGCGGCCTTGCCGAGCAAGATCACGTCTGTTTCGGACATATTGCGCACAAACTTCAGCGAGTTCATCTCCTGCAGTGCAACAGGGAAGCTCGGTGGCAGCATCGAGTGCGCCAAGGTTTCTTCTAGGTCGCGCTCGAACACGCGTGGCCCAAAGATGTTCAAAATACTTGAGCCGACGTAGGCTGGGGTGAAGAACGGGAAGCCCTGGGTATGATCGTGGTGCATGTGGCTGAAGAGCAACGTTGCACGTACCGGTTCCTTATTGCTTCCTGCTCGGCGTAAAAGCTCGTTGCCTAGTCGAACAATGCCCGTGCCAGCATCCAAGATAATGGTGTGGCCATTGGCTTGGATCTCAACACACGGGGTATTGCCACCGAAACGCACGGTTTCCGGGCCAGGAACCGGAAAACTACCCCGAACACCCCAGAATGTCACCCGCATCGTTTCAGTCATAGCCGATTCCTCTCGTTACAGCGATACTCCACTCCACTCGCGGAGCAGCTCGGTGAGCAGACGGACCCCATAGCCAGTTGCACCTTTGGGATTGTAGTTTTTCGGTTGATCTTCTGTCCAGGCGACGCCAGCAATATCAAGGTGCACCCATGGGAAATCACCGACGAAGTGGCTGAGGAACGCGCCAGCTGTAATTGCACCGCCGTTACGACCGCCGGTATTTTTGATATCGGCGATATCGGAGCGGACCTGGCGTTTGTACTCGTCCCACAAGGGCAGCTCCCAGATACGCTCACCAGAGGTGTCCGCAGCGGCCTTGAGCCGCTCAAGCAGCGCCGGGTTATTGGTCATAGCGCCAGCGGCATACGAGCCAAGCGCCACGACACAGGCACCAGTGAGGGTGGCCAAGTCGATGATTGCCGTCGGATTGTAGCGCTGAGCGTAGGAGAGGGCATCGGCTAGCACAAGGCGGCCCTCGGCATCGGTGTTGAGCACCTCGATTGTCACGCCATTGAGCGCCTTGAGAATATCGCCGGGCTTATAGGCGTTTTCGCCGAGCAAGTTCTCGGTAGCGCCGACCAACGCAACAACGTGCAGCGGCAGCTTGAGGCGGCCGAGCGTCTCCATGGTGCCCAAGACTGCGCCAGCGCCCTGCATGTCCATCTTCATCTTGTCCATGTCGGCGGCGGGCTTGATCGAGATACCGCCAGCATCGAAGGTGACGCCCTTACCAGCCAGCACGATGGTTGGCCGATCTGGCTGCGGCTGGCCATACTCCAAGATGATAAACTTGGCTGGCTCGCGTGCGCCTTTGGAGACGCCAAGCAGGCCGCCCATACCTAGCTCGACCTGCTTATCGTGATCGAAAATCGTGCAGGTCATATCGTGGTCCTGCGCGATGCGCTGGGCTGTTTCGGCGAGGTAGGTGGGGGTCGCCACAACCGGCGGGTTGTTGCCTAAATCGCGGGCGAGATTCACGCCGGCAGCGATGGCTTTGGCCCAATCGACGGCCTTTTTGACGCCATCGACATCCGCATCGACGAGCAAGGTCACTTGCTCAAGCTTGGTCGTGGGGACGCGCTCGTCGGGCAGTGTTTTGAAGGAATCAAAGCGATACACACCCATGAGCAGCCCTTCAACCAGCGAGCGAGCGGCGGCGCTTGCGCCAAGCGCATCGGTGGTAGGCAGAGTCAGCGTGGCTGAGGATTGCTGAAGCTCGCGGACTTTTTGGCCAATCAGCGCCCCAACTTGGCGGCTGCGCTCAGGCGTCCAGTCGGCTTTCTCGCCAAGACCGACTAACAAAACACGACGGCTAGCAAAGGGAGCTGACGTGGATTGAACGCTGGAGTCCTGGGGGGCGGCGGTTGTCTGCGTAGGGACGTAGACCAGTAACGCCTGTTTAAAGGCACCGTTCCAATCGCTGGATTCAACCACATGTGTCAGGCTATCGGGGAGCGGGGCATCCTGCCAGGTGCCGAGAACGACGATACGGTCTGCTTGCTGGGCGACGTTGCCCTGTTTAACGTGAATCTCCATGCAATCCTTCCATCTATTATGAACTATCTGGAGAGAGCGAGTTGCACTTGGGCTATTGTACATGCGGCATTTGTTTGCTGTCAATAAATGTTCATCCCTGCTTGCCGCTAGGCCTACGCACGGGTATCGTTCCCCCCTATTGGTGGCTTGACAGCGGCGTGGGCAGCGATGTGGGACGATTTGGATGTGGGCATGTGAAGCAGCTAACAGCCAGCGATTCTAACTTCTGGCATAATAGGTGCATCAGCAATGCCAAACGGCAAGGAGGGTACGATGGCCGACGAGATGAGCGTTCGCTTTTGGGGCGTCCGTGGCAGCTATCCTGTTCCAGGCAGCGACACGCTACGCTTTGGTGGTAACACACCATGTGTTGAGATCCAGGTGGCCGGCCGGACGATTATCCTTGATGCGGGCACCGGGATCATTAACTTAGGCCGCAGCTTGCTGTCGCGCTCGCAGCAGCCGGTGGTGGCCACGGTCTTATTCAGTCACATGCACCATGATCATACGCAGGGCTTTCCATTTTTTGCGCCGGCGTATGTTGGGTCGAGCCATCTGTATATGTTCGGTCCAAGCATCTTCGAGCGCGATCTTGAGGAGCTGCTGGCGCGCACAATGTTGCCGCCGAGCTTTCCAGTGCAGTTGGCCGAGCTGCCATCACTCAAGGAGATCTCAACGCTGCGCGAGACCGAAGAGATTCTGATCGATGTACAGACAGGACGATCAAGGGTGCGCAACCGTTTCCATGAAACACGGTCGAGTGTTGCGGATGCGATTGTTGTGCACGCGCTGCGCTCGTATGCGCATCCTGATGGCGTGCTCATCTATCGCATCGAGTGGGCTGGCCGTTCGATTGTCTACGCGACGGATACCGAGGGCTATGTCAATGTTGATCAGCGGCTGGCGGCATTTGCGCACGGCGCTGATGTGTTGATCCACGACTCGCAGTACACCAACGAGCACTATCTTGGCCAGCGCCCGCATGTTGGATCAACGCAGGGCTGGGGCCACTCGACGCCACAGATGGCCTGTGCCGTGGCCAAGCAGGCCCAGGTCGGACAGCTGGTGCTGTTCCATCATGAGCCGCTGTACAACGATGCAACCATTGCGGCAATGGAGACAGAGGCGCGGACGCTCTTTCCGCATACGATCGCCGCCTACGAGGGCTTAACGATCAATCTTCCGCGGCCAGCGCAGAGCGAGGAGGCTGTGCCAACAGCCGCAGCCGTAGCGGAGTCAGCACAGCCGCAGGCCAACAAGCAGTCGTAAGCCATCTGGCGTGATACAATCACAGGAGCAGCAGCATGGGGGCAACGAGCACACACTCTGACCTACGCACCATCAACTTGTTTCAACACTTGTCCCCGCGAGAGCTAGCCGAGGTTGAGGGCTTGCTGCAGCAGCGCACGTTTGCCGCTGGCACAACCTTAATCAGCGCCCAGCAGCCTGGCGAGGTGGTCTACCTGATCCTCAACGGCACAGTTAAAATCCATATGGAGCAGCTTGACGGCTCCGATGTGGTGATCGCGATGCTGGGCGCAGGCGATGTTGTTGGCGAGATGAGCCTGCTTGATAGCGCAGGCCGCTCGGCCAGCGTGGTGACACAGGAGGAAAGCACGCTGGCATGGATGCAGCGAGCGGCTTT
Organism: Herpetosiphonaceae bacterium; assembly: GCA_013538855.1. GTDB lineage: Bacteria > Chloroflexota > Chloroflexia > Chloroflexales > Herpetosiphonaceae > OHK22. The sequence continues at coordinate 19,738 of JABXJS010000185.1, forward strand.
TCAGCACTGTCTGAACACTATTCCCACGATGGCGGCAAATCTTGTGCGCACGCTCACCGGGCGCTTGCGCATGGCCAACGCGCAGATTCAAGCGCTGGCGACGCTTGATGTGTCGGGGCGAGTGGCGCGCCAGCTGCTAGCATTTGCGGAGCGCTACGGCATCGCGATGGAGGCTGCAACGCTGATTCCCATGCGCCTAACCCAGAGCGATCTGGCGGCGCTGGTGGGGGCCTCGCGCGAGCGGGTGAATCAAGCGATCGTGGGCTACAAACAGCAGGGTGTGATCTCGATCAATCAGCGCTTCTATATCATTATTCATGATCTGGCGGCGCTGGCTGCCGACTGCCAGATTAGCTAGCCTGTGGTGCTGATGGCTTTGGATTTTTTGTTAGCAGGATGAGGTTGCTCTATGAGCGGTTTACTTTCACGACGACTCAAGCATCTGAGCGGTGGCCATGTGGCCGCCCTGGCCGTTGGTGATGTGGCGGTGTTCGCGGCCTTCGCATTCTTAGGCCGCAGTGCCCACAATGAAGGCGTGAATATTGGTGAGATCGCGACGATCGCTGCCCCGTTTGCGCTCGGCTGGCTGGCGGTCAGCCCGTGGACCGGCATGTTTCGCGCTGAGGTTGCGACGCAGCCGAAGACGGCGCTCGGGCGGACCGCCGCGACCTGGGCACTGGCCGGGCCGGTTGGCCTGGGCTTGCGGGCGCTTTTTGGCCGCGACGTACCGCTGAGCTTCGCAATCACAACCTTGATTATCAACTGCGTGCTGCTGCTCATCTGGCGCGGGCTCGCAGCGTGGCGCTTGCGCTAGGCGCTAGTCAACAACAGGGAGCGCAATTGTAAATGTGCTCCCTTGCCCCGCTACACTTGTCGCCCAGACAACCCCGCCATGGCCTTCGACAAGATGCTTGACGATCGCCAGCCCTAGCCCTGTTCCACCTTTGCCGCGTGTGCGTGCCCGATCAACTTTATAGAAGCGCTCGAAAATGCGCCCCAGCGCCTCGGCGGGAATGCCTGCGCCGGTATCGCTGACCGCGATGGTGACCCACTCGGGGGCTGGGTCGCTGCGGGTGATCAGCTGGCTGGCGAGCGCTGCGCGGGTGTGGCGGTCGGCGCTGAGTGTAATCGTGCCGCCGCTGTCGGTCCACTTGACAGCATTGTAGAGCAGGTTGAGCAGCACCTGCCCCATGCGCGCTGTATCGACATACACCGGTGGCAGATCGGCGGCGATATGGGTTTGCAGATGCAGCGCTTTTTTGCTGATTTGCGGCTCGATGCGCTGCAGCGCACGCTCGATGATCTCGCTGACGGGCTGTGGCTGAAGCTGTAAGATCATGCGGCCGGACTCGATCTGTGACAGCTCGTGTAGCTCGTCGACGAGCTGCATCACAGCCTCTAGCTCGTGCGTAACCTGGCCGAGCATCCGCTGGCCCAGCTCGGGCGGTGGATTAGTCTGAAGGGTTTCGATCAGCAGGCTGATCGAGGCCAGCGGCGTGCGCAGCTCGTGGGAGACATTGGCCACCAAATCGCGGCGGGCGCGCTCGAGCTGGCTGAGCTGAGTCATATCGCGCACGATGAGCAGCGCGCCCTGGTTGATGCTTGGCTCGCACCAAATGCGCATGGTTTTATTTGAGAGCACTGGCTTGAGATCCATCTGCTGAGGCTCGTTGCGGCGCAGCGCGTGGTCGATCATGGTATCGGCGTGATAGTCGCGGATCAAGGTGATGATGCCGTGGTTGAGCGCCTCGTCGACGGAGACGCCAAAGAGCTTGGCGGCGGTTGGGTTGCAAAAGCGGATGACTCGATTGTGATCAACGACGATCACGCCTGAGTCCAGTGCCTGTGCCAACAGGCGAAAGAGTGGCGAGAAGGGGTCTTTTTGCTCGGCGGGCTGGATCGTGCGGCGCTGAAGATAGGCGAGGTCACGTTGGGCCTCGCGGCGCACCTTGATGGCCCAGGCCAGCGCCACCATGGCGATGACGCCGCTAGCCAGATCGAGCCAGATCATGAACGACTGAGCTGGTCGTTGAAGCGATAGCCGATGCCGCGCACCGTTTGAATAAAGATCGGCTTACTTGGATCGGCCTCGACCTTCTCGCGCAGCCAGCGAATGTGCACATCGACTGTGCGCGAGTCGCCAGGGAAGTCATAGCCCCAGACGCGCTCGAGGAGCAGATCGCGTGACAGCGCCATGCCGCGGTTGCGCATGAGGCAGACCAGCAGGTCGAACTCTTTTTGGGCCAGCGTGATCTCGATACTGTTGCGAAACACCCGGCGGCTGCCGGTATCGACGCGCAGATCGTCGGCGGTGAGCAGCTCGCGCTCCACGCCGGTGGGCTGGCGGTCGGAGCGGCGTAAAATGGCCCGCACGCGCGCGAGCAGCTCGCCAAGGCTAAAGGGCTTGACGACGTAATCATCGGCCCCTAGCTCAAGGCCGGCAATGCGATCGACCTCGTCCTGGCGTGCGGTGAGCATGATAATGGGCACGTCGGTCTCGCGGCGCAGCAGGCGACAGACAGAGAAGCCGTCGAGCTTGGGCAGCATCACATCAAGGATGACCAAATCGGGCGCTTCGGCGCGGGCTAAGTCGAGGCCGGTGACGCCATCGTTCGCGGACATGACCGTATAGCCCTCGCGCTCAAGGTTGTAGCGTAGGGTATCGGCCAACACTTCTTCATCTTCAACAAGCAGTATTGTAGACATAGCGGCTGTATTGTACCACGTCTGCTACTGACGAATCACGATGGTTGCCGCGCTTGATTGGCCGCGATTGCCGGCGCTATCGTAGGCACTGGCGCGCACGCGGTAGGTACCAGGGAGCAGCGGCGTCCAGTCTAGCTCCCAGGGTGGGCTAGCGCGTGTTTGGGTTTCGGCGTTGATCTCCCACTCGACGCGGGCGATGGGATTGGCATCGCTGGGCACAGCCTGAAGCCGGAGCGCCTGATTGATGCTACCGCTGCTAGGGACGATCAGCTCGACCTTGGGCGGTGTGCGATCGAGGTTGACGGTGACCCACTGCTCCTCGGGGCCAGATGGGCGATAGACGACCAGCTTAATCGTGTACTGGCCCTCGGGCTGGTCGGCATTCCAGATACCGAGCAGGCCGTTGCTCACGCCGCCGCTGTCGGTGAGGATGGTCTGCCACGTGGTTGGTGCGGAGCCTGCGCCCCAGCTGAGGGTGTAGGCGCTTTCGGCGCTGCCGCGAATGCGCACGACAGGCCCAACGATGCTGCCGTTGCTTGGCTCGCTGATAGCGACCGGGCTAGGGCTGGTCGTGCCGGTGCCAACGGCCAGCGCGCAGGGTCGATTCGGCGGTGGGCCAAGGCCCCCAACCGACCCGGTCCAGCCCTGGGCTTCTGGTGGCAGCTTGACGAAGGGCTGCTCGCTGCCGGGCTGAGTAGGCTGGGCCACGCAGTCGCCACTGGGGCCAACGCGAACCATCACAAACATGGTATCGCTGGCGCTGGGCAGCTGGTCTTGCAGGAATAGATCGGTGCGGACTTGGGGGCAAGCGGGGGTTGGCAGCATACCGCTGAGTGCGCAGACCTCGTGCTCGACGACCGAGTCGGGGCGCTCGAACGGCGTGGCTGGGATGCCCTCGTGGTAGGCGAGCATGAGGCGCTGCCAGATGACAGCTGCGCCAAACGAGCCAGGCACAGCGTCCATCGGCGCGTTATCGCTGTTGCCAACCCATGCGCCGATGACGACCTGTGGCGTATAGCCAACCGCCCAGCTATCGCGATCATCGTCGGTGGTGCCAGTTTTTACGGCGGCGGGGCGGCCATCAGGCAGCTCAAGGGCGCTATCGGGGCCAAACATCCACTCGCGGGTTTGATTATCGCTCAGAATATCGCTGATCATATAGGCGATGCCTGCGCCGTTGGGACCAAGCACAGGCTGTGGCTGCGGCGGACTCCACGACTCCAGCACCTCGCCGCGGGTGTTCTCGACGCGCAGAATGGTGGTTGGCGGGCGGTAGTTGCCGCCGTTAGCAAAAACGCTGTAGGCCGTTGTCAGATCGATGAGCTTGACCTCGCCGCCGCCAAGCGCTAGCGATAGACCGTAGCGCGGGCGATCATTGAGGGTGGTGATGCCCATGCTGTGCACTTGCTGCAGAAAGCGGTCGATACCAACATAGTCTAAAGTTTTGACGGCGGGGATATTGAACGAGTTGGCGAGTGCTTGGCGGATCGAGACCGGGCCGTGGAACGCACCATCGTAGTTGTTGGGGGCGTAGACCTCGTCGCCTGCGAGTGGATACTCGGTTGGCACATCCCAGAGCACCGTGGCCGGATACCAGCCCTGAAGCATGGCGGTGGCGTAGACGAAGGGCTTGAGGGCCGAGCCAGGCTGGCGCTCGGCGAGGGCGACATTGACCTTGCCGTCGATGCTGGCGTCGTTGTAGTCGGCGGAGCCGACCATGGCGAGCACCTGGTTGGTCTCGCGGTCGAGCATCACGACGGCCCCATTGCTGGCGTGCTGGCTGCGAATCTCGTCGATGCGCTGTGCGACGGTGGCCTGGGCGACATCCTGCCAGTGCGGATCGAGCGTGGTGATCACCCGCAGGCCGCCGCGGTGCAGCAGCTCGGGGCCGTACTTGGCCTCCAGCTGATCGCGAATATAGAACACAAAGTGCGGTGCGCGCAGATTGACCACGGCGGGCTGCACATAGAGTGGCTCGGCAAACGCTGTGCGCGCCTGTTCGGCGCTGATGAAGTTGTTGCGCACCATGGCGTTGAGCACCTGGCGCTGGCGCTCCTTGGCTCCTTGCGGATTGGTCAGCGGATCGAGCTGCGACGGCGCTTGCGGCAGGCCAGCGAGCAGCGACGCTTGCGCCAAGCTCAGATCCTGCACCGGAACCCCGAAGTACGCTTGGGCGGCGGCCTCGGCTCCATAGGCGTTGTTGCCGTAGGGAATCTCATTCAGATAAAGCGCAAGGATCTGATCCTTGGAGTAGCGCTGGCTGATCTGATAGGCGAGGATCGCCTCGCGAATCTTGCGGCGCAGGCTGTACTCGGTGCGCTCCTCGGGGGAGAGCAGCACATTGCGCACGAGCTGCTGGGTGATCGTTGAGGCACCGCCTTGGCCGGTCGGCTGGTTGGTGACGTTTGCCCAGTAGGCGCGCACGATACTTGTAAAGTTCACGCCGGGGTTGGTATAGAAGTTAGCGTCCTCAATTGCAATCGTGGCATTTTTGAGATCGGCGGGAAAGTTGCTGAACGGAACGACCGTGCGCTTGCCGACATCGGCATCGAACAGCTCATAGAGCAAGGTTGTGCCATCGCGGGCGTAGATCTTGGTGGTCTCAAATGGGCGGTGGGTGCCAAGCGCTTCAATCGAGGGCAGATCGCGGCTGTAGTACCAGTAGAGGCCGCCCCCGGCTGCGACCGCGCAGATCAGCAGCACGAGCAGGAGCTGCGTGCAGCGAATCAGCCAGCGCAGCCAGCGCGGACGCTGGCGATGGCGCTCGCGGCGCTGCTGACGACGGCTCAGGGCGCGATTGTGTGAATCAGGTTGTTGGCGCGATGTCATGAATACTCTATCAACGTAGGTCCCATGCTAGAATTATACCAGTGGTCGTTAGCAACAAGCAGGCGTTATCTGCTTTACCGTGATATACAGAAAGGATACGTGTATGGGTCGGCGGTCGGCAAGATTACTCGGACCAGTGTTGATTTTCCCAATACTCCTCTGTGTGCTTTTAGCGGTGTTTATTTGGATTTTGCAGCCTGAGCCGACGACGGACGCAGCGGCAACCAGCATGTTACCGGTTGTGCAGAGCGGGGCCACTGCTGAGCCAACAGCGCCGCCGCAAAGTGGCGTTGCGAGCCAGCCGGTTGCCAGCAGCGGCGCGAGCGCAGCATCTGCGGAGCAGCAGCGCATAGCGGTGTACGAGCGTGTTGCACCAGCAGTGGTGAGCATCAACACATCGAGCGAGGAGATTGACGAGACGACCGATCTGAGCACGCTGGATCAGGCGCTTGGCTCGGGGTTTTTGTACAGCAGCGATGGCTATATCGTAACCAACAACCACGTCGTCGAGGCCGTCGGCAGCGGAGCGACGGTTGAGTACGCCAAGAACATCGAGGTGGTGTTTGCGAACCGTAAGCGCACGCAGGCCACGCTGGTTGGCGCTGATCCTGACAGCGATCTGGCGGTGATTAAGGTTGATCCGGCGTTTGTAGAAGGCATTGAGCCACTGAAGATCGCCGACTCGAGCGCGCTCAAGGTTGGCCAGGATACGATTGCGATTGGCAACCCGTTCGGACTGAAGAACACGATGACCACCGGCATCATCAGCGCCTTGGAGGGGCGCTCGCTCGAAGGGCGCAACCTTGGCACCGGCCAGTTCCGCAACACGCGCATCATCCAGACCGATGCGGCGATCAATCCGGGCAACAGCGGCGGTCCGCTGCTCAACAGCTCTGGCCAGTTGATCGGTGTCAACACAGCGATTCGTGTGAGTCCGGGGACGCTGACGCCAGCATTCGAGGGGATTGGCCTTGCGGTGCCATCGAACACGGTCAAGGCTGTTGTGCCTGATCTGATCAAGTATGGCAAGCACAAGTATGCCTATCTGGGCATTGGCTTAACCGAGGTCTCGCCGACGCTGGCGGAGCGCTACGATCTGCCGGTGCAGCAGGGCGCGCTGGTTACGCGGGTGGTGCCAGGCTCGGCGGCGGACGCGGCGGGTTTGCAAGCGGGCGAGCGGGTGGTTGCGCTTGGTGAGCAGACGCTGCCGATCGATGGTGATATTATCATTGAGTTTAACGGCAATCCGGTGCTGGACACCAACGATCTGCTGACGTACATCAATGACTCGCAAGTTGGCGACGAGGTGATCTTGACAGTGCAGCGTGGCGGAGAGCGCCTTGCGCTACCGACGAAGCTTGGCGAGCGGCCCTAGCATCTGGACATCCCGCGTGGCTGCCCATGCGTAGATGCAGGTACAGAATACCAAAACCGCTCCTCATCTCATCCAGCCACAGCGGCTCCATGGCGCAGACCATGGAGCCGCTGTGGCGTTGTCGGTGCTGGAACATAACCTGCTGATGTCGAGCAGACTAACCGTTCACATCGTTACCTTGGGGAGGTGCAGATATGCTGATTGTACGGTGGCTGTTTAACCTGCTAAGCCTGGTGGGCGCAACGCTCGCCGGAGTCTGGCTTGGCGAGCAAGTGCGGCCAGCGGCAAGCTGGCAGGCCGCGACCGATGGGCGTGCAGGGCTACGCGGAGCGCTGGTGCTGACCAACGTTGTGCCGGCGCTGCTGGTGGGGCTGCTGACCAAACCGCGCTGGCTGTTTGGCATGCTGGCTGGCTTTGGCCTCAGCGCGCTGATTGGTGACCGCCTGGAGCGCCCGCTGCTGGAGCAGCTTGATCTGCGCTAGCTGGCGGGCTGTGCGTCGGCTGGATGGAGCACAGAGCAACCCCAACCGGCGCACAGGCAATCGCAACACTACGGGCGTGTATGCGCAGCCAGGCGCATGGACCATGTGGCGGACAACAAACCTCACGCGCTGCTTTTCAAAAAAACAATGCCCAGGCTACTTTGTCGTGACGCTTGTGACCATGAACATCAGATAGCTAGCCAGCGCAGCCCAGCCGACGAGGCGTGCCAGGGTAGGCAGAGCAAAATGTGCTAGCAGCGCAGAGAGCGCCAGCAACAGCCAGGCGAGCGCATGGCCCCAACGTAGAATGAGCCAGCGTGGCGAGTCGACGGCAAGGCCAGCCTTGTGCGGCCAGACAAAAACCCAGACGACCGCTAGGAGCAAGCACACCCCGCTCCACACCAAGAACGGCACCCCAAGCAGCTTATGATCCATAGCATTCATCTCCTGTGCAGATCGACAATGGGCTTGAGGATAGCACAGTTGATAGTGGCTGAGTCTAGCCTCCGCCGGCATTGACCGCACCAAAGGCCATAAAACTAAAGATCAGCACATCTTGGACGAAGTGAATACACCAAGCCCAGAAGAACCCGCGTGTCTCGAGCATGGCCTTGCCAAGCAGCCAGCCAAGCAGGGTGGCCATGGCCACGCCGATGAGGCCATAGGGCACGCCGTAGTAGTGGCCAATGCCAAAGAGGACTGCGGTAACCAGGAGCGCCGAGTGCGGGCTGATTAAGCCTTGGAGCGGTGCAAGCAGCGCAGCGCGGTACGTGAACTCCTCGCTAAATGCATTCATCAGTGCCAGCACCATAATTGATGGCAAGATTGGCAGAACCTGCTGCACCTGAGCCACGCTTGGCCGACCAGCAAGCAGCAGAAACGTCAGGGTGCCGAGGCTGATACAGCCGGTCAGGATGAGGCCAAAGCGTGACCAGTGCGTTGGGCGGGTGAGGCCAAGCCAGGGAGCGGGCATCGCTGGTGCGCGGAGATCGCCGAGGCGCAGGAAGAGCTGCTGTGGGCGGTAGCGCAGCGCAAGCAGGAGTGCCATGACCAGCCCAGCGACGATGAGCCGCTGAAGCTGGGTGCCGAACATGGTCTCAACAAACGGGTGCTGACCTGGGCCAAACCAAGCGCGCCAGCGCGCGGAGCGTGCGACCTGCTCCAGAGCCAGCGAGCCGAGAAAGATGCCGAGCAGCACAAGCGTGTAGACGCGGAGCGGGCGCAGCGGCTGCCAGAGGCGGCCGAACACCAGCAGCGCGGCCAGCAGGGCGACCTTGACCCACACCAGCCATGGTGGCGGTGAACCGATCAACACATCCCAGCAAATATCGGGAAGGCTTGAAACAGCGAGTGTGAGCGCCCAGACGACAGTGAGCCAACTGATGTGGCGCAGCTGTGCAGGCGAACGAAGCGATGAGACAGACATCGGCAGCTCCTTGTATGATCTGCTTCAGTGCAGCAACTCCGGTAGATTAACCGTAGACCAGCCCACGCTGCCCAACCAAAAAGGTATCACCACGCAGCAGAGAGAAATCGTCACTGACGGAATGGCGGGGCGACCTGGGGCCACAGGAGGTGCACATGTGGTGCATGCTGGTGTCTGCTTGACAGGTTTTTTTGTTGCGCGGATAATGGTGCCTTACAACCCCCACAACTATCTACAATAGATTTTCCTGAACTCGGCCTCTCATCAGGAATGCGGAAAGGAGGCTACAACCAAACCTACACCACACAGTCTGGAACTGTCCGTCTACGAAGGTCTTGCTAAAACTGCTTGGAGGAAACAAGGAATGGCTTTAAGCGCCTTACGAGCGATGACTCGCCTGCTGATGGTCATCGTGCTGGTCCTTCCTCTTGGCGTAGCAGCACAAAATCCCGCAACTGTATCGAGCACCTCGACACAAAAGATTTTGGTAAACACCGCCAACACAGATGCGCTTGCCGCTGTGCTTGGGCAAGGTGGTACGCTGCTCGCTGACTATGGAACGTTCTCACTCTGGCGTGTACCCACGTCAAAAGTCTCCCAACTAACCGCTTCATCGCAGATCTCCATCGCACAACACGATATGGACACCGTTTATCTTCGTGATGGTGCGATTGATACGCGTGCCAATACGACGCCGAACGTTGCCGCTGATCTTCAGCAGCTGCGCACGGCCGAAGCGCAATTCTGGATGATCCAATTTGTGGGTCCAGTTAAAGATGATTGGCTGAAGGCAGTGACGAAGACCGGCGCAGAGCTGGTTATGTACATGCCCTCCAACGCCTATGTGGTCTGGGCCGACGGCCAGGCTGTCAAAGGGCTACAGGACATGGCCGCAGCCGACAAGTTTGTCCAGTGGGCTGGGCCGTATCATCCGGCCTATCGCATTGCGCCGAACCTGCTGAGCGCGGCCAACGCGGTTAAGACCAACCCGACCACCAAGGTGACGGTGCAGTTCTACACCACCGCCGCAACCCAGCGGTCGCTTGAGAAGCTGTTGAGCGCCAGCAGCGCCGTGTACAAAGCGCCGTCGAAGGTGCTTGGCTTCACGGATGTGACGGTGGAAGTGCCGACAGCGATGCTCAAAGAGCTGGCCCGCCAGGCCGATGTTTTCAATGTCGAGTCCTGGGGTGCGCCTGAGAAGCTTGATGAGCGCCAAGGCCAGATTCTGGCTGGCAACATCACCACCTCTGGCGGCAAAGTCGTGCCGGCAGGCCCTGGCTACCTAAGCTGGCTGGCCTCGGTGGGCATGCCGACGGACCCGGCCGAGTACCCGATCGTGGACGTGGTGGACGACGGCCTTGATTCTGGCAATGCCGCAAACATCATTCACCCAGACTTCCATGAGCAGGGCCTTGCCTCTAGTCCCGACCGCGTGGCGTACATTGGCAACTGTACTGTTGATGCCAACGGCAACGCTGGCGGCGGCGGCCACGGCAACCTGAACGCCGGTATTGTGGCGGCCTTCAACAACCAGAGCGGCTTCCCGTACATTGATGGGCCAAGCTCGGGGATCAGCGGCGGCTACAACATCGGCGTGGGCATGTCGCCCTACGGCCGTGTGGCGGGCACCAAGATCTTCGCCAACGCTGGCTCCTACGATATCTCGGGCTGTGGCGACACGGACGCGGGCGTGGTGGCCGCGAGCTACAACGCTGGCGCGAACCTGACCTCCAACAGCTGGGGCTGTGGCCCGCCGCTGTGCGGCCCAGGCGGTGCGTATGACGCCTCCTCGCAGGCCTACGACGCCCTGACCCGCGATGCCTCCAGCACCACGCCGGGCAACCAGCAGATGCTGCACGTCTTCTCGGCTGGCAACTCTGGCCCTAGCTCGGACACGCTGGGCACGCCGGGCACGGCCAAGAACGTCATCGCCGTCGGCGCGACCGAGAATGTGCGCGACGAGGGCGTGGCCGACGGCTGTAACTCCACCGCCTCGGACAACGCCGACGATATCGCCGGCTTCTCCTCGCGTGGCCCGACCGATGATGGGCGCACCAAGCCGGACGTCACCGGCCCTGGCATCCACGTCACCGGCCCCGCCTCGCAGGAGGCAGGCTTTGATGGCACGGGCGTGTGTGGCGCAAGCGGCAGCGACAACCGGTTCTACCCCGCTGGCCAGACGCTGTACACCTGGTCGTCGGGCACGAGCCACTCGGCTCCGGCCGTGGCTGGCTCGGCATCGCTGCTCTACACCTACTATCGCCTGAACTACGGCGCGGGCAGCCCGCCCAGCCCAGCGATGCTCAAGGCCTATCTGCTGAACAGCACGCGCTACCTGAACGGCTCGGGCACTGGCGGCGACCTGCCGACCAACAACCAGGGCTGGGGCGATGTGTACCTGAAGCAGGCCTTTGATGGCACAGCGCGCCTGTTCTTCGATCAGCAGACCACCTTTGGTGCCACTGGCGAGGACTTTGTGCAGGGTGGTCAGATCACTGACCCATCGAAGCCCTTCCGCGTGACGCTGACCTGGACCGATGCGCCTGGCTCGACCACCGGCAACGCCTATGTCAACGACCTGAACCTGGAAGTGACTGTTGGCGGCCAGACCTACAAAGGCAACGTCTTCAGCGGAGCCTTCTCGGCCACCGGCGGCAGCGCCGACACCAAGAACAACGTCGAGAGCGTCACCATCCCGGCTGGCGTTACCGGCAGCTTCGAGGTGCGCGTGGTTGCGGCCAACATCGCTGGCGACGGCGTGCCTGGCAACGCAGACACGACCGACCAGGACTTCGCGCTGACGATCTACAACGCCGCGACCGGCCCGACCGGCGCGCTGACCGGCTTTGTGCGCCATCCATCGAGCGCCCCAGTTGCTGGCGCGCGTGTGGCTGCCGACACTGGCCCGGCGACGCTGAGCAACGCCACTGGCGCGTACACACTGCTGCTGCCAGTTGGCACCTACACTGTCACGGCGAGCCTGCTGGGCTACGGCGACTCGGACACCGTGACCAACATCAACATCACCGAGAACATGACGGTGACGCAGGACTTTACCCTTGAGGGTGGTGCGCTCACCGGCGTGGTTCGTGATGCCTTTACGCCGAGCCAGCCAATCGTCGGCGCGATTGTGACCACCGGCTTGGTGACCACAACGACCGACGCGAACGGCATGTACAGCTTCCCGCAGGCCCCGGTTGGCTCGGTCACCGTGACCGCCTCGGCCGTCGGCTATGCGCCGCAGAGCGACAGCACAACCATCTCCGATAGCATGACCGCCACGCTTGATCTGGTGCTGCCAGGCGGTGCTGTGGCCGGTCAGGTGACGGATGCGATCAACGGCGCGCCAATCGCTGGCGCACGGGTTGAAGCACCTGGGCGCGTCTTCACCACCGACGCCAACGGGCGCTACGCCTTCCGCTCGCCGCCAGGCGCAATCAGCCTGCAGGTGAGCAAGGTTGGCTATGCCACCGTTGGGGTCAATCCTGCGATCACCAATGGCATGACGGTAACCCAGGATGTGGCGCTGACGCCAGAGTTTGGTGTCGACCCAGCCATGCTGAGCCGCACCTTCACCTTCGGCGATGCCCCGATCACGGACACAGCGGCGATGACGCTGACCAACACAAGCAGCCAGGTGTTCACCTACACCCTGCGTGAGGTGTCCGGTGGCTTTACGCCACTGCGCCCGACCGCTGGGGACGTGCTGCTGGTCAACAACGATACCGATGCGACGACCGCCGCCCGCACGGCGCTGGAGAGCAACGGCTACACCGTCACAACCGAAACGGCGGCGGTATTCGATGCTGAGCCGGTATCATCGCTGCTCAACTACGTGGCTGTGGTGTACGCTGGCAATCCAGGCACAAACAGTCGCACCAAGCTGCAAGAGTACCTGGACAACAACGGTAGGCTGTTGATCGCCGACAACGATCTGGGCTTCAGCAACCGCACTACGCCGTTGTACACCACCTACCTTGATGCAACCTACGGTGGCGATGATCCTGGCGCTAGCAATCGCGCGCTGACCGGTGAAGACATCATGGCTGGTGTGAATGCACCGTCAGTTGATCCATTCCCCGACTACTACACGCCTGGCGCTAGCTCGGTGACGATCTTCCGCTATGGCAACAACTCCGTGGGCGGATCGCGCATCACCCGCAACGGCTACAAGGCGATCTACATCGCTACTGACTACGACAGCCTTGGCACTGCGGCCACAGGTGAGCCAATCGAAGCCACGATTATGCAGAAGGCCATGATGTGGCTCACTGGCGGCGCTGCGCAGGACAACATTCCATGGCTCAAGGAAGACCCAACCGGTGGCCCCATCGCTGGCAACAGCGACCAGAATGTTGATATCGGATGGTACCCCGATGTGGTTGATCAGCCGGGCACCTACAACGCCCTGCTGCGCTTCAACTACACGACTGTGCCAACCATCACCATCAACGTTCCGGTGACCATGACCGTGCTGCCATCGGCCAGCCAGGCCGGCATCACCGGCGTGGTCTCTTCCACCGGCCTCTGCGACATGGATCTGCAGCCGCTGGTTGGGGCAACGGTGACGATCACCGCCACTGGCGGCTTCAGCACGACCGTCCAGACCGACGCCACCGGCAAGTACACCTACTACACGCCGGGCAGCGACACCTACTACGTCACGGTTGAGGCCGAGAACCACCTGGTCACCACTGAGATGGTCGCTGCGACCGCTGGCTCAGTGACGACCCAGAACTTCACCCTGCGCCTGCAGTCCGCGTGTCTGAGCGTTGATCCCGACAGCCTGTCGGCAACCTTGGAGCTTGGTCAGCAGGTTACGCAGACCGTTGTGGTCTCCAATACAGGTGCCACACCGGCCAGCTATCAGGTGATCGAAGCGAGCGGCAACAGCTCGTCGCCAGACGCCTCTGGCTACTTCTGGACCGAGCAGCGGATTGCGTGGGTCGATGCCAGCGATGGCACCTCGCAGAATCCTGCCGACGACGGTGAGTTCAACGTTACGCTGCCCTTCACCTTCCCGTTCTACGGGACGATGACCAGCAATATTCGCGTTGGCAACAACGGCGCGATTATGGTTGGGGCGACGACTGGTGATGTTGGCTATCAAAACGCTGATCTGACGCTGGCCTCCTCGCCCAACAACTTCATTGCCCCGTTCTGGGATGACATGAGCTCGCAGAGCGGCGAAGTCTACGTCAAGAACATCCCGACGCCGCTCAATCAGGCGACGATTATCCAGTGGAACAATCGCCCGCACTACAACGGCGTTGGTTCCGGAACCTACCAGGCTGTGCTGTACGAGAACGGCAACATCCTGTTCCAGTACCTCGACACCGACTTTGGCGATAGCGGCTTTGACGCTGGTGCCAGCGCCTCGGTGGGTATCCGCGGCACTGGTGCGGCGAATGCCTCGCAGTACTCGTTCAACCAGCCTGCTGTTGGCAACAACACGGCTGTCTGCTTCGTGCGCCCTGGCAACCCAAGCTGTACCGATATCGCCTGGCTGATGGAGACGCCAGATCAGGTGAGCGGTCAGGTTGGCACGCCGCCAAGCGCGCAGATGATCGATGTGATGTTCGATGCCTCGCAGGTCAGCCAGCCGGGCACTTACACCGCAACACTCGTCCTGAGCCACGATGGCCTGCAGAATCCAGTCAGCTTCCCGGTGACCATGACGGTTACCCTGCCGTCTGGCTCTGGAATCATCGAGGGTACCGTTATGGGCCTGGAGGCCTGTGACACGCCTGGTATGCCGCTGAGTGGCGCGATGGTGACGCTGGGCACGACCCCGCCACAGTCCGACACAACCGACGCGAGCGGCTACTACAACTTTGTCGCTGACAGCGGCACCTACACCATGACGGTCTCGGCGGCGGGCTACGTCTCCAAGACGATCAGCGTTGTGGTTCCCGATGCCGCAACTGGCACCCAGGATGTGGAGCTACAGCTCGAGGCTCCGTGTGGCGATGTCTCGCCCACGAGCCTGAGCAGCACGCAGGCCCCGGATACAACCATGGATCGCACGCTGACGGTGGTCAACACTGGCACCGCTGCGCTCGACTGGTCGATTCAGGAGCAGGCACCGCGTCCCGCTGCCGCAAACAGCGCGCCCGCTGTGCGCAAGCCTGTTGCCAGCCGCCCAGATGCTGCCAGCCTACGGCAGACGGCACCGACGGCGGATGTGCTGCAGGATGGTGGCTTTGAGGCGACCAACGCTTCGAACTTCACCAACCCATTCTGGGCACAGTCCTCGACCAACTACGGCACGGTGATTTGCAACGCCTCCTGCGCAGGCAGCGGCACAGTGCTGCCGCACACCGGCACCTTCTTCGTCTGGTTCGGCGGCATCCAGGCTGCCAACCCAACCGAAGTTGGCTTTGTGGAGCAGGATGTGCAGATTCCAGTCGGCACAGCATCGCTGAGCTTCTGGCTGCAGATCGAGGCTCCAACCCAGCGCCCGAATGACTATGTCCGCGCCAAGATCGACAACACGATTGTCTTCACGGCAACGACATCGGATGCGGCCACCTACGCCGACTACACGCAGGTGAATGTGCCAATCGACGCCTTCGCCGATGGCGGCACCCACACCGTGCGCTTCGAGTCGCTGGTGGAAACTGGCGGTAACTCCAACTACTTCCTTGATGATGTCATGCTTGACTCGCAGGGCAGCCCGTGCTCGCCCGATGCGCTGAGCTGGGTGTCGGTCAACCCGACCAGCGGCTCGGTCCCTGCCAACGGGTCGTCTGACATCACCGTCACCTTCGACTCAACGGGCTTGGCCGAGGGCACCTACACTGGCAACCTCTGCTTCAGCTCGAACGATGTGCTCAACCCGCAGGTGATCATCCCGGTTTCGTTGACCGTGACCAACAATCCGCCGACCGATGGGACGATGCAGGGCACCGTCACCAGCCAGGGCACACCGCTCGCTGGTGCAACCATCACGGCCGTTGGCTCGACAACGCTGACCACGACGACCTCGCTGTCTGGCACCTATAGCATGATCATGCCCGCTGGCACCTACACGGTCACAGCGTCCATGCCCGGCTATGCGCCAAGCACGCAGGTGGTCACGATGACTGCCGGTGATACGGTTACTGTGGACTTCGATCTACAGCCAAGCGCGACGGAGAACAAGATCTTCTTGCCCATCGTGGTCAAGTAGATCACGCACGCTTAGACGGCAAAACGGCGGTGGGTTCGTCCCACCGCCGTTTTTGTGTGCTTGATTGCTGCGCGTGCCGCTGAGTCTACGCCTGCTGCTGCCAAACCTGCTGCTGAGTCCAGAGTGAGCGCGCTGGCTGCACGCCGCTTGGGAAATGGGCGATGAAGTCGGCGCGGAAGGCTGGCCCATGCTCGTGCATGTAGCGGTCAAGGTCGGCCTGGCTCGCAGCGTGATAGGCTGTGCGGTAGCGCTGCGGGTTGCTCTGGTCAACATCAAAGTGCACATGCACGAAGCAGCCGGTGGCGAAAATCTCGGGGATGTGCTTGTCGCGCATGTAGGTCTCGAATGCGGGCACAAGGTCGGCATCCGTGAGCTCAACACAAACTTCGTAGGTAACCATTGCGCTCCTCACTGCACTGAAAGCGTTTTTGTGATTTGATCCAGGTGAGCCTGGCCGTGGTTGGCGTAGCTCTGCAGAATATCGGCAACGCTGACCGCGCCGATCTCTGGATGCAGGCCGGTGCGCTGCCAGTCAGCCGCGGTAAGCTGCGCAAACAGCTGCGTCCAGCGCTGGTGCAGGCCGCGCAGAATGCCCAGCGAGGTGGCCAGATCAGCCACGCTTGCATCGGGATACTCGGCCCAGCGATCTTGATCGTAGGGCTTGAGCGTCGGGTGCTCCTCGCTCAAGATGAGCTTGGTGCGGATGTAGGCGTTCATGTGCGAGTCGGCGAGATGGTGCACGTTTTGGGCGACGGTCCACTCGCCAGGAATGTAGGCGGTCGTCAGCTGCTCTGAGCTGAGATCGCGCACGAGGGCCTCTAGCTGGTCAGGCAGCATCCGAATTGCGCTGATCAGCGCCTGCCGCTGTGTCTCCGTCATCTGGTCGTTCATAGATCCTCCAGGCAGCCTCTACGGCTAGCTTGCGCATGGCCGATCACATTGGTGCAGCATAGCACAAGTTGCCTGCGGCTGTGATGACCTATGGTCGTCGCCAGCCGGTGCGGCTGCTGAGCCACTCCACAAGCCCAGGCATCAGGCTGTGGAGCCGGAAGAAGAAGCGCAGCTGCCACGGCACTGTTACCGCCCGGCGATCGTTATGAATGCCGACGATAACGGCTGTGGCGACGTCGGCGGGGCTAAGGCTGGGCACAAGGCGCGCGATCCAGGGAATGCGCGCTTCGGCCCCAGGATTGTTGTCAAAGTAGCTGCTCGTGATCTTGCCTGGTGTCACAAGCATGGTGCGCAGCGGCGTGCGGCTGAGATCGGCGCGCAGGGCGCTGTCGAAGCCGCGCATGGCCCAGCGGGCGGTGGCGTAGATCGTCGCGCCAGGCCAGGGAATGCGCGAGGCGGGCGAGGTGACGTTGACGATCAGCCCACGCCGCTGTTTGAGCATATCCGGCAGCATAGCGCGGGTGATGTAGAATGCCGCAAAGCAGGGTGCGGCTAGCATCGCCTGCATCTCGGCTGGCTCGGTCTCCTCCAGGGCGAGGAAGCGCCCGCTGCCAGCATTGTTGATCAGGATGCTCGGCACGCCATGCTCGCGCTTGATCTGCTCCACGACCGCCGCCACCGCCGCTGCATCGGTGAGATCGACGGCGTACCAGGCCGCCCAGCCGCCTGCTGCCCGGATGGCTTGGCTGTGCTCCTCAAGCGCGCTAGCGGTGCGCGCCAACAGCACCACGCGCGCCCCTTGGGCGGCCAGCTGCTGGGCCAGCGCTAGGCCGAGGCCGCTGGAGGCCCCGGTGATGACGGTCAGCGCATCCTTAGTATGCATGGCGCACCTCCGCTGCTTGACCTTGCGCTGCGATGCGCGCCCTGATGCGCTGGAGACACTGGCGCATGGCTGGCTGTAGGAAGAGCCGTGTGATTAGCAGCACTGGCGCTGCGGTGAGCAGCCCGCGCGTATGCCAGGCGTAGCGCCAGACAATGCGCGACTGCTCGCCCTCGGCATGGATGCGCCAGGTGACGTCAGCGTGGCGCACCAGCCAGGCCAGCGGTGGTGTAAGGCCGCCAAGGATGGTGTAGCCGTACAGTGTCGGTCGCTCCAGCGTTTCGATGCGCTCGGCCAGCACTGAGCCATCAACGCCATAGACGTGGCGCACCAGCCCTATCCCTAGCGCGCTATGGCCCGCTGGCAGCTCTTCGTACTGCATACCGGGCACCGGCCCATAGCCTTTGAAGACCGGCGGAAAGGTGTGCGGCGTGGTCAGATGATCATACACTTGCTCTGGTGCAGCAGGTATTGGCAGACTGGCGACGGCGTTGATAATCATGCGTGCTCCTGATGCTGGCGCTGCTGCAGGCCGTAGACGGTCACGCCCGGCAGAGCGAGCAGCGCGCTCGCGCCAAACACGCTGGCTGGTGTTTGGAAGCCAGGCTTAATCGTTTGATTAAGGGCGTGCTGCACACATGCGATGGCGGTGAGCGCGGTGTAGTCGTAGGCCTCTGGCCCGCTGAGGCTGGCGCTGATGCGCTGGCCTGTGCGCGAGTCCTGGACCTCGCCCCAGACAAACGTCGATCCGCTGGCGCGCTGCTCCGGTGTTGGCCCGGCCGGCTGGCGCTTGAGCAGGGCCTGCAGAACGCGCTGGAAAGGCCGCGAGCGCATCAGCCAGCCAAGCCAGCGACTGACGCGCACAAGGCCGCGCAGCGCGCCGGGGAAAATCGCATAGGTTGTGATGTTCGGTATGCCTGTGCTGTGGGCAGCGGTGATCAGATCGCCGCGCCATGGGTTGAGGCTGGCGATGAGCTGCTGGCCAGCGTGCTCGATGCGGCGCTCGCTGCTGCCCGCCCGCGCAGGCACGAGCTGATTGTTCTGGCGCACAACGCCAGGATTGGGCAGGTCGTTGAGCACGGTGCTGAGGGTGCCGCGCGAGACGCCGCCCTCGGTTTGAAAGGCCAACTCAAGCTGTGTGGCGCTGGGCAGCTGCGCTTTGAGCGCTACGGCCAGTGCATCGGTGGGCACAACGCCGAAGCCGACACCGGGCAGCAGCATGACGCCTTGCGCGCGCGCCCGGTCATCGAGCTGCTGCGCGTACTGAAACTCTGGCACCTCGCCAGCAAGATCAAGATAGTGGGTTTTGGTGCGCAGACAGGCGGCGAGCAGTGGCTTGGCGCTGCGCTTGAACGGCCCAGCACAGTTCAGCACCAGCGCCGCATCGCTCAGCGCTGTGTCAAGCGCAGCGCTATCGTTAAGATCGACCACGCGATAGGCTAGCCCTAGCTCGTTTGCCAGGCGTGCGAGCGGCTCACGGCTGCGCCCACTGAGCACAGGCTGGAGGCCAGACTGGACCGCAGCACGGGCGATGAGCTCGCCAGTGTAGCCGTATGCGCCATAAAGAATCCACGTCTGCATCGCTGCTGCTCCTATTTCATCAGGCGGTAGGCCACGGCGGCCGAAAGCTGGCGCGGCATCAGGCGGTTGGACCACACGGTCAGCGTGTTGATGATCCCTGGCACAAAGCTAGCGCGGCGCTTGAGCATCTTTTTGATGCCGAGCTGGGCGACCTCGCGGCTTTGCATCATGGTCATGCGCTGATAGAGCGTTGGCTTCTGCCCGGCAACTTTCAGAAACTCGGTGGCGGTGATGCCTGGCGAGATAACGGTGCAGCTAACGCCAGTGCCCTTCAGCTCGTAGTTGATCGCCTCACCAAAGTTGAGGACAAAGCTCTTCGCTGCCGAGTAGCTGGCGTAGAGCGGCGAGGGCTGGTAGCCGCCGATGGAGGCGACCTGGAGCACATAGCCCGAGCGGCGGGCCACCATGTCGCGCACAAATAGCTTCGTGAGCTGCACAAGCGTGAGGATGTCTAGCTCCAGCATCTGGCGCTCGCGCTCCCATGGGATCTCGACAAAGCTGCCGTATACGCCAAAGCCAGCGTTGTTAATCAGCACATCGACCGTCTGGCCCTGCTGTTTGATCTGATCATAGAGCTGCTGGGGAGCCTCCGCCGTGCCCAAATCCATGGTGATCACGCTGACGTGCACCTTGTGCTGCTGTTCAAGCTCCGTAGCTACTTGACGTAAAAGCTCCTCGCGCCGGGCTACCAAGATGAGGTTTGCTCCGCGGGCAGCTAGCTCGCGGGCGAAGTCAACGCCAAGCCCGCTTGATGCGCCTGTGACGAGGGCGGTTTTGCCGCGCAGTGTCGATTCCATCGTGCAACTCCTTAATGCGTATAGCTATGTGCTCAGGGCGCGACGCTTTGCGTTAGCGTGTGCGTTTGCCAGCCCTGGAGCAGCAGGCGAAATGTTTGTGAGAAGTGAGGGGCGAATTGGATGTCGAATACGGCCAGCTCAGGCTGGGCTAGCAATGGCAGCAGCACTGGCGCAGGCTCGGCGAGCTGACGAAAGCCAATCACAAGCACGTGCGCCTGGAGCATCACCTGGATGCCTGTGGCTGGCGCGAGAAACGGGAGCGCCCGCTCAAGCAGCGCGCCACTACGTAGCAGGTGCGTGTGCAGAAAGAGCTTGAACTCGCGCGCTTGCTCAAAGTCGATATTTTGCTCGAGCACAGTGTGCAGAATGGCCAGCAGCCTGGTCATGCCAGGGTGGCCTTCTAGCGTCTCGCAGAAGATGGTCACAACATCATCGATGCTGGCCGGCGAGTTAAGCGCGCCCAGCCGTGTATCTAGCGTGTTGAACCAGACGGTGAGCTGCTGCTGCTGAATGTTTAAAAAGAGCGCTTCTTTGGTTGGAAAGTAGAGATAGACAGTGCCCTTCGCCAGTCCAGCGCGCTCGGCGATCGCATTGATCGTGATTGCTGGGTAGGAGAGTTCTTGAAACATATCCCAGGCCACGTCAAGCAGTGTTTGCTGCCGCGCTTGTTTCTGTTCTTCATTCACTGCACGTTGTCGAGCCATAATGATCTACTCCTAACTGACTTGAGGTCAATTATAAATGACCAATAGTCACTTGTCAAGATGCAAGCTGAAGAATCTCATTATACTGGTATTCTAGCGCTAACGGCGGGCGCGCTCATTGGTTGTCCGCTACAGTGTAGGATTCTGCGGTGCTCCTCCTAGCGTGCAGCGCCATCTTTAAACTTATGTTTATTTCTTGACAAGCGTTAAAGATTCTTGTACTCTCTGCATACACGCAATCCGCGTGCACCCCGAGATGAGCTAAGGACTAGGAGAAGGGTGTAAACCTAGCATTATTCTTGCTGAATGATAGGTGTACACTCCTGCGGCTTTTTATCTACACACAAAAGACAGGAGACTGTATGAACGCAGAGTTCGAACGCCTGCTTGGCCGTGCCGTGCGCGATGCTGAATTTCGCACGCAGCTGTTGACCGATCCTGCCAGCGCCACCGCTGAGTTCCAGCTGACGCCCGCAGATCGCGAGCGGATTATGCACGCCCTAGCCAAAGCCGAACAGAATGACATCCAGGCAGCCTTCCAAGGCTCCACAACGCAGGGCTTCTGGCTCTAGCAGGTAGCACTCTTATTGACCTCTATCACCCATATAGCTTTAAGGAGGTTTCGGTGAACGTAGAATTCGAGCGCTTGCTCGGTCGGGCCATTCGCGATACGGAGTTCCGCACCTTGCTGCTGACCAACCCTTCCGCTGCCACCGAGGGCTTCAAGCTCTCCGCAGCAGAGCTTGAGCGCATTCAGCATGCCCTGGCCAAAGCGGAGCAGGGCGAGATCAATGCTGCGTTTGAGGAGCCAAATGCCGCGCTGTGGTTCTAGTGTTCTAAAGCTCAATTGCGCTTAGATATAAGCTAGGGCAAGCAAATTCACTCAATGTTCCTTAACTCACAGTACATAATCATCTCTATCATTCTGCTTATGTAAGCCGAATGCAACCATAGACACTAATCCTATGGTTGCATTTGGCTTAACGAGCGTTGTGTAGTCGCTCTTGACAAGCCTATAAGATTATCGTACCCTCAGCATACCAAAGCGCGCTATGGTACCCTTTAGTCTCACTATCTGATAGGAGAAAGTATGAGCGCTGATTTCGAGCGTTTGATCGGCCGTGCTGTTCTAGATGATGATTTTCGAGCAAAGTTAGTAGCTGATCCCGAGGGTACGGTTAAGAACGCTGGCTTCTCGCTGTCCGCAGATGAGCTAGATCGAGTGAAGAAAGCAGCTGAGAGCGCCAAGACCAATAATTCCCTAAGCAGCTTTGATACAATGAAGAGTAGTGGTCTTTGGCTATAACTAAGCTGAATAGATGATTAAGTTTGATACAACCATAGATAGCTATCTATGGTTGTATCTTATTTTGATATTTGTATGTTAGAAATTGATAAAATTCTACTGTCACTCCAAGAAGAAAATGATCTTCAAAGAAGATCGTTGTTTTTGCAGTATATTAATAACTTTGTTGTTATATTCTTAGCAATAACGCTAATACTCGATTTAGTAGCTAGATCTATCGCTTTTTTTTTGATAATCCTATTAATGCTTTCATTATTTGTATCAGTTCACTTTATTAATAAGAGAGGAAAAGTTGTCTTAGCAACAACATTATTTACTGTTTTTTTTAATCTGTGCCTATATGTAGTATTTGTATCGCAGTTTATTTTTGGGGGAAATCCACTAGCATATGGAATGATCCTTGCACTAACCTGTCTTGTCGCTTCTTATTTAATTGGTAATACAGGCATAATAGCCTCAGCCTTAGTAAGTGTTAGCGTTGTTGTTTCATGTTTTATCCTCTTTGAAGGATTGCAGTTCTCATTTTTTATCAATGCTTTACCAATTATCGGCTTTATCCTGCTGCTCTCGCTGGTCTCGTGGTTTCATCAGCGCACGCTTAAGCGTGCGCAGCAGCGCTACGAGGTGGCCCAGCATCAGCTGATGCGCGATGCTATGCTGCGCCAGGAGGTCGTCATCGCCCGCGACCTGCAGCGCCAGCTGTACCCCGACCCGCCGCAGCAGATTCAGCGCGTCTCCTTCAGCGTTTGCGCGCTGCCTGCGCTGGAGACTAGCGGCGATCTCTACGATTTTATTCAGCTCGATGAGCGGCGCATTGGCATTGTCATCGCCGATGTGACCGGCAAGAGCATGGCGGCGGCGCTCGTGATGGTGATGGCACGCTCGAGCTTCCGCTCCGAGGGCCGTAATGTTGTCGATCCGGGCCAGGTGCTCAGCAACGTTAACTCAATCTTACATAATGACTCATCGGTCAAGCAAATGATCACCGCTTGGTATGGTGTGCTCGATGTACAGTCGATGACGCTGGTGTTTGCCAACGCCGGCCACCCCTTCCCCCTGCTTTACCGCGATGGTCAGACGCTGGAGCTAGAGGCGCTTGGCCTGCCGCTGCGCGCGACGCCGGGCCTGACCTACGAGAGCGCCACCGTCCAGCTGCTGCCAGGCGATCATCTGCTGCTGCTCACCGATGGCGTGATCGAGGCGATGAATGCCCAGCGTGAGCTGTTCGGCTACGAGCGGCTCACGCAGGTGTTTACTGCCTCGGTCGATGGCGCGACCGCAACGGCGCTTGAGCTTGTGCAAGACGAAATCACCCGCTTTTCGGCCCCCGCTCCCCAGGCCGACGATATCACCATGGTGCTGGTCAGCATCCACTAGGCCAGCTTGGCTGTTGCGCCGACGCGCGCTTGCAGCTGCTCTAGCTCGCTTTGCAGCGCTTGATAGTAGCGGCTGTGGGCTGGATTCGGTGTGCGTGTCTGCTTGGTGAGCGGCTGTGTGTGCGCCAGGCTGGGCCGCTGACCGAGCGCTGTCAGCGCCTGCCAGGCGACACCATGGATGGTGGCCTCGCGGATGTCGATCAGCTCGAGCGGCGCTCCGAGCGCGTCACAGATCATCTGCTGCCAGACTGGCGAGTTGCGCAGTGCGCCGCCGCTGCCAACAATGCGGTGCTCGGCGGGCAGCAGCGGTCGCAGCGCGCTGTAGAGCTGTGCCAGCGATACCGCCACCGCCTCCATCAGCGCCTGGAGCATATCGAGTCCGCTGGTTTGCAGATGCAGCCCGGCGATAATACCGCGCGCATCATCGGCGTAGTGCGGCGAGCGCTCGCCTGCTAGGTGTGGCACAACCGCAAGGCCGTGAGCACCAACCTGCCGCTGCATCAACTGCTCCTCGGCTGTATCAATCGGCGGTAGTCGCAGCGTGTCCAACGCCCACCTGATCAGGTTGCCAGCGTTGCTCAGCGCCCCGCCAACGAGATCTTGCATGCTGCTCACCCGGTAGCGCCACAGGCCATACGGAATTGGCCCGCCGCTCGGTAGCAGCACTCGCAGCGCCCCGCTCGTGCCAAGATTAATCACCACTGTCTGCGCATCTATGCCGCCGCAGCCGATGTTGGAGCCGACGCCGTCGCCAACTGGCGCTAGCCAGCGCGCTGCACGCAAGGCCGGCCAGCGCTGCGCCAGCTTGGGCCGCAGTGTGGCACCTTGGGCCGTTGGTGGAAGGGGCTGTCCTAGCTGCTCCGGCGTGATCGGCAGCCGCGCTACCAGCTCGTGATCCCACGTGCCGGTGTGGCGATTGAGCAGCCCATTCCAGGCCGCAATCGACATGCTGAGCAGCGGCTGGCCGGTCCACTGACCGGTCAGATACTCACCAATTGTCTGCCAGCGTGCGACCGACTGAAAGAGGGCTGGGTTCGTTTGCTGGAGCCAAATGAGCCGCGCAGGCAGGTAGGCGCTGTGGATTGGGCAGCCAGTGCGCTCCCAAATAGCGGCGGCATCCCAGGCCGCGCGCAGCGCCTGGGTGACATTGCGCGCCCGGGTGTCGGCCCAAGTCCAGATCGGCGTACAGGCTTGATTGTGCTCATCAACGCCAAGCAGGTTGCCGGCCAAGGTTGCGCAGGCCACGAGCACTATGCTATCGGCTGGCGTCGGCTGCTGCTCAAACAGCGCGTCAAGGCATGTGCCGACAGCGTCGAGCAGCGCCGGGGCGTCGAGTTCGGCTCCGCCGTCGGCGGTCGTCTGAAGGCTGTAGCTGATCTGGGAGACGGGGCTAGCATCGTGGCCGCTGGTGGCGTCGATGAGCATGGCGCGCACGGACGATGAGCCAATATCGAGGGCGAGCACGAGCGGTGCTGCGTGGGTCATGCGGAGGCTCCTGTGGCATTGGGAAACTGTAGGGTGACGGTCATACCAGGCGCTGGCGCGTTGGTCGTGATGTTGATGCGTCCGCCCATCCGCCACATCACGGCCGAGCAGATCGGCAGCCCTAGGCCAAGCCGCTGCGGCCCATGGGTGGTCCAGAATGGCCGCCAAATGCTGTTGAGCTGCTGCTCATCAATGCCGTGGCCGCTGTCGCTGATCGCCATCGCAACGTAGTGTTTTGTGTCCCAGGCGCGAATGTGGATCTGCTGCGGGTCGGCTCCAGCCTCCAGCGCGTTGCTGATCAGCTCGCTGCAGAGGGTGATCAGCTCGCGCTCGTGCACAAGGATCATCAGCCCGGCTGGGATGTCGAGGTTGGTGATGTGCGGGATGGCGTTTGTGTGCTCTAGATGGTCAAGAATCACCGGCATCGTCTCGGCGAGGTCCAGCGCGAAGCTTGGTGGAATGCGCTCGCCGCCCTTGAGCAGGTGCAGGCGGCGGATCATCGCGGCACCATCGCGCACCTGCTCGACGACTGTGGCCAGCAGCATCTGCTGATCCTCGTTGACGGCGTCAAGCTCGGCCAGCTGTGTGTTGCCAAGAATGGCGGCAAACAGGTTGTTGAAATGATGCGCCATCTGGCCTGCTAGCTCGGCCATATGCCGCAGATGCACCAGCTCGGCCTGCTCGGCCTGGCGCGCCTCGCGGTCAGCGATCGTCTGCGCGGTGGCCATGGCCACAGCCAAGTGCGGACGCGCCATCTCGAGCAGCGACTCTTCCTCTTTGGTGAACTGGCGCTGGCGCACAGCGATCATCAGGATGCCCAGCGTGGTACCCTGATGATGCAGCGGCACGGCAATCGCCCCGCTGTACTCTGAGCCTAGCAGCTGGGCCACGATGCTGATCGGCGGCAGGCTGTTGAGCGCGACGCGAGTGGTGCGCTCAAGCTGCGCCATCTCCAGCACGGTCTTGAGCGTAGCGGCATCGAGCGGCGACTGGATGGATTGGGCGACCGATGAGTACGCCATGCTCACATCGTCGTTGATGGCAAACCAGCCGGTCGCCACATCGCCGAGCAGCAGGCGCATCTGCTGGTTGATCGCCTCGTAGAGCATGGGCAGGTCGAGGTTGCCGCTCAGCGTTTGGGCGAGGCTGTTGACCAGCCGCAGCTGACGCGCCTGCTGCTGGAGCTGCTGCGTGAGCACATTTTGTTCATCGCGCAGCCGCGCCTGCCGCAGCAGCCCGGTAATTTGGCGCGCGACAAGCTCGAGCAGGTCTTGGTCCTCAGGTGTGAAGTAGCAGATCTGATTGTGGTAGATCGCCAGGACGCCGAGCGGATCTTCGATGTCGCCAAGCGGCACCAGCAGCGCCGAGCCTTGCGAGACGGTCGAGCCTTCGATCTGTAGCCAGTGTGGGTCGGTTTGGATGTTGTCGATGCACAGGCTTTTGCCCGTCTTGATCACGTGACCAGCAGCGCCATGGGCCAGCACGCGGTGGACATCGTCGATGTTGAGGCGCACCTGATGCGACGCGGTGAGCACATCGACGTGCTCGCCTGTCTCGCGGAGCACAATCAGGTTGCCGTGGTGGGCATGGAGCGTGTTGGTGCAGACGGTGACAATGTGCTCCAGCATATCCATCAGCGAGTCGATCTGCCCAAGCTCGCGGCTGAGCGAGGCGATAAACGCGAAGCGCTCGCGCTCCATCTCAACCCGCGAGAGCGTGCGCTTCAGGTGCACGGCAACGCGCAGGCGGGCGCGCAGCGTTTCGCTCTCGATCGGCTTGAGCAAGAAGTCATCGGCCCCCTCGATGTAGGCGCGCTGGCGGGCGCTGGCCTGCTCCTGCGCTGTGATCATAATCACCGGGATATAGCTCAGCGTGGGATTATCGCGGATGGCGCGCAGGACACTGAAGCCGTCCATATCCGGCAGCAAAATATCCAGCACGACCACATCGGGCTGGGCTGTCTCCACCAGCTCAAGCGCCTGCTGGCCGGTCTGCGCCTCGCAGGTACGGTAGCCGACCCAGCGCACCATCTGCTGCAGCAGCACCAAGTTGGAGGGCTGATCATCGACCAGCAAGATCAGCGGTGCCTCGGACATTCGCAACCGTTCGACCATTCCTACGCTCCTCTCCTTTATTTAGGATAAAGGCTTGAGATCATCCCAGTTCGGCCCGGCTTCGATGTTGACCTGTAGCGGCACGCGCAGCTCGGGGTACACGCCCTCCATAGTTTGCTGCACAAGCGCGGCGACGGCGGCGATGTCGGCGTCGGGCACTTCAAGCACAAGCTCGTCGTGCACCTGTAGGAGCATGCGGGCGGCTGGGTACTGGGCGCAAACGGCCTTGTGTAGCTGGACCATGGCAATTTTGATCAGATCGGCAGCGGTGCCTTGGATGCGCGCATTGATCGCCTCGCGCTCGGCCGCCTGGCGTCGTGCGCCGCTGGCGCTGCCCTCGACCAGCTCACGGAAGTAGCGGCGACGGCCAAACAGCGTCTCGACGTAGCCCTGCCGCTGGACGGTATCCAAGGTCTGCTGGATGTACTCTTTGATGCCTGGGTACTGGGCGAAGAGGGCGTCGATCATCTGCTGTGCTTCGGTGCGCGATAGCTCGGTGCGGGCAGCAAGGCCAAAGCTGCTGATACCATAAATGATACCAAAAACGGTGGTTTTGGCGATGCGCCGCTGGTTCTTACTGACGGCATCCATTGGTACATTGAACAGGCGGGCTGCTGTGGCCGCGTGGATGTCCTGGCCGGTCTGAAACACCTCGATCAGCGTCGGGTCTTGCGTAATGTGGGCCAGCACGCGCAGCTCGATCTGCGAGTAGTCGGCGGCAAGCAGTTGATAGCCTGGCTCGGCGACGAAGGCGCGGCGAATTTCGCGGCCCTCCTCGGTGCGCACGGGGATGTTTTGCAGGTTCGGGCTGTCCGA
Source organism: Herpetosiphonaceae bacterium (assembly GCA_013538855.1). Taxonomy (GTDB): domain Bacteria; phylum Chloroflexota; class Chloroflexia; order Chloroflexales; family Herpetosiphonaceae; genus OHK22. The sequence goes on from JABXJS010000185.1 coordinate 47,677, forward strand.
CGAAAGGCGGCCAGTCTCGGCCCCCATCTGGCGAAAGACGGTGTGCACGCGCTGCGTGCGCGGGTTGGTCAGGCTCTGCAGCGTATCAACGTAGGTTGATTTGAGCTTGCTGAGCCGTCGGTGGCGCATAATTAGCGCGACCACGCCGCTCTCGTCGTACTCCTGAAGGCTCTCGAGCACATCGGCGGTGATGGAGTAGACGGTGCCGCCGGTCTTGGTGGTGCCGCTAAGGCGCTTGAGGCCGCTGGTCGGCAGGCCCAGCGTGCGGAAGAGCAGGTCGTTGAGGTCGTAGCGCGACTGGATGTTGATCAGCGTATCGGTGTGCTGGCCGATGGTCTGCTCGATCTCGCTCAGCGTTGCGCCGAGATCGTGCTCGAGCTGCGTGAGCTGCTGGCGGTCGATGCCGATGCCATGGCGCTCCATGTCGATGAGCACCGGGATAAGCGGCAGCTCAATCGATTCAAACACGCCCTGTAGCGTTGGCTCGGCGGCGAGCTTTGGTGCCAGCGCCTGCATCAGCCGCAGAGTCATGTCGGCGTCGGCGGCGGCATAGTCGGCGGCGGCGCTGATCTCCACGGCGTCCATGGTGATCTGCTGCTTGCCGCGCCCGATCAGCGTCTCGATCTGCGTCATCTCGATCGGCTGGCCGCTGTCGTCGCGCAGCTTGCTGAAGGCGAGATCCTTCAGCCCCTGGCGCTCGCCAAGCAGGGCGGCGGCGATCATGGTGTCAAAGCTCACGTTGGCTAGCTCAAGGCCGATCAGGCTGAACGCCTCGATGTCGAACTTGGCATTGTGCCCAATGATGTGCTTCTGCGCATCGGCGAAGATCGGCTGGAGCGCGCTGCGCACTTCGGCGACACTGAGCTGCTGGCCCTGGCGGTGGCCAATCGGGATGTACCACGCCTGGCCCGGCGCTATCGCCAGCGAGATGCCGCACACCGCCGGATCATCTGGCCCAAACAGATGCGTGGTGTTTGTCTCGGTGTCGAAGGCGATAACCGGCGCATCCTGCAGCACCTGCACCAGCTCGGCAAGCGCCGCTGCGGTGTCAACGATCGTGTACTGCGACTGGCTCGCGTCAGCGCTGGCCGGAGCGGCGCTAGGAAACATGCCCATCTGGAGCGGATTATCGGCGCTGACCGGCATTGTAATCACCTCGGGCGCGCCGCCGGCAGTGGGCAGTTTATCAACCAGCTTCAGGAACTCTAGCTCGCGGAAGATTTCGAGCACGTGGGTGCGGTCGTAGTCGTGCACAACGGTGGCGGCCAAGTCGAGCGTGATCGGCACTGCGGTGACGATTGTCGCTAGATGCTTGCTGAACAGGGCCATCTCGCGCTGGTCTTCGAGCTTGGTGCGGTAGCGCTTCTGCACCGCATCAAGGTTTGCGTAGATGCCCTCGACGGTGTCGAACTCGAGCAGCAGGTTGATGGCACCTTTCTCGCCGATGCCCTTGACGCCGGGGATGTTGTCCGATGTATCGCCCTTGAGGCCGCGCAGGTCGGCAAGTTGATTGGGCCGCAGGCCGCTGTAGCGCTCGCGCACCTGCTCCTCGTTGTAGAGCGTGACGGTGCTGCGGCCGTAGGGGTTGGCCAGCAGGACGGCGGTGTAGTCGTTGACGAGCTGGAGCGTGTCGGTGTCGCCGGTGATGATCATCGTGTTGACATCCTGCTCCTCGGCCTGGCGCGCCAGCGTGCCGATCACATCGTCGGCCTCGTAGCCGTCGGCGGTGAAGATCGGAATGTTGAGCGCGGCGATGATCTGCTTGATGCGCTCAAGCTGCGGATGGAACTCGGCCGGTGTCTCGGCGCGCCCAGCCTTGTAGTCGGCGTAGAGATCGTCGCGGAAGGTGCGGCCAACATCGAAGGCGACAGCGACATAGGCTGGTGTGTACTGGCGCAGCAAGTTGAGCAAAATTTGCATGAAGCCTTGGACGGCGTAGGTCGGCTCGCCGGTGGCGCGCACAGCCATGCCCGTATCCTTAAGCGCAAAAAAGGCCCGAAATGCCAATGCGTGACCATCAACCAACACTAGTGTTTTGCGTTCGCCCATGCGAAAAACCCCCATCCAGCGCTAATCTAGCGTGCCACTCACGCCATCAGAACAGATGTATTGTACTCTGTTTTCTACTCGCTGTTGAGAGCTGGTCGGCGCAGCGCTCCGCTGTAGGCGCTGCCCCAAAATTGATCAAGGCTCGTGCCTTCGATGCTGATCTGCACGCGGCTGACGCTGCTGAAGGTGGTCAGGGCAAGCGTCAGCGAGTCGACGGCGGCCTGGCGATCACTGGTCTGCAAAAACTCGCGGCTGAGGTCGATCTGGGCTAGCCCGTCGCTGATGACGAGGCGCTGCACGCTGGTGCTGGCTGGAATCGGCTGCTGCAGCACGTCGCGGTACACGCCTGCGCCGCGAATCATCTGCTCGATGGTGGCGCGCGCCTCGGCGCTGGTGCGCGGGATCAGACGTATGACGCGCACCATCTGGCCGGTGCTGGCGGCGGGGAAGTAGAGCGGCAGGAACGATGTTGTGCTGTACTGGCCGTCGAGGTTGAGCGGGTTGTCGGCGTTGACGCTCGGGCGGTAGCGCGGCGCGCCGATGTTGGCCCCGTTGACCTGAAGCTGCACCTGCGTCACATCAGGGTACTCGGTGAGCGCCAGCAGCACCGAGCGTATGCCCAGGTCGCTGTAGTCGCTTGAGCCATAGGTGGGCAGCTGGTTGAAGTTGGCCACGGCGAGGCCATCCGCGATCTTCAAGCTCAGCAGGCGCGTCTCCGGCGGCACCAGGCGGCGCAGTGCGCCACGTGGGCCAGCGATCAGTTGACTGATCGCGGCGGTGCGCGGCTGGCGCGTTGCGTCGATCTGGCGCGTGACGGGCACCAGCAGCATGCCGGATGGGTCGGCGTAAAACAGCAGCACGCGCTCGACCAGTCCACCGGGCGTTTCGGTGGGCGGAGCCGCCTCGGTGGGCGGCGGGGCGGCGGTTGGCTCCGCCGGCGGCTCGGTTGGCGCAGGCGGGCTGGTGGGCTGATCTGGCACAGCCGTGGTTGGCTCCACCGGCACGGCCGTGGTCGGCGCTGGCGTCTCGGGCGTGATCGTCGGCAGCGGCGCGTTGGTCGGTGGCTCAGG
>JABXJS010000186.1 GCA_013538855.1 Herpetosiphonaceae bacterium
CCAACGCAAAGCGCAGGGTCAACCCTGCCGGGGCCGTGGGGCTGCGCCCCACATCCACCCACCGCAGCTGGGGAGCCAACGCAAAGCGCAGGGTCAACCCTGCCGGGGCCGTGGGGCTGCGCCCCACATCCACCCACCGCAGCTGGGGAGCCAACGTGAATTGGTAGTACTTTGCTGAGAGGTTTGCAATGCAAGTTTTAGATGTCCGCCGCCAGAGCTGGATGAATATGAACGACCATTTTATCACCGTTATGCAGGACCCGTGGTACAAGGCGCTGGTCGAGCTACAGGATGCGATCACGCGCAGCACATCGCGCTTCTTCTCGGCGCAGGGGCTGCGCACCATCCACCTGCCAATCACCACCCACTCGATCTCCAGCCCGATGGGCCTTGGCAGCGACTCGCTGCCGGTTAAGATCGATCTGTTTGGCGTGGATACCTACCTCGCCGACTCGATGCAGTTCATGCTGGAGTATGGCTGTCGCCTCAATCACGTTGGCGCGTACTATCTCATGCCCAGCTTCCGCGGCGAGAGCGCCGACGAGACGCACCTCTGCCAGTTCTACCACAGCGAGGCCGAGATCGTCGGCTCCATCGACGATGTGATGGGCCTCGTCGAGCAGTACGTGCAGACCATGACCAGCGACATCATGGCCGAGTGCGGCGCGACGGTCGCACGCTTCGCCAAGAGCACCGCGCACATCGACCAGCTGCTCAATCTTAAGCGGCCCTTCCCGCGCATCACCCTCGACGCAGCCGTCGAGCTGCTCAACGCTGATCCGGCGCTGGTCAAGCACTGCGAGCCTGGCTATCGCGTCCTCACCCGCCGTGGCGAGCAGGCGCTGATCGAGCACTTCGGCGGCTTCGTGTGGCTCACTGAGCAGGATCACCTCGCCGTGCCGTTCTATCAGGCATTCGCCGACCAAGAGCAGCGCAAGGCCAAAGCCTCCGACCTGCTCTTCGGCCTCGGGGAAGTCGTTGGCTCCGGCGAGCGCCACGCCACCGCCGCCGAGGTCTACGCCGCCCTGGAGTTCCACAACGTCGACGCCGCCGCCTACGACTGGTACTGCAAAATGCGCGAGCTTCAGCCCTTGCAGACAGCCGGCTTCGGCCTGGGCATCGAGCGCTACATCTGCTGGCTCGTCACCCACAACGATGTTCGCGATTGCCAGATTCTGCCGCGCTTCAATGGGATGGTAACAATCCCATAGGCGACCTCGCCCAAGGACTATGCTATGCAGCTATCGCCACTTGTTGAGCAGCTCGACACATTTTTTACCTATAAACGCTATCCCGATTTCATTGTGGATATCCTGCAGGCCGTCGATGCCAACGCTGCCCAACGCTTTGTACCACAGTACCTGCACAAAACCAGCGGCCTGATGCTCGACTTCAGCACCGATATTGCAACGCTCTACTGCGCGGCCTTTCCCAGCGATGACCTGCTGGAGCACCTCGCTGCCGAGGAGGCCCGCGACGCACTTTTGATTGTGAAGCACCCGCTGGACTGGCAGGAGCTAGGCGTCGGCTTTACACCAATTTCGGACAGGCTCATCGCGGCGCTGCGCGAGCGGCGTATCTCGCTCTACTGCGCCCATGCGGCCCACGATAACCATCCCGCCTGCGCTCCGAGCCTTGAGCTGGCGCGCGCGCTGCCGTTCTCGATCAGCGCGTCCATGGCCGATGCCCACGGTCGAGCGTTTGGCTACGTGGTCGAAAGCGACCAGCCGCTCTGCTTCGCCGAGTTTCGCACCCTCGTCGCGGCCACCTTTCAGCTCGGCGGCATGCAGACGCGCCACGCCCACGACTCGATCCGGCGCATCGCCGTCATCGCTGGCGGCGGCGACAATATCGCCTGGCTCCAGCAGGCCCATATCCAAGGCTGCGACACCTATTTGACCGGCATTCTGCACTTTCAAGGCTCAGAGTATGCGCAGCAGCACAATCCCGCCTTCATCGCTCAGCTGCAAGCCAGCCCGCTGAACGCGGTCGGTATCTCGCACTACCTGTCTGAAATACGCGGCTCGATCAAGCTCGCGCAGCTGCTGAACGCGATCACCAATCTGCCAACCGCCTTTCTAGAAGAACGCTGCAAAGCGCAGCATATTTATACACACTGGGAGCACACACTATGACCATGTACAATCAGCTATACGAGTCCGAGGTTTTGGACTACTTCGCGCATAAGGCCGACCAGTACGACCTGGTCGAGGAGCAGGTGTACTGGCGCTTGTCGGATCGCTTGCTCTGGGATGTGTTCAACACGAAAGTTCTGCAGCTGCTGCCGCCGAACTTCCGCTTTCTCGACGCTGGCGGCGGCACCGGCCGCTGGACGGCCGCAATCCTCGCAGCCTATCCCCAAGCCCAGGGCGTGCTCTACGATCTATCGAGCGCGATGTCACAGAAGGCGGTGGAGAAAGCCGTCGCCGGTGGCTTTGCCGATCGGCTGAGCGTTCGCAATGGCAAGCTCGAAGAGGTCTCGGCCGCGCTCGAGTCCGCAGCGTTCGATCTGGTGTTCAACTTCCACAATGTGCTAGGCTTCGTTCAATCGGTCGAGACGGTCGTTAGCCAGCTAGCAGCACTGCTCAAGCCTGGCGGTATGCTGCTCTCGTTTGTGCCTAGCAAGTACCACAATATGTTCTTCAATATTTTCGTCGGCAATCTCGATGAGGCCGAGCAGCCCGCCCGCTCCAACCAGGGCCGCTTCACCAGCACCATGCCCTACATGCACGTGTTCACGCCCAGCGGCATGCGCGAGCTGTATCAGCGCAACGGCCTTACGGTCACGACGCTCACCGGCTTCCCGTCCTTGATCTACCCTGGCATGCAGGAGACGCAGCTCCAAGGCTCGACCGCCGCGCTCGCGGATATTTTGTCTGACGCGGAGAATTTCGAGCGCATCTACCGCCTGGAGCGCGCCACCCTTGAGGAGCCAGATGTCGTCGCCCGTGGCAATAACCTGTTTGTGTTAGGAAAGCGCCAGTAAATGAGTCTACAGCACGCCACAACCCAGCCAGAGCGCGCGGATGCGCTGATCCAGCCAGCGGTAGCGTTTCAAGCGCTGCCAGCCATCAGCCTGCTCGATGATGTCGTCTTTCAGGCCGATGATCTCTACACGTGGGATCAAGCCACGGTCGAGGAGCTACAGCTGCGGCTGATCACAGCGGCGTTCGAGCATCACTACACCTACAACGCAGCCTATCGCCGCTACTGCGAGCGGGTCGGCGGTGCGCCGAGCACCTTCAGCTCTATCGCCGATCTGGCGCGCATTCCGCTGATTACGTCCACACAGTTTAAGCTCAGCACCGTGCTCAGCAGCCCGCCCGAGTCGATTGTCAAAACCTGCGTCAGCTCAGGCACGCAAGGCTCGATCAGCAAGATCTATCGCGATGAGACCACGCTGTGCCGCTTCCTCGGCTCGGTTCAGTCGTCGATCGAGCAGGTGCTCATGGTCGATGACGCCTACTGCCTGCACCTGGGGCCGTCGCAGGCCGAGGCGCAAGACCTCTGGTTCTCGTATGTGATGGGAGCCACCGACCTCGTGTTTCCAACCGAGAACTACGTTGTCGATGGCCAGTTCCGGCCCGCCGCACTGCTAGAGCGCCTGCACAGCGTCAAGCAGCGCTATCAGCACACGCTGCTGATCGGCGCGCCAGTAATGTTTTTGCACTTGATCGACTACATGGTCGAGCACGATCTGTCTGTCGAGGGCTGCGAGCGGCTGATGGTGGTGACCGCCGGCGGCTGGAAGCGCTTCTCTGGCTCGGCCATCTCCCGCGCCGAGTTCGAGGCCCGCCTGCAAACGCGCCTGCGCGGCATGCAGCCACAGCACTTCCGCGACTGCTTCAACATGGTCGAGCTGAACACGCTCGTCGCCGAGTGCGCCCACCGCGTCAAGCATGTGCCGCCCTGGCTGCACGTGCTCATCCTCGACCCGCAGTCCTTGCAGCCGGTCGCGCCAGGCCAGATGGGACTGCTGGCGTTTCTCGATCCAACGCCAACTAGCTACCCTGGCTTTATCTTAACCGACGACTTCGCCCGCCTCACGCCCGCTGGAGCGTGCGCCTGCGGCAAGCACGGGCCAGGCATCGAGATTGTCCGCCGTGTACAAAAGGTCGAGTCGCGCGGCTGCGCCCTCAAGATCGACCGCGCCTACAGCGACCAGGCCCGCCCGAATAGCTAATCACGCGAGCGCGGCGGCCTTGCAGCCTGCACAGGCTGCAAGGCCGCCCTGTGTGCCACGCATCCGCAAAGGAGAACCGTGCCATGATCAAAGATATCAAAGAAGAAATTTTCACCATCACCAACAGCCAGGGCCACGCGATCCACTGCGTGTACAACTATATCGACGCCGACAGCCCGCTCATCGTTATTCCGCCGCAGTTCGAGGGCACGGTGCGCCTGAACATGCTGCCGATGATCTACTTCGTCAACAATGGCTTTCGCGTGCTGCGCTTCGATTTTACCAACCACCAGGGCAACAGCTTCGGCAACTTCGCTGACTTTACGCTGTCGCAGGCGCTGGCCGACTGCCAGGCGGTGCTTGAGTTTGTCCACGCCAGCCAGCAGCTCAACGCAAGCGCAGGCGTCGGACTGCTCGGCATCAGCATCAGCAGCCGCATCTTGCTGCGCTATATGGCGCTGCAGCAGCAGCCCATCGACTGCTATGTGTCCATGCTTGGCGTTGTCGATGCCGGCAGCACAATCTATGCGGTAACCGGGCAAGATATTCAGCTCCTGCTGCGCGATCCACAGCATCGCTATGGCGTCGTCAAAGCCATCAAGCATATGATCGACGCCGACCCGTTTATGCACGATTTGCAGGCGCAGGATTGGCACTCGCTCAGCGGCACGCAGCGCGATATCGACCAGCTTGTCGCGCCGACCTACCTGATTGTCGCCGAAAACGATAAGTGGGTGAACATCGCCGACTATCACACCGCCTACCGCAACAACCAGGCGATCTTGCGCCAAACCTACAAGATACCCAACGGCGGCCATGAGCTGTACAAAAATCCCGAGGCCGCCAAGCTGGCCGCAGCCATGGCCACACGCTGCTTCGCGAGCTTCTTCTTGCCCAACGCCCAGAGCACCGAGATCGTCGAGCCAACCATCACCGAGCTGATGGAGTGGAACACCCGCGAGCGCGCCCGTGAGCGCCAGCATGACGCGCAGCTCGCCGTCGGCTAGTCCGGCCCTGCTCGATGCGCGCATCCGCTCAGCCAAGCCAGCCAGGCGGATGCGCAGCTGCTCCGCTGCAATAGCCAACGTTGAACCAAAGGAGATCACCATGCGATTTTCGCAGAGCTTTATTCACACCTATAAAGAGTCCGCCAAGCAGGCCGAGTCCGCCAGCATGGACCTGGCGCTGCGCGCTGGGTTGATCCAGCAGGTGGTCGCCGGCCACTACAGCCTGCTCCCGCTGGGGGCCAAGGTGCTGCGCAACATTCAGCAGGTCATTCGCGAGGAGCTGGAGCGCGCCGGGGCCGCCGAGGTGCTGCTGCCGATCATGCAGCCTGCCAGCCTATGGCAAGAGAGCGGGCGCTGGGACATCTACGGCCAAGAGATGTACAAGCTCACTGACCGTAGCGAGCGCCAGTTTTGCCTCGGCCCAACCCACGAAGAGCTGATCGTGAGCCTGGTCAAGCCGCGGCTGAACTCATACAAGCAGCTGCCGTTCACGCTCTTTCAGTTTGGCACCAAGTTTCGCGATGAGCTGCGGCCACGCGGCGGTCTGCTGCGCGCCAAAGAGTTCTTAATGAAAGATGCCTATAGCTTCGACGCCACAGATGCCAGCGCCAAAGCTAGCTACAGCGCCATGCGCGCAGCCTACGTGCGCATCTTCGAGCGCCTGCAGATCAATGCGCTGCCGATCAAGGCCAACACCGGCGAGATCGGCGGGGCCTTCTCGGAGGAGTTTATCGCCCCTGCCGCCGCTGGCGAGGATAAGTTTGTTGTCGCCGCCGATGGCACGCCGCACAAGCTCGAGGATTGGTCCGGCCCGCTCGCCGCAGAGCAGATACAGACAGGCATCGAGATCGGGCATATTTTCCAGCTTGGCACGCGCTACTCGGCGGCCATGCAGCTCACCTTCAAGGACCTCGACGGCCACGACACGCCGGTGATTATGGGCTGCTACGGGATCGGCGTCAGCAGAATGCTCGCCACGCTGATCGAGCAGCATCACGACTCAGCTGGCATCATCTGGCCCCAGCAGGTCAGCCCCTGCGCGGCGAGCATCATTCCCATTCGCTATAGCGACGCCGCCGTCCGTGAGATCGCCGATCACCTGTACGCGCAGCTGCGCGCCAGCGGAGTTGATGTTCTGCTTGATGATCGCGATGTATCGCCTGGCACAAAGTTCAACGACAGCGCCCTGCTTGGCGTGCCGCTTAAGCTCATCGTCGGCGGCCAAACACTCCAGGCTGGCACCGTCGAGCTAGAGTGGCGCAGCGGTGAGAAAGAAGTCATTGCCGCCGAGCAGCTCGTGCGCCACGTCAGCGATTGTACGGCGCTGTAGCGGCTAGCGGCGGTTGTAGGTGCATGGCGCGCCATGCGTTCATATGCTTGAGGTGGAACGAATGAGAGTTGCCAAACAGCTCTTTCAAGAGAAATATACCGTTACGAACGAGTGGCAAGCCACTCAGACATACAAAATTCTAGAAAATTTAGGCTTTGTGCATTTCTTAAACGCCGGTCTGCCGATCTTTTTGCCCGTTGGCAAGCGGATTGTCGATAAAATCTGCGCTATTATTCGCGCAGAGGCCGAGAAGCACGGCTTCAATGAGGTGTACCTGCCCTTGCTCCAGGAGCGGCGGCTGTTGGCGGCAACCGGCCGCGCCGATGTATTTGCCAGCGAGCTGCTAGAGCTGACAAACGGCCTCGATGGCTTTATTGTCACGCCCACAAATGAAGAGGTCTTTCTAGAGCTGGCGCGCCACACCCTGCTCTCGTATCGCAATCTGCCGGTGCGCTGGTTTCAAATTGCCGATAAGTTCCGCAATATCCAAAAGCCCAAGGGCCTGCTGCGCACCCGCCAGTTCTTAATGTGCGATATGGTGTCGATCGATGCATCATGGGAGTCGCTCTATGGCTCGGCTGCGCTTTTTGAAGCGACCGCAGCGGCAGTTTTTAAGCGCATCGGCTTACCAACAGTCAGAGTCAGCAAAAGTAATAATCACTACGTTGATTTTTTAGTTCCGTGCGCCGAGGGCGAAACCAAAGTTGTGCTCGATGCCGATGCTGCGCGCTACGCCACGCCAGCGGATTCGCAGCCAAGCACTGCGTCGAGCGTGGCGATGTACTTCATCTTTGAACATGCGGCGCTCGGCGCAGTCCACTATCAGGGCGAGCAGGAGCGCGCGCCGGTGCTGCTGGGCACGTACGGGTTTGGTATCCAGCGCTGCCTGCATGCGGTGATGGATGTCTACAGAGATGATTTAGGTATCGGCTTTCCTGCGAGCATTCGGCCGTTTGATGTCGCCATCTGTGTGTTGGACGCCGATGATCCGCAGCAGCTGCGCGTAGCCGATCAAGCCTACGATACGCTGCAGCAGCATGGCTACGCCACGCTCTACGATGACCGCGTGAATAAATCGTTGGGCGAGAAGGCCAAGCTTGCCGACTTCTATGGCATTCCGTATAAACTGATCATTGGATCGCGCGAGGTTGCGTCAAATACGCTCACGCTCAAGCGTCGTGGCGCGCAGCAGGCGATCCAAGTCCCAAGCAACATTGAGGCGCTCATCAAGACCTATTTTGTATCCGAATGCACGAATGAGTAGCTGACACAGCTACATTGCTCAAATGAAAGGACATCTGTGTGGAACACTGCCTCTTCTGCAACATCATCGCCCGCAAAATTCCATCGCACGCCATCTATGAGGACGTGCACCACTACGCGTTTCTCGATATTTTCCCCTCGGTGCGTGGCCAGGCGCTCGTGATTCCCAAAGTGCATACATCAAGCTATGTCTTTGAGATGCCCGAGGTCGCATACTCACGGCTGCTGCTGGCGGCACGCAGCGTCGGCCGCCTGATTGATCACAAGCTTGGCGCGCTGCGCACATGCATGGTGATGGAAGGCATGGAGATCGACCATGCCCACATCAAGCTCTATCCCATCTATACAATCGGGCAGACGGTCGCCCACGAGACCATCGACCTCAGTGTGTACCCTGGCTATCTCTCCACGCTCCACGGCGAGCGTATGCCCGATGAGCAGCTGGCGGTACTTGCCCAGCGCTTCGCCTAGCCTGCCGCGCTCCCGCTGATCATTCCGTCATCAAAACCCGCTGCGCGCACCTGCCCATGCTGGCGCTTGGTTCAAGCCCGCCAGCACTGAGGGCTGGCGCGCAGCCCCTCGATCCAGCTGCGCGCCAGCGTGCGTGAGCACTCGCTCGCACCGCCAGCTCATGGCCCAGTGTGTGCACGGACACATACTCAGTAGATCACAGGATTGGCTCGGGTGGCGTGTAGGGTCGGTACGGTGCGAGCGGGATAGCCCGAACCATGCCGTAGATGGCCGTTACGG
>JABXJS010000021.1 GCA_013538855.1 Herpetosiphonaceae bacterium
CTGACCGACTCCACCTCGCAGCATCGCGTGATCGACAGCGAGGGCGAGAAGCACCGCAGCGGCAACGCCGCCAGCAGCAGCAACCCAACGTTTCCGGTCATCCGCGCCCCACGCTTCGACCCGGAGAGCGACGAGCCGCTACAGCTCAACACCGACCTCGCGCTCACCTGGCTGATCGAGTTCCTGCGCGACGAGGTCACCTTCCGGCGCGGCTTCAAGCAGGTTGTCGTCGGCCTCTCCGGCGGTGTCGACTCGGCCCTGACGACCTATCTGTGCGCGCGCGCCTTTGGGCCAGAGAACGTGCTAGCGGTGCGCATGCCCTACCGCACCTCATCGCAGGAGAGCCTGGACCATGCGCAGCTGGTGATCGACGATCTCGGCATCGAGCACCGCACCGTCGAGATTACGCAGGCGGTCGATGGCTATCTAGCGCTGGAGCCGGACGCCGACGGACGCCGCCGCGGCAACGTGATGGCGCGCATGCGCATGATCGTGCTCTTCGACCAGTCGCAAAAAATGGGCTGCATTCCCATCGGCACCGGCAACAAGACCGAGCGCCTCTTTGGCTACTACACCTGGCACGCCGATGACTCACCGCCGGTCAACCCGCTCGGCGATCTGTTCAAAACACAGGTCTGGGAGCTAGCCAGCGCCATCGGGGTGCCCGAGGTGATCGTGCACAAGCCCGCCTCCGCCGACCTCGTGGTGGGCCAGACCGACGAGGCCGACTTCGGCATCTCCTACCGCAAGGCCGACCGCATCTTAGCCTTCTTGCTCAACGGCTACCGCCCCGAGCAGCTGACCGAGCGCGGCTTCGACCCGGCCGAGGTGGCGATTGTACAGCGCCGCGTCAACTCAACACACTGGAAGCGCCATCTGCCCAGCACGGCGATGCTCTCCAGCACGGCCATCGGCGAGTACTATCTACGCCCTGTCGACTACTAATCATCGAACATTCGTACAGCATACCAATTACGTTGGATACGCTACATGGACAGGCGGTTTGGGGCGCAGCCCCAAGCCCCCGGCAGGGTTCCACCCTGCACCCGCTCCACGGGAATTGGTACTACAACATGTCAGCCGCACAGGCTGGCAAGGAGCAAGCATCATGGCTGTTGAATCACTCGCTGCGACCAGTCAAGCGTTTCTGGAGCACCTGGACGCCTGGTACGCCAACCTGCCCACCCTGGCCCTCGACGATCTGGTGTTCGATAGCCCCGAGAGCGTCGCCGTCACCTGCGTTGATGTGATCGTCGGCTTCTGCACCGAGGGGCCGCTGGCCAGCGAGCGCGTGCAGAACATCGTCGCCCCAACCGTCGCGCTGTTCCAGCGCGCCCATGCCGCTGGCGTGCGCCACTTCCTGCTGCCCCAGGACGCCCATCCGCAGGACGCGGTGGAGTTTGGCGCGTTTCCGTCCCACTGCGTGCGCGGCACCCACGAGGCCGAAACCGCGCCCGAGCTGCTCCAGCTCCCGTTCAGCGACACGTTCACCATCTTTCCCAAAAACTCGCTGAGCGCGGCGCTGAGCACCGAGTTCGCCGCCTGGGTCGCAGCGCATCCCGAGGTTGACACCTACATTGTCACCGGCGACTGCTCGGACCTGTGCACCTACCAGCTGGCCATGTTCCTGCGCCTCGACGGCAACGCGCGCAACATTGTTAACCGCCGCGTCGTGCTGGCCGCCGACTGCGTTGACACCTACGACACCCCGCTGAGCGTGGCCCGCGAGCTAGGCATCCCGGCGCATCCTGGCGATTTCCACCACGTGGTTTTTCTGCACCACATGGCCGCGAACGGCGTCGAGGTGGTGCGCAGCATCACGTAGCAGCGCCACAGCCCCTGGAACAACGCAACCGCTCCAACGGCCATGCGGCTGCTGGAGCGGCTGCGCGTTTAGATCAGCCCAGCATAATGGTTGCACAGAATTCCAACTCGCAGTATATTTGCCGCTATGACACGTGTACTCATCACTGGAGCCAGCGGCTTCGTTGGCCAACATTTGGTCGCCCACCTACAGCACATCACATCGTGGGAGCTGTGGGCGCTTGGGCGCGCCGCCCACCCGCAGCTGCCAAGCGTCACCGCCGATCTGCTTGATCGTGACGCGGTGAACGCCGCTGTGGCCCAGGCCCGACCGGATATGATCGTTCATATGGCGGCACAGTCGTTTGTGCCCGCCTCGTTTGCCGACCCCGAGGGCACGCTCAACACCAACGTGCTCGGCCAGCTGCATCTGTTCCAGGCCATCGCCGCCGCCGAGCTTGACCCGCTGGTGCTGGTCGTTAGCTCCAACGAGGTCTACGGCATGGTGCAGCCCGCAGATATTCCTGTCGACGAGGCCACGCCGCTGCGGCCAGCCAACCCCTACGCCGTATCGAAGGCGGCGCAAGATCTGCTGGCCGGCCAGTGGTACTACAGCCACGGGCTGCGTGTGATTCGCGTGCGCCCGTTCAATCATATTGGCCCTGGTCAGCGCGCCGACTTTGTGGCCCCCGCCTTTGCGCGCCAGATCGCCCGCATCGAGGCGGGCCTCCAGCCGCCAATTGTCCGCGTCGGCAACCTCGCCGCCGAGCGCGACTGGACCGACGTGCGCGATATGGTGCACGCCTACTACCTGGCGCTGGTGCACGGCGATCCAGGCAGCGTGTACAACATTGGCTCTGGCGAGGCCGTCGCCGTGCAGCGGCTGCTCGATATGCTGATCGAGCATAGCTCGCGTCCGATTGAGGTGCAGCTCGACCCCGAGCGTATGCGCCCCTCAGACGTGCCCACGATCGCCTGCGATCCCACGGCGTTTCGGGCACGCACCGGCTGGCAGCGCAACTACACCCTTGAGGCCACTATGCGCGATATTCTCGACGACTGGCGCACACGTGTGGCCACCAACCACGCTAACTAAACAATGGAGATAGATACATGGATGTTCTAGTGCTTGCCGGTGGAACCGGCTCTCGTCTATGGCCGCGCTCGCGGCGCACAAAGCCTAAGCAGTTTCTACCACTGCTCTCGAAGCGCACCATGCTGCAGGAGACGGTCGAGCGCGTGCACCCGCTGGTCGAGAACGATCGTATTTTTGTTGTCACCGGCGATGACTACGCCTCACTCGTCGAGAGCCAGCTCAGCGCTGTTCCCCGCGCTAACATCATCCGCGAGCCAAGCGGTCGCGGCACGGCTCCAGCCATCGGCTTGGCCGCCGTGCACATGCGCCGCTCCAATCCCGATGGCGTGATGGCCGTCCTCAGCGCCGACCACCTGATCCTCAAGGCCGAGGCGTTTCGCAATGCGCTGCAGGCCGCCGAGGAGATCGCCCGCGAGGGCTACCTGGTCACGCTCGGCATTAAACCATCCTTCGCCAATACCGGCTATGGCTACATCAAGTGCGGCGATGTTATCGGCGAGTCCCACGGCCTCAAGGTCCACCGCGTCGGGCGCTTCGCCGAAAAGCCCGACCAGCTCACCGCCGAGCGCTATGTCGCCCGCGGCAACTACTTCTGGAACGCGGGCATCTTCATCTGGCGCACCGATATATTCCTTGAGGCGATCGAGCGCTATCTGCCGCGCCTCAGCAGCCAGCTCAATCAGATTCGCGCCGCCTTCGGCAAAACCCGCTACCCCATGACGCTCAGCCGCGTCTGGGATGAGGTCGAGAACATCACCGTCGACTATGGCATCATGGAGCGTGCGCCGAATGTGGCGGTCATCCCAGTCGATATCGGCTGGAGCGATGTCGGCGACTGGCACACGCTGACCACGCTGCTCTCCGATGATGAGTCGGCCAATGTGGTCATCGGCCCGCACGTTGAGGTCGATACGCAGTCGTCGCTGATCTACAGCGACTCTGGCCGCATCATCGCGACCATCGGCCTCAACGGTTTTTTGGTCGTCGACACTGGCGATGCGCTGCTAATCGCGCCACGCGACCGCGCCCAGGATGTCAAGAAGATCGTCGATCAGCTGCGTGAAGAAGGCCGCAATGACGTGCTCTAAGGCGATTGTGCTCGTCGGCGGCTTGGGCACGCGCCTGCGCCCGCTCACCAATGTTGTGCCGAAGCCGCTGGTGCCCATCGCCGGCGAGCCGCTGATGACGCGCATTCTGCGCCGCCTGCGCGCCCACGGCTTCTCAACCGTCGTGCTCGCGGTGCAGTACCTTGGCGCGCAGTTCCGCGCCGCCTACGGCGATGGCAGCGCCCTCGGCCTCGATCTGCGCATCGTCGAGGAGCCGCTGCCGCTTGGCACCGCCGGCGCTGTGCGCTTCGCTGCCGAGCAGGCGGCCATCAACGAGCCGGTGCTCATCCTCAATGGCGATGAGCTGTCGGCGCTCGACTGGACAGCCCTCTGCCAGCACCACGCGCTGCATCAGCCGCTCGCCACCATCGCGGTGCGCACCGTCGCCGATCCGAGCGCCTACGGCGTGGTGGTCTGCGATGCACACGGCCGCGTCACAGCCTGGCAGGAGAAGCCCGCGCCAGGCACTGCGCTGGCCAACACGATCAACAGCGGCGCGTATGTGCTGGAGCCAGCCGCCATCGCGCACATCGCTGCTGATCAGTTTGCTATGCTCGAGCGCGATCTGTTCCCGCGCTTGCTCAGCACCAACGCCCACCTCCAGGCGCTGCCACACACGGCCTACAGCCAGGATATTGGTACGCTCGCTGGCTACCTGGCCGCCAACGCGGCGGTGCTCAGCGGCGCGCTGCCTGAGTATCAGCCCCTTGGTCGGCAACTTGCTGCAGGCGTGTGGGTGGCAGACAATGTTACAATCGATCCAAGCGCGCAGCTTCAGCCGCCGATCATGCTGGGCAGCGGCACGAGTGTTGGCCCGCGCGCCCAACTGCAACAGGTAATCGCGTGGGAGCATGTTACAATTGAAGCTGACACGCTCGTGCGCGCCGCCGCCCTGGCAACTGGTAGCTGTGTCGAGCACGGCCAAACAGTGACTAACGCTGCTCTTGCCCCGGCGTTACTCTGATGTACCAATGCATACTGAACATTCCGCACGCGGGTGCAGGGCTAGACCCTGCCGAGGCCGAGGGCAGCGCCCCAGCCGGCGTTACCGCCACGGACATTGTGCTAGGTGCGTTGGTATTACCAGTGAAAATAAAGTAAAAAGCATCATCTTGTGAGGAACGCTATGACAACTCCGATTAAATTCGGCACCGACGGTTGGCGGGCGGTGATTGCCGAAGACTATACCTTCGCCAATGTTCGCATTGTCACCCAGGCTGTCGCCGACTATCTCCATGACGCCGGGCTGGCCGGGCGCGGCCTCGTCGTGGGCTACGATACACGCTTTGGCTCCGAGCGCTTCGCCGCCGCAACCGCCGAGGTCCTCGCAGCAAACGATATCCACGTCTACCTGACCGAAAAGGCCACGCCGACGCCGGTGGTCTGCTGGAGCATCTTGGCCCGCAGCGCTGGCGGCGCATCCATCATCACCGCCTCGCACAACCCGCCCTCCGACAATGGCTATAAGTACAAGCCCGAGTACGCCGGCTCCGCCTCGCCCGAGGTTGTCGCCAAGATCGAGGAGCGCCTAGAGCGCACGCCCGTCAAGCGCATGGCCCTCCGCGAGGCCGAGAAGCAGGGCCTCGTCGAGCGCATCGACCCCGTGCCCGAGTACGTCGCCCAGATCAAGCAGATGGTCGATCTCGAGGCGATCAAACGCACCGGCTGGACGATCATCAACGATGCGATGTACGGCGCTGGCGCTGGCTATCTGCCCATGCTCCTCGACGGCGGCGCAACCAAGGTCGTCCCGCTCAACGATACGCGCAATCCGCTCTTCCCCGGCATGCGCTCGCCTGAGCCGATCGACGATAATCTCACCAAGCTCAAGAAGGTCGTCCGCGATAGCGGCGCGTTCGCCGGCCTCGCCTTCGATGGCGACGCCGATCGCGTCGGCCTCGTCGATGAGAAGGGCCGCTTCGTCGATCAGCTGCGCGTCTTCGGCCTGCTCGCCTACTATCTGCTCGAGGTCAAGGGCTGGCGCGGCCCCATCGTCAAGTCGCTGTCGACCACCTCCATGGTCAATCGCCTCGGCGAGCTGTACAATGTGCCCGTCTATGAGACGCCCGTCGGCTTCAAGCACATCGGCCCCAAGATGATCGAGGTCAATGGCATCATCGGCGGCGAGGAGTCCGGCGGCTTCGCCATCGCCCGCCACCTGCCCGAGCGCGACGGCATCCTGGCCGCGCTGCTGCTGCTTGACCTGTGCCTCAAGCGCTCCAAGACGCCCTCCGAGGTGCTCGATGAGCTGTTCGATAAGGTCGGCCCACACTTCTACGACCGCCTCGATATCACCTATCCCGCCGATCAGCGCGATACCATCCTCAAGCGCGTCGATACCGCCCGCCCCGACACGCTGGCCGGCGAGACGGTCCAGCGCATCACCACCCAGGGCGGCTACAAGTACTACCTCGAAAACGGTAGCTGGCTGCTCATCCGCTTCTCCGGCACCGAGCCGCTCCTGCGCATCTACACCGAGACACGCTCACAGGAGATGGTCGAGAAGCTGCTCGCCGAGGGCCGCGTTATCGCCGGCGTCTAGCCCCTGTCAGCCACAAACACACCCAGGGCGGGCCGCTTGGCCCGCCCTTTTGCTAGCTTCAAACCCAGATTGATCCCCGCTCACTGTGAGTAGCTGGTTTTTGCGGCTCAGCCCACACCACGCAGCGCGGGGTTGCTGCGGGCCTGGGTTGGCGGCACCCTGGCTCTGTTGCTGTTGAAAAAACAGCAGCGCGGGATTGCCTCCAGCCTGAGTTGGTGGCAGCGTGTCTGTGTTGCTGTTGAAAAAATAGCGCCGTGGGTTGTTGCTGCTCGGCTTGCGCCATGCGCCTGCGGCTCAGCATGCGCCGCGTCGTGCGGGATTGCCTCCAGCCTGGGTTGGCGGCAGCGTGTCTGTGTTGCTGTTGAAAAAATAGCGCTGTCGGTTGTTGCTGCTCGGCCTGCGCCATGCGCCTGCAGCTCAGCACGCGCCGCGTCGTGCGGGATTGCCTCCAGCCTGGGTTGGGCAGCACACGCTAGGCGGCGGCTGAAGCGCTTGGGCACTGCTAGCAGGCTAGCCCACTGCTTAATCCATCGCACCGAGGTGGCCGGGCTGCGCCACATAGCGTCAAGCAAAATCACGTGCGGGCCGCCGAATAAGCAAGCGCTGTACAGCACAACCAGCGCTCAACCACAGCGCTGGTTTGCATCTAATAAAACCGCTACGCAGCACCGCCTGCGCTCAACCACCAGCGCTGGTTTTCATCCAATAAAAGCGCCGGTCGCCCTGTACCACCACCAGCGCTAGTTCAACCCTGCCCGCCGCAGCGTCGCGCGGCTTACCAGCAACATCGCGCGCAACGCCTAGATCAACGCGGTGCAGCACCATCTGCGCTACGAGGGCAGCGCCTCGGGCTGGCGCGACGGTAGCTGCACCTGCTCGCAGGCCAGCGCCAGCGGAAAGGTGACGTAAAATGTGGTGCCGACGCCGACCGCGCTCTCAAAGAAAATAATGCCGTGGTTCAGCTCGACCAGCGACTTGGTGATCGCCAGGCCCAAGCCGGTGCCGCCAACCTCCGCTGAAAGCGGATTCTCGGCGCGGAAGAAGCGCCCGAAGATGCGCGGCTGATCCTCGGGCGGAATGCCAACGCCGCTGTCCTGCACTTGGATCAGCACGTCGCCGCTGCGGCGATAGCAGGCGACGTGCACCTGGCCGCCAGCCGGCGTGTACTTGATCGCGTTGCTCAGCAGGTTCTGCACAATGCGGCGCATATGGGTTGGGTCGAGGTTGAGGTAGGGCAGGTTGGCCGCCAGATCACTGCTGAGGGCGAGCTGCTTAGCGGCCGCTGTGGCCCCAACAACGCGCAGCACCTCGCTGATGCAGCCGTGCAGATCGAGCGGCTGTGGCGCAACCTCGGCCTTGGCATGATCGAGCCGTGAGATATCGAGCAGGTCGCGGATCAGCTCGTTGAGGATATCGGCGTTGCGCTCGATCACCTCCAGAAACACCCGCTGCTCTGGCGTCAGCCCAGCCGTATCGGTGAACTTGAAGAGGTCGATGAAGCCCGCGATGCTGGTCAGCGGCGTGCGCAGCTCATGCGCGGCCACCGCGATGAAATCTTGGCGCAGCCGTTCGCTCTCGACCTCGGCGCTGATGTCTTGCAGGCTGGCGACTGCGCCAAGCAGCTCGTGATCGAGCCAGATGGGGCTGGCGTGCAGCCGAAACGTGCGCCCAGCCAGTGTGATCCGATCTGCTGGCGCAGCCTCGGTAAGGCCCAGCGCCTTGTTGAGGGCGGGCTGCACCGCCTCCAGGGCCGCATAGAACTGGTGCGTGGACTCGCCGCGCTCCGCCGCCGCGCGCAGCCGCTCGGCCTCGGCCACGCCAATAATTTGGTAGGCAGCGCTGTTGATCACGGTGATGCGCCCGAGCGCATCGCACACCAGCACGCCATCGGCGATCGAGGCCAGGATGGCGCGCTCGCGCTCTAGCTCCTGGCGCTGCTGGCGCAGCGCCAGGCTCAGCCGGTCGGTGGCCGTGTTGATCCAGATGGCCAGGGCATCGAGCTCCGCAGTGCCAGAGAGCGCTGTGCGCACGCTCAGGTCGCCATTGGCCAGCGCCTTGGTTGTGTGCGCCAGCGCCTGCACAGGCCGACTAATCGAGCGTGCGATCCACAGGCCACAGCCCAGCAGCAGCAGCGCCGTCACCAGCAGGCTTGCGATCATCACCTGGAGACCAGCGCCCAGCACCTCCGTAATCAGCCGCGTCGAGCGCTCAATCGTAATGGTGAGCGGCGTTCCAGCGACGCTCATGGTGGCCTGATGGCGGTAGCGCGCCTGAGCGTTTGTATCCGCGCTCGCTGTATTCAAGGTCAGCGTGGCACCATTGGGGATCTGCAGCAGCACATTGATCGGCAGCCGCTGCTCCAGCACAATCCGCTGCATCTCGGTCTGCAGATCGACAGCAGCAATCACGCTGCTGCCGTCGGCGAGCGGCTGCTGGCTAACAAGCAGCGCATGCTCGCCGCTTGTCAGCACCAGCGGATTCGGGCTGCGTGTGGGGTGGAATCGCCCTGGCGCATGCCCGCTGCTCGCGCGCACGGTGCCGTCGGCCTGCACCAGCTGCAGCAAATCCAGGCCATACTCAGTCCGAATCTGCTCGGTGCGTGCGCGCAGGCTTGCGAGCCAAGTGGTGATATTCGCCGAGGCGGCGTCGCTGCTGAGCGGATCGGCGGCCAGCAGCTGTGCCGCCTGCACCACCGTATCTGCACGGGCAGCGAGGCCGCTATCGATCAGCTCAACATCGGCCTGCGCCTGGCGCAGCAGCAGCTGCTGCTGGGCGTAGCGTGTACCAGCGATAAAGGCCAGCGTGCTGCCAGCCAGCGCCAGCAGCAGCAGCCCGGCCAGGGGCAGCAGCAGCCGCGTGCGAATCGACCAGCGACGTTTGAGCCACGGCGGCATCCGGTTCATGCGCAGTCTTCCCATTCAATACAGCGAGAGCAGCAGCCGCCTAGCGGGGAAGTCGAGCAGCAGGACGAGGCAGCCAAGTAGCCACAGGCTAGCACTGGCAGATTAAGCACAATTTATTCAGTGGTTATGCTTAGCGCACAGATATTTTGCACGTGCCAGGAGCAGCGGCTATACTGTAGGCAGAGGAACGACCTTTTGCGCAAGGAGTCGCGCTATGTTTGAAGCTAATCCCAACGATCCCGACAGCACACCGCCAGCCAAGCCAGTGGTGATCAAGCAGCGCCGCGGCTGCCTGGCAACGCTGCTGGGATCGCTATTCACCATCATCATCAGCGCTGCGCTTGGAGCGGCGCTGGCGCTGGCCGCCATTTGGTATGGCCCGCAGTATCTGGGGCTAAAGTTCTCCGACAGCAGCGGGCGCGTCGAGCAGCTGGAGCTAGCCGAGCGCACCGCCGTGATCGAGCGCACCGAGCTAAAAAGCACACTGCGCTCGTATGACGACCTGACCGGCAGCGTCGCCACGCTGAAGGATGAAGTCCAGGCGCTTGAGTCGGCCCAGAACACGCGCGAGGTCGATCTAGACGCACTTCAGCAGCAGATCGACTCAAATCTCGCCTCGCTGCTCGCGCTGCAGAAGCGCCTCGACGAGCTTGAGTCGATCCCCGCCAACGCCGCGCTCGCTCAGCGCATCGCCGATGCCGAGAACGATCTGGCCACAGTCAAGGCCACGCTAGATCGGCTGCGGCAGGCGTTTGGTGTGCCAAGCGCAGCAACGAGCACACCAACGGTTGAGCCAACCAGCACACTGGAGCCAACCAGCACTCCCGTGCCGACCGCTACGCCCTAGCGCTTCACGAAGCCCGCCAGGTAGGCGGGATGCCACGGGAGCATGCGCCACAGCCGCGCCGGAACAAACGGCGAGTAGGTCTCAAACACTGTGCGAAAGCCCTGGGCCTCGACAAGCTGACGGAACTCGCGGCCTGCTGGGCGATAGATGTGGGTTGGGTCTTGATCATAGGAGCCTTTGTACAGCTGCGCCTGCCAGCGATTGCCGATTGTTGGCAGGTGCGCCACAAACAGCCCGCCTGGCACAAGCTGGCGCTGGATCGCCGCGACAGCCTGCTCGGGAGCCTCCAAGTGCTCCATCACGTTGATCGCGGTAATAACATTAAAGTTAACTTGCAGCGGCAAGCCCTCTAGAATACTGCCCACGAACAGCCGCGCCTGTGGCAGCCGCTGCTGTGCAATCGCCACCCCATACGGTGAGATATCGGTGCCGTAGCCCTCAAATGGCGGCATCATGGACTCAAGAAACAGCCCCAGCCCACACCCGATATCGAGCAGTCGCCCGCTGTGCTGAAAGCGCAGGATCTGGCGACGAATAATGCGATCACGTAGGCTGTCAACCAGGCCCTTGCGGCCAACCCCCGAGCGCGACATGGCATAGTAGTTGGCGTCATACGCCTCACCGTGTGGCATAGCTCCTCCTGGCCGCAGCGCGGCCTGCTAAATTGACGGTATCGCAGCACCAGCCGCGCGCTACTGCTGCTCATCAATATACTGCTGACGCTGCGCGCTGAGCTGCTGCCAAATCGCGGCAGGCACAAGCTGCTCGATGGCCGTGTAAACCGGCTCGATACGTTTGCTTTGCGCTGGAATCAGCTCAGCGGGCACACGATACGTCTTGCCGCTAGCCGTGGTCTCCAGCCAGGCATTGCTGCCACCGACAGGCGGCGGATTCTCCTGCTCCCAGCTCGCGCTAAACACGGCCTGCTGCAGCATCAGAGAGTAGATATTTTGCACAAGATCGCTGCCAACCGTGAACGGCTCCGTCCACTCGGGCGTGGCGGCATAGTCAGGGCGGTAGACAATCTGGCCCTGTCCGGTGGCATCAAGGGTAATGGTGTACTCGTAGTGGTAGGGCGGGGCGACAGTGCCCTCGCGCCAGTCGTAGCGCAGCGTAAAGTCCGTTGGATACTCCTGCGGCATGCTCTCGCCGCAGCCAAACAGAGTCAGCAACAGCCCAAACAGGAACAACCAGCGCATACATCCTCCTCTGTACAGGCGCACAGCGCGATCATGGCCTGAACACAGCGCGAGCGGGCTGTGAACCCGCTCGCTGCTGCTATCCGACTATGGTCGGGCTGTGTGCCCGGAGCCAGCGTGTTTAGTGATTAAAGCCACCACCGCGCCGACGGTCGCCGCCGCGATCACCGCCACGGTCGCCGCCGCGATCACCGCCGCGATCGCCGCCACGGTCGCCGCCACGGTCGCCGCCGCGATCGCCGCGATCGCCACCGCGACCGCGATCACCACCGCCACGACCGCCACGACCGCCGCCGCCAGAGCGCGGAGCCGCACCAGCAGCCTTGCGCTCCTCCGGCGACTCGCCGGTAAGGATGGCGCGCCGCGACAGGCTGATCTTGCCGGTCGCCTCATCAACATCAATGACCATGACATTGACCTCATCGCCGATCTTGACCACGTCCTCAACATTGTTGACCCGCTGCTCATCAAGCTCGGAGACGTGGACCATGCCATCTTTGCCTGGCAGCAAGTTGACAAACGCGCCATACGGCATGATGCGCACAACCTTGCCCAAGAACACATCGCCAATCTTGGCCTCGCGTGTTAGGCCCTCGATCATGGCCTGCGCCTGCTTCGCGCCCTCGCTGTCGGGCGTCGACACAAACACGCGGCCGTCGTCCTCAACGTCGATCTGCGCGCCAGTCTGCTCGATAATTGAGCGGATGGTCTTGCCGCCAGGGCCGATCAGTGCGCCGATCTTCGATGGATCGATCTGCAGCGTAATGATGCGTGGCGCATACTGTGACAGCTCAGCGCGCGGCTCGCTGATCACCGCGTTCATCTTATCCAGAATATGCAGGCGGCCTTTGCGTGCTTGCTCGAAGGCCTGGCCCATAATCTCAAAGGTGATGCCGGTGGTCTTGATGTCCATCTGGAGCGCGGTCACGCCTTCGGACGTGCCGGCGACCTTGAAGTCCATATCGCCCAGCGCATCCTCAAGGCCCTGGATGTCGGTGAGCACGCGGAACGTGCCCTCGCTGCCAGTGACAAGGCCCATGGCCACGCCAGCAACAGCGGCCTTGATCGGCACGCCTGCATCCATCAGCGCCAGCGATGAGCCACAGACCGAGGCCATCGACGAAGAGCCGTTCGATGCCAGCACCTCGGAGACAAGGCGCATCGTATAGGGAAACTCGTCTTTCTCGGGCAGCACAGCGACCAGCGCGCGCTCAGCCAGCTTACCGTGGCCGATGTCGCGGCGCTTGGGGCCGCGCAGCGGGCGCGCCTCGCCGGTTGAGAACGGTGGGAAATTATAGTGGTGCATATAGCCGCGGGTCGTCTCGATGCCCAGGTCGTCGAGCCGCTGCTCTTCGCCTGGCGAGCCAAGCGTTGCCACCGTCAGCACCTGTGTCTGACCGCGGGTGAACAGGCCCGAGCCGTGGACGCGCGGCAGGATGCCGACCTCAACGCTGATCGGGCGGATCTCTTCAAGCGTGCGGCCATCGACACGCACACCACGCTCCATGATCGACGAGCGCACTTCCTCTTTGAGCAGCGCCTCGAAGGCCTTGGAGATATCCTTCTGGCGGCCAGACAGTGCATCTTCGGCCACATCGGCGCTGAAGTGCTCTTTGACCGCTTGGCGCAGCGCCTCGGTCTCGCTCTCGCGGGTCTGCTTGTCGCTGTTGTTGATCGCATCGCGGAGGCGCGATCCCATCCACTCGGTGATCGAGTCCTGCAGCGAGGTGTCGGGTGCCGGTGGCTCAAACGGGCGCTTGGGCTTGCCGCAGAGCTTAACCAACTCCTCTTGGATTTTGATCAAGTCTTGCAGAGCCTCGTGGCCGCGCTGGACAGCTTCGAGCATCTCGGTCTCGGTCAACTCCTTCGCGCCGGCCTCGACCATCATCACGGCCTCGCTGGTGCCCGCCACAATCAGATCAAGCCGACTGTTCTCCATCAGGCCCATAACGGGGTTGACCACCAGCAGGCCATCGATATGGCCCATCTGCACTGCACCGACCGGCCCCATAAATGGGATATCCGAGATCGCGAGCGCCGCCGAGGCGGCGACGATGGCCAGCGGGCCGGGATCGTTGATCTGGTCGGTTGATAGGGTGGTGATAATCACCTGAACATCGTTGAAAAAGCCTTTGGGAAACAGCGGGCGCAGCGGCCGGTCAGTGAGCCGTGCGGTCAAGATCGCATTTTCCGTCGGGCGACCTTCGCGCTTGAAGAACGAGCCGGGGATTTTACCCGCAGCGTACATCTTCTCCTCATAGTCGACGGTCAGTGGAAAAAAGTCGACGCCTTCGCGCGGCTCATCGCTGGCTGTCGCAGCCGCCAGCAGCACCGTATCGCCATAGGTGACAAGCACAGCGCCGCTGGCTAGTCCGGCCACACGGCCCGCTTCGATTGTCAACGTTCGTCCAGCTAGCTCCGTCGATACGCGATACACTTGTTGTTCGTCCAAAATATATCCTCCAACGCTCCCGTGAGCGTTTGTTGTGGATCGTTAGGCACTGGAGCCTGACCAGCGCTACGTGCCGAGCACGCTCCAATTCCTAACGACCCTGCTTGTACAGGCTGGACTCATGGCCCAACACAAAAACGTCTGAGAGGTTCAGGCCTCCCAGACGTTTATTTTAGCATAGTCTTGAGCTCTTGAACAATCCGCGACCAAAAATCGCTACGATTTAATGCGCAGACCCAGTCGCTCGCTCAAGGCGCGGAAGCGCTCATTATCGGTGCGGCTCATATAGGCCAAGAGCCGACGACGGCGACCAACCAGCTTGAGCAGCCCACGTCGCGAGTGGTGATCGTGCTTGTGCACCTTCAGGTGCTCGATCAGTTGGTTGATCCGTTCCGTTAGTAGCGCGATCTGAACATCGGCAGATCCGGTATCGGAAGAATGCCGTTTGTATTCATCAATGATTGGTGACTTTTCCAGCGACACGAAGATGCCTCCTTAAATTGGGTATGGGAATGCCGGATTTCCCACCCTTCTCTGCGCTTCGGTATGCTGCGCATCGGAGCAAGTATACCACCCGCCCCAGTTTTCTGCAAAAGCCCACCGCCTGCGCTAGTCGAGGCTAGCGTGGATGCGCCATGTCACATCACCAGCACACCAGCTCTGATTGCCTAGCACAAGCAGATCAAGCTGCCGCTGCGGGTAGTGATACACGCGACAGCTCACGCCATCTTCTTCGCCAGTGTGCCCGTAGCGCACGATGGATCCGTCCGCAGCAAGCAGAAACTGCATCCCATAGCCATACATCCAGGTGTAGCCACGAAAGTGACCGTCCATGGACACAGGGCGAAGCAGCGCCTGCGTCAGCTCGTCGCCCAGCAGCCGCCGCTGATGCAGCGCATCCCAAAACGCCAGCAGGTCGTCGGCGCTGGCAAAAGCGCCGCCGTCGCCAACCGGCGTCGGCGTCACTGTGTAGATGTTGCTGCGCCACTGATCTGGCGTAGCGGGGTGCGGTGGCAGGTAGCCCTCGGCGAGGTTGGACTGCGGCCCATCCAGCGCAGCCATGCTGGCTGTGTTCATGCCCGCTGGTGTCAACACTTCGCGCTCGATCACGGTGGCAAATGGTGCTGCGGTGCAGGCTTCGATGATCATCCCCAGCAAGATATAGCTGGCATTGTTGTACTGGTAGGTGCTGCCTGGCGCTGCCAGCGCTGGTTTATGCGCAAACAGCGGCAAGTAGTCGGCGTTGCGCTGCAGCAGATAGAGTGGCTGGCTGCGCCGTAGCGCCGCCCAGGCTGCCTCCCAGTCCGCGCTCTCCTCAAACCAGTCGGCAATGCCAGCGGTCATTGAGAGCAGCTGCGCCAGCGTGATCTGCTGGTCGATCTGCGTTCCAGCGAGGTCAAGCCAGCGGCTTATTGGCGCTGCAAGCTGCAGATGGCCTTGCTCGACCAGCCGCAGCACCGCGACTGCCGTCCACAGCTTCGAGACCGATGCGAGCCGAAAGCGCGTTGTGCGCTGGATGGGAATATTCCAGTTGCGCTGCGCCTGCCCACTTGTCCAGACCAGCTCTTTACCGGTGCCATCACGCAGCAAAACCAGCCCCGAAAATTGATCTGCCGACAGAGCTTCTAGCTCTGCTAAAATTTTTTGTATGTTCATCAGCGCTCCTCGCAGTGTTGGTGTGTTCAATCGCTGTAGCATTGCACACGTTTGCGCGGAGCGCCTCAGTCCAGCGGTTGAGCGCTAGGCCACGGCGGCGCTCGTGAAAAGTGCGCGCGTCTGGAGGTTCGCCTGCGCCTGCTCACGCCCAACAGCAGTCAGGCGCAGCAGCTCAGCGTCCTGCTCGATCAGTCCCGCTCGGAGCGCCGTCTCAACCACGCGGCGTGCCAGCTCGGGCGTCCAGCGCAGCTCACCGCTCAGGTGCTGCACGCTGTTTTCGGCAGCGGCGTTGCTGGCAGCCTCGTGGTGCAGCAGGTGCACCAGCAGCGTCTGCCGCGCAAAGTGCAACCGCTGGCGCGCCCGTCGGCGCTGCTTGGCGATCAGCCCATGCGTCGGACTCCACAGCAGCGCCAGCCCAAACAGCACGCCGGTCATTACGGCAATCGAGCCAGCCACCGAGGCGTCCAGCGCAAGCGCCACCCAGAAGCCTAACACTGCCGCCAGGCTGCCGCACAGCACCGCGATACCGAGCATCAGTGGCAGCCGATCAGTCAGCAGATAGGCCGTTGCCGCTGGCACAATCATCAGCGCAACAACCAAGATCGCACCAACCGCCGTAAATGCGCCCACCGTCGTCACCGACACCACGCCCATCAACGCATAGTGGATCAGCACCGGCGAAAAGCCCAGCGCCGCCGCCAAGCCTGCATCGAAGGTCGCTAGCTTCAGCTCCTTGTAGAACAAGGCCACAAACAGGCCGTTCAGCACACACAGGCCACCCATCACCCACAGCGCCTGCGGCCCCATGTCGGTGGAGCCAATGAACCAGCGATCAAAGTTTACAAACTCTATATTGCCATACAGCACCGCATCGGCATCAAGGTGCACGTTCGTGAAGTAGCGCGAGACAAGAAAGGTGCCCAGAGCAAACATCGCCGGAAACACAATCCCAATCGCCGACTCGCCGCCAATCCGCCGCGTGTTCTTGAGCAGCTCAACCAGCAGCACGGTGATTAATCCTGCCGCCGCTGCGCCCAAAAACCCAGCCAGAATATTTGGCCCATTGGCGATGAAGTAGCCTGCCACCAGCCCTGGCAGCACCGCGTGGCTGATCGCATCGGCCAACATCGCCATCCGCCGCAGCACCAGAAAACAGCCTAGCAGCGCACATGCGCTCGATACCAACACTCCCGTCAGAATAATCGCCAGCATAGTGCTCATGATTGGCCTCCCTGCTTCAGCTTCGACTGCCATCTACCAGCGCGCATAGCCCGGCGCTGGCGGCGCTGGCGTAGCCAAGCCCAGGCTAGCCCACGCGCCGGAGCGAAAAAGAGCGACACGAGCACGAGTACCGTCAGGCTTAAAATGATCATTGGCCCTGTTGGCAGATGATGGTCGCTCACGCTGATTAGCGCACCGCTGACTCCCGCCAGCGCGCCGATGAGTCCTGCCAGCGCAATCATCATGCTCAGCCGATTGGTCCACTGCCGCGCCGCCACCGCTGGCCCGATCAGCATCGCCGCCATCAGCACCACGCCCACGGTCTGGAGGCCGATGACGACCGCAACCACGATCAAGGTTGTCAGACCTATGCTCAGCCGATTGGTGTTGAAGCCCAGACTGGCGGCGAAGGCCGGATCGAAGGTGAGCAGCTTGAACTCTTTGTAGAGCAGCAGCACCACCAGCAGCGCCACGCCACCGAGCACGGCCATTGTCACGACATTCGAGGCGACCAGCGTCGCAGCCTGCCCAAACAGGTAGCGATCAAGCCCCGCCTGATTGGCGTTGTTGTGCTTGCTGATCCACGTCAGCAGGACAATGCCCAGACCAAAAAACGTGCTGAGCACAATCCCTAGCGCCGAATCTTCGCTAATGCGCGTATCGCGCACGATCCGGTTAATCAACAGCGTACCAACCCAGCCAGCCAAACCTGCGCCAGCCAGCAGCACCAGCGGAGCCTTGGAGCCAGTCAGCACAAAGGCCACGCAGATGCCCGGCAGCGCTGCATGCGAGAGCGCATCGCCCAGCAAACCCTGGCGGCGCAGCACCGCAAAGCAGCCCAGCACCCCGCTGACAATGCCGAGCAGCGCCGCACCGAGCGCGACGTTGCGCAGCGTGTAGTCCGTAAATAGTTCAAGCAGCAGCTTCATCCAACCACCTCCGCCGCTGGCGAGCGCTGCAGCGTGTGAAAACGCCCGCCATACGTTCGCGCCAGATTCTCCGGCGTCCACACCGCTGCCATTGGACCAGCCTCGATGGTGCGCACATTCAGCAGCACCACCCAGTCAAAGTACTCTGGAGCCGACTCCAGGTCGTGGTGCACACACACGACGGTCTTGCCCTGCGCCCGCAGATTATGCAGCAGATCGATAATCGCACGCTCGGTGGTCGCATCAACGCCGACAAACGGCTCATCCATCAAGTACAGCTGTGCATTCTGAGCCAGTGCCCGCGCGAGAAATACGCGCTGCTGCTGACCGCCGCTGAGCTGGCTAATCTGGCGCTGCGCGAAATCAGCCATGCTCACTTGCTCAAGGCAGTGCAGGGCTAGCTCGCGCTGCGCCCGGCCAGGGCGACGCACCCAGCCTAGCTGGCCGTAGGTGCCCATCATCACCACATCAAGCGCACTGGTGGGAAAGTCCCAGTCGACGCTTGAGCGCTGTGGTACATAGCCAACCAGCTTGCGCTGCTGGGCATAGGGCTGCCCAAAAATCTCTACCGAGCCAGCCGCCGCCGGCACAAGCCCCAGCGTCGCCTTAATCAGGGTCGATTTGCCAGCTCCGTTGGGGCCGACAATCGCCGCTAGCACACCTGCCGGAATACTGAGATCGACATCCCATAGCACCGGCTGCTCGTGGTAGGCCACCGTTAAATCATTGATCTTTAAAGGAAGAGTGCTCATAGTTGCTCCTGCGTTAGCGCAAAGCCGAAATAATCGTATCGACGTTATGCCGAACCATCCCGATGTAGGTGCCCTCAGCTGTGCCAGGCGCACCCATCGCATCCGAAAACAGCTCGCCACCAATTGCCACATCCCAGCCCTGCGCACGTGCGCCAGCCTGCACAGCGGCGATGGTAGACTGCGGAATGCTCGATTCAATAAAGACAGCCTTGATCTTACGCTGTACAATAAAGTCGACTAGCCCACGGACATCAGCGGCTCCCGCCTCAGAGGCAGTGCTCGTGCCCTGCAGGCCGCGCACCTCGAACCCGTATTGGTCACCAAAGTAGCCAAATGCATCATGCGCTGTGATCAGGACACGCGACTGTGGCGGCACCGTCGCAACCTGGGCGCGAATGTACTGATCAAGCGCATCAAGCTGTTGCAGATAGGCAGCAAGATTCTGCTCGTACAGCGCCTGTGACGCCGGATCAAGCGCGCTCAGCTGAGCGGCAATGAGCCGCGCCGCATAGCGCCAAAGGGTGACATCAAACCAGATATGTGGATCATACTTGCCCTCGAACTCTGGCGGCGTGCGCAGCAGCTCGCGTGGAATGTCTTGGCTGACAGCAAACGTAGGATGACCAAGCCGGGCCAGCTTCTCGAACATATCCGTCATCCGCCCTTCAAGCTCTAAACCGCCATAAAAAATGATGTCGGCCTGCTCAAGCTTGATGATGTCGCCAGCGCTCGGCTTATACAGGTGCGGATCAACACCTGGCCCCATGAGTCCGGTCACGTTGACCCGCTCGCCGCCTATGTTGGCCGCAATATCGGTGATCATGCCTACGGTGGTGGTTACGCGGATTGGTCGCTGGTCTAGGGCGACAGCGTCGGCTTGGCTGCTGGTACTACAGCCTGTTAGGCTCATCCAGATCAGCCCAAGCATCCCGTACAGTGCTAGTCGGCGTAGCATAATTATGTCCTTTTCATTGCCGCATAATACTTTATTTAGGTACTACCTAAAATACCATATTCATCGCGACTGTCAAGCAGAACATCTGTCTGTTACCGCCGTGCTTTTAAGCAGACTGTAACGCTATCGCGCTAGAGGCGTAGAAGATTAGAGCTGTTTAGGAACAACACTATGAGCACACAAATGACAACCTGTCCACGCTGCAACACACCAGCGAGCAACCCCAATGCGCGCAACTGCTCCCAATGCGGCTACGCCTTCGAGAGCTATGCGCCACTACACGCTGGCGCACTTGTTGGCGGGCAGTACAAGATTATCAAACCGATTGGACGTGGGGGAGCTGGATCGATCTATCTAGCCGAAGACACGCGCACCTTCAACCGTCGCTGTGTGCTCAAACGCCTGCTCACGATGCACAGCCCGGCCGATCGCGCGCGCTTTGCTGCTGAAGTACAGACAGTTACCCGCCTACGCCATCCGAATATTGCGCAGGTCTACGCCTACTTTGAGGAAGGCACCAACGCCTTTATCGTCATGGAGTATATCGCCGGAGCCGATCTGGAGCAGAAGCTGAGCCGCACGCTTGATAGCGGCATGTTTGTGCCTGGACGCGCGTACAGCCTGGATCAAGTTCTACGCGATGGCATCGCTGTTTGCTCGATTCTTGAACACCTGCACAGTCGTAATCCGCCAGTTGTGCACTGCGATATCAAGCCAGCTAATCTCATCCGCGACAGCGAGAGCCATGCGCTCTTCCTCGTCGATTTCGGGGCGGCGGCTCCATCTGGTAGTGGCGAGAACTATGGCACGCCAGGCTATGCAGCGCCAGAGATGTACCGTGGCGTGCGTGGGCCAGCGAGCGATATCTATGCGCTCGCAGCAACGCTGTACCACATGCTCACCGATGATGATCCATGTGAACACCCGCATCAGTTCCCCAAGCTCCAAGCCCAGCCACCGCTGATCCGCGAGTTGCTCATGCGCGCGCTGGCCGACAAGCCAGAACAGCGCCCAAGCAGCACCGATATGCGCCTGCTCCTAGAGCGCTGTCTTACGCTGCCAACAACAGATGTGACACTGCGCACCAATGACGGACAGACGATTACGACCATCAATGAGTTTGTACAGGTTACGCTCAATAGCTGGAGCTGGGCATTAAACGCGTTGACCGATGGCAAGATTCAGCGCTGGCTTGCCGAAAACGGCCTGTTCCAAGAGCTCCAGTGGCTCAATCAGAGCCGCCTAACGCTCCAGCCAGAGCAAGTGCTGCACTTGCTGCTGCGCAAGCTCGACCCCAATCTCCAGGCGACAGAGGTGCGGGTTGGCACACAAAAGGTCGAGCTACCTGCATCAGCCAGTGCCGAGGCTGTGCCGCTGTGGTGTGTAGCCCGCAATGGCGTGGCCACTATCCGCGTTGCATCTGCGCCAACGTGGGTCCGCCATGGCCCGCATCAGATCACGCTGCGACCTGGCGAGCCACAGGCTTTCTATCTGTCTGTTGATCCTGTCTCACCAGTGGCAGTTAAGCAGAGTGCGTCGCTCACCCTAGAGGCCAACATTGGCACACGCAGTCCGCAGCGATTAACCGTGAGCGTGGTGACTGTCGCTGCCACGAGCAGCCAGCAGGCAGCACCAGCGAGCATTGGCTCAGCAGGTCGCATGCAGTCCAATCCCGTCATCAAGTATTTCAACAGTTTTTGGGCGCTCTGGTCGCTGCTGTTTTGTATCCCGGTCTTGCTGCTATCAACCCAGCTCACCAATGGGGCAGGCATCGGCGCGTTTGCCGTTGGCGGAACGGTAGGCTGTGTGCTCGCAGTGCTCTACAGCACCGATATGTTAGATATGTGGTTGATGATTGGGCTGTGTATGTTTGGAGCTATGATCGTTGGTACGCTTGTGACCCTGCTTGCGCAAGGTGGCTTTGCGCTAACACCGGTCACGCTGCTAACGGGGGCTGTGAGCGGGATCGCCACTGGTGGTCTGTACATCTGGATTCGCTCATAGGGCTGGCCCTAGCGCACAGAGCAAGCACTGCTAAAACAGCAACGACCCGCGGCTGCGGGTCGCTGGTGTTTCTCGGTGCCTAATTGGCCATCAGCGGAATAACAGTGGGCTGCGTCTCGGGCAGCGTCGGCACTGTGTCGCTTTCCGTGGGGTCGTCAAACACTTTGAGCAGGTTATAGCGGGTGTCACGCTTGGCCGGTACGTAGCCAGCATCGCGAATATAGTGATGGATCTCACGCTCGCCCATGCGCTGATAGGTGTCGTAGGCGGCCTGCGACACAACATTTTCTTCGAGCATCGTCGAGCCAAAATCATCGATGCCAAATTTCAGCGAGACTTGGCCAATCTTTGGCCCTTGCGTTACCCACGAGGCCTGCAAGTGCGGGAAGTTATCCAGCATGAGCCGGGCAATCGCCGTATGCCGCAGATACTCCGCCGAGGTTGCGCCGTAGTTCGTGCTAAACTTCGAGCGACCTAGCGACGTCATATCCGAGTGCTGCACCGTCCATGAGATGAACGCGGTGAAGCCATTGCCATGTTCGGCCAGCGAGTAGTCTTGCAGGTCGCGCAGCCGCATCAGGTGGTTCAGCCGTTGCGCTAGCGTTTCGCCGAATCCAATCACCATCGTGGCGCTGGTGGCGAGGCCCAAGCGCTGCGCCTCGCGCATCACGGTCAGCCAGCCGTCGGTCTTTTGCTTCAATGGGCTGACTTGTGAGCGAATAGCGTCGTCAAGAATCTCCGCGCCGCCGCCTGGCAGGCCAGCCAAGCCCGCAGCCTTCAGCTCAGTCAATACCTCAGGGATCGACAGACTGAACACATCAGCCATGTTGGCTATTTCCGAGGGCGAGAAGCAGTCGAGTTCGATAGATGGGTGGTTTTCACGCAGGTAGCGCAGCAGCCCGGTGTACCACGACAGCGGCAGCTCCGGATGGTGGCCGCCCTGCATCAGCACCCGTGTGCCGCCAACACTCGCCAGCTCGGCCAAGCGCTGACCAATGCTCTCATACGATTGCACATATGCTTCAGCGTGGCCCAAAGGCCGATAAAAACCACAGAACTGGCAGTTGGTCGTGCAGACATTGGTGTAGTTCACGTTGCGATCGACCAAGTACGTCACAATATTGCCTGGCACCCGCAGCTGACGAACCGCATCAGCGGCCATCCCCAGGTCCAGCAAATCGGCCTCTGCATATAAGTGCAGACCTTCCTCTGGCGTCAGGCGCTCGCCAGCGGCGGCTTTATCGAGAAGATATCGAACATTGTTTTCAGCCATAATGCCCCCTTGCGTTGTTGCGGGCTGTACTCTGTGCAGTCCATCACGATCCATTGTATCACATTCCCTTGCGCTTTGTCTTGACATGCACGCCTACGGGCCGTACACTACCAGTGCAGGAGACCTCAACCTATGCCACGAGTTATCGCCATCACTAACTTTAAGGGCGGCATCGGAAAGACCACCACAACAGTCAACGTTGCGGCGGGCTTTGCGCTGAAGGGCGCACGAATCCTCATCGTCGATGCCGATGTTCAAAGCAATGTCCGGATTTCATTTGGCGTCGAAGAGCCACGCCGCAATCTCTACGATGTGCTGATCAGCAACAAGCCTGTTGCCGACTGCCTGACACCTGCGCGCCCCAACATCGACCTACTTGCCTCGAGCGATGATCTTGTAGCTGCACAATCCGAAATTTCACGGCGGCCAGATTGGGGCCGTGTGCTTGAAACAGCGCTGCGCCCAGTGGTGCGCCACTACGATTTTGTCTTCATCGACTGTAGCGCCTCCATGAATGTGCTCAACCTCAACGCGCTGATGGCCGCATCGGATATTCTGGTGCCAACGGCGCTTGAGCACCTAGCGATCGAAGGTCTGAAGCAGCTAGGGCGCAATATCTCGCGCATCAAGGGCACCATGGGATCATTGCGCATGATTGTGCCCACGATGTTTGATGCACGCAACCGCCAATCGCATGTGCTGCTCACCACCTTGCGCGAGACATACGGCGCGCTGGTCACCGAGCCAATTCGGATCAATGTGCGGCTCTCGGAAGCACCAGCCCATGGCAAAACCATCTACGAGTATGATCCACGCTCCAATGGTGCCACCGACTACGCAGCACTCGTCGAGAAGCTCAGTGTGATGTTTGGGTTTAAGCCTGTTGCGCGTCCAGCCGAAGCACCAGCGGTAGCGGCCAAGCCAGCGGCTAGCCCAGCAGCGCCTGCGCCCAGCCCGCAGCCTCAGCCAACCGAGCGCCCGCTCTTCAGTGGGCCAGCGCGCCAAGACTGCCCGCACTGTGGCCAGCCACTCGAGCAGATTATGCTTGCCGGGTATCGTGTGTATTTCTGCGATAACTGCAAGTTTAAGCGGCAGGAGCTGGCGAGCGGTCTACGCCGCTAGCATCAGGTTTGCTGTACTGCGCACGAAACACCACAACAGGGTTGTTAAATCTTTGATATCATGCACGCGCACAGCCAATTCCAAGGCCGTGCGCGTGTTGTGCTTAATCTTCACCGCCATTGCGGTGGGTTTCCTGTGAGGCATGTTATGAGTACGGTTGCCGCTACACGCCCAGCATCCAAGCGCGGCCGCTGGCAACGGCTGGATGGGTTTCAAAAGCTTGCGCTGATAACCACTGCCGCGACCTATCTGCTGATTATGGTTGGTGGCTTTGTTCGCGCCGCTGGTGCTGGTCTTGGCTGTCCCGACTGGCCTAAGTGCTTCGGCTACTGGTGGCCGCCAAGCACTGCCGATAAGATTGCCGCCAAAGGCTTCGATGCTGCACTGTTCAACCCCACACTGATGTGGATCGAGTACGTCAATCGCTTAGTTGGTGTCGCTGTCGGCTTTTTGATTATCGCTACGATGGTCGCTGCGATTCGACGCTACCGCCATGTGCCTCGCGTGCTCTACCCAACCATTGCCGCCTTTATCCTCGTGCTATTCGAGGGCTGGCTAGGCAAAGTGGTTGTTGAGTATGAGCTGCAAGGCTGGCTCGTAAGCGTGCATTTGATTATGGCCCTGGTGATTGTAAGCCTGCTGCTGTATGCCAGCGTGTGCGCTTTCTTCCCTGCCGGAGCGCCACTAAACTTCATCCCAAGCGAGCGCCGCAAGATCGCCCGCTATACCCAGCTCGTGATCGGCCTGGGCCTGGTTCAGCTCACCTTGGGCGCGCTTGTGCGTGGTCACATTGATGATGAAGTATCACGCATCCCCGATCTACCGCGTAGCGAGTGGGTCGCCAACGTTGGCCTTGTCGATCAACTCCATCGTATCGGTGCCCTGCTGCTGACTGCGGCGGTGCTAGGGCTTGCAGTATATGTGCTGCGTCAGCCGACGGTGAGCCGCTGGCTACGGCGGAGCGCGTGGTCCATGAGCACAGTTGTCCTGCTGCAGGTCGCCGCTGGCTTAGGCCTCGCCTATGGAGCGCTGCCACCACCGCTACAGACCATCCACATTATTCTGGGTACGCTGCTGATAGGGGTGCTCACTGCACAGGTCCTGCTCGCTTTCCGCTTGCCAGTTGATACCGGCGTGTCAGAGCACAGCCCGCTGCAGTCGCTGCCGGTACGCTAAAGCACAGGTTCGTTCGCAGCCCGTTGTTGGCCACAGCTGGCAACGGGCTTGTTTTGGTCTAAATCTTGCACCTGCGTCTGTGGAAGGAATATCGGCCTGGAAAGGGTGCTCCATGGAGTTGATCGAGAAAACGACCCTCGTGTATGCGCGCATGCTCGAGCGCTACGGAAACCATCCGCTGACGCCGCGCCGCGAGCCAATGCATGAGCTTATCTCAACCATGCTCTCACACCGCACCACCGAGGCCAACGAGGCGCGCGCCTATCAGCGCATGTGGCAGCGCTTTGGCTCGTGGGCAGCCATTCGCACAGCAGCAGATAGCGATCTCGCTGCGGCGATTCAGCCTGCCAATTTTGCCGAGGCCAAGGCCCCCAAGATCAAGGCTGTGCTTGAGCGGATCTATCAGGCTCACGGCTCCTATTCGATCGACTTTTTACAGGAGCTACCGGTAGAGGAAGGTATGGCGTGGCTGACCGATCTGCCCGGCATCGGGCCGAAGACAGCCTCTCTGGTTTTGCTGTTTTGTTTTAAAAAACCTGTGCTGCCTGTTGATACACATGTGCATCGCGTGAGCCAGCGTGTCGGCCTGATCGCGCCGAAAGTTAATCCAACGCAGGCCCATCCGCTGCTGCTGGCCCTGCTCCCTGCCGATGCGCAGGTGCTCTTTAACTTTCATATCAATCTGCTACGCCATGGCCAGCGCGTGTGCGTTTGGCGCAGCCCGCGCTGCGAGCGCTGTCCACTGACTGATATCTGCAACTACTATCAAGAAGCTGTTAGGCAGGCCTGATCGCCAAGTCGTACAGCGAGAGGGCATACTCAATGCCACCCTGCAAGTTAGCCCGCGTCGCAATGCCGCCCATATCGATGCCTAGCTGCACCACTGTTTGCGCAATTTCAGCACCGATGCCCACAAGTACAATCTGCGAGCCAAGCAGCCGCGCCGCCCGGGCGGATTGCAGCAAGTAGTTCGCCACACCAGTGTCGATAACCGGCACACCGGTGATATCCATAATCACAACATCTGCAGAGTAGCTACTGATACCCTCCAGTAGCCCTTCCATAATCAGCGCTGCCCGACGTGAGTCAATGCTGCCGACGAGCGGCAGCACAAGAATGCCCGTATAGATCGGAATAATCGGCGTCGATAGCTCCTGTAGCTCCGAGCGCTGCGCGTCGATCACATCCATGCGATACTGCTCATAGCCCTCGTAGACTGCGGCGACACCCGTATGGGTCACAGTGTGGGCACGATTGATGATCTCAAGCTGCCGCTCAAGGTCATTGGCGTACAGATTACGAAAGCCGTCGATCATGATTTGAGTGCCGATAAGCAGCACCTGCAAGATATCGCGCAGTGGCACGCCTTGCTGCGCACGATCATAGCTGATTGTGCGCCAGAACTGCTGAAATAAGTGCGGTATTGCCTGATCCAGATCGCGGGCGTACTGCTCAAGCGCCGTAGCAACCCGTTGGGTGATCTCGTCGGCGCTCAGCGGCTTATACGATGGCACCTCGGCGCGTGCGCGCTCAATCAGCCGGGCCTGAAAAGAGGCTTTGTGTTCTTGATAGGTGTCAAAGAGGGAGGTCAATAGATACTCCTTTCACGCGCTACAGCTACTCAGCGCTGCGCGTGTTGGCCGCTAGAACGAAAATGCGAGCAGTGCACACCACAGCATGAGACCAAGAAATAACCCAACGTAGGCAACAAACAAGCTGATGCCGATAATTTGGCGCAGCAGCCGGTGGCCTAGGCGAATACGATCATCGGCCAATGCTACCGCTGAATAGCGGCGTATCATCTGCTTGCGCGTCTGCGCCTGCCGCAACAGCTCTGTAACGGCAGCATCGATCTGCTCAGCGCTGCTCCAGCTTACGCTGGCTAGCTCATGGGTTTGCGTATAATCGCCAGGGGGCAGCCAAACGCCCTGTTTGACACTGCCAAGGTAGCGACTGCGCACCCGATAGTGGTGTGTAATCAGCACCATCTGCATCGCCGCTGGCTCAACCGTGATCACAAAAGCACCGGCAATATGGGCAATACGAAACGCTTTTGTGGTGAGATAATCGCGGATCGGCTGATCGAAAATAACACTTTCACGATCACAGACAGTTTTATGGCTGGGGATTGCGCTCAAGTGGCTGATTGTAGCATCGCCAACGATAGACTCGGCCCAGGCGGGAAGTTGCGCTGCGAGCAGCGGACGGACAATACGCGCAGTGGCGTGGCTCGCCTGTTCAAACTCTTGCTGATAGAGCCGGGCGAGCTGTTGATCTCTACGCCATCTAAGAACTTGTACCCGTCCCATCGGTTGCTCCGGATTGGAACAGTTAAAAAACCAGGCGACGATCCTCAGCGTTCCTCGTTAAGTGCTGCACGTCGCGCCGCCAGCCGAGCATCGATCTCGCGATCTTCAGCTACTTGAGCGACACGCAGGTATACTTGGCTTACGACGAGCCAAGCCCAAAATAAACTACAGGCTAGGCCCCATGCCCATACTAGCAACCACAATGCCGAGACAGGTGTAGCACGCAACTGGACGTTGAGTCCTAGCCCAAAGCTTAGCGCAGGCAGATACAGCGGCAGTGTCACGATGCGCGCCTGAAGATAGATGCGTCGGTTGAGCGCCCCCCACACATGACGAATACCGCGCAGGCTCAGAAAGGCTTGCATATCACCATCTTTGGCAAAGTGCACTTTGGCCAGCGGTGATAGGCTGAGACTAAATGCCGCACCCCAGATGCAGACCATAAGGCTGGTGACGAGCCACACGCCCAGCGACGATGTTGCACTACTATTGAGCACTAATGGAAAGACCGCACAGAATAACAGCATCGTTGCAGCCAGCAAGGGCAGCACAAAGTAGGCAAAGTCAAACACCAACGCCAACAAGCCCATGATCGACTTATCGCCAAACTGACGCCAAATCGGCATGGGGGTGCGAAAACCACGCCGACTGTTATCTAGGTGCTCGATCATAAAGCCCTGTGGCAAAATAATCCCTAGGCCAGTCAGCATAAACAAGCCACCAAGGGCAACTTTCAACGGCCAGCGACGATCAGCAAGCACTGTTTGCAAACTTTCACGCAGCGTTGCCCAAGCCGCGAAACCATCTTCCATTCACGCTACCCTTGCTGATCGAGCATGGCGCGCCGCAGCAGATCGAACGCCGCTGTCGCTACAAACCCATGCGCCTCTCGTACCCGTAAATCAACCCGTCGCTCGCCTGTCTTCAGACCCTTTGGACCAATCACCGCAATCGACACTGGTGTCCAGCCATCGTCAGTAGGTGTTGCAGGCTGAATGGCAAGACCATAGGTAGTTTGCCATGTATCGCGTACGTCTGCAGCAGCAGAGCGCGCCAAGGAGAGTGCGGCATCGGCATCAACGGCCTCGTCGAGCGGATGCATTGTCACACCGCGCACGTGTGTCAATCCGTCATTGGCGCGCCGCAGCGCACTAAAC
The DNA here is from genome assembly GCA_013538855.1 of Herpetosiphonaceae bacterium. GTDB lineage: Bacteria > Chloroflexota > Chloroflexia > Chloroflexales > Herpetosiphonaceae > OHK22. The sequence continues at coordinate 28,503 of JABXJS010000021.1, forward strand.
ACCGGTGCTGAGCGCAAACCCTCATAGATCGCAAGCGTCTGTTGGCGCTCCTGAAGCAGACTGGTCACTTCAATCTCAAGTGGACCACGCTCGAGGATATAGCGCGCCAGCCGCTGCCGCACTGTTGCCGCCACAGCATCGACATCGGCCTGTACCTGTGTGGGATCGCTGCCTTGGGCCGAGATCCGCACCTCGTACTGAGCGGCCTTCGCTGAAATACCAACTGTTGGATACTCGGCCTGCATCAGATCGGCGATAGCCTCGCCAGCCTCAGCCTCGCTCGTGCCGCTCAGGTAGAGCGACTGCACCAGCAGAATCGTGCTAATTCCGCGCTCATCGCGCAGGTAGGGGATGATCACCGTCTCGGCCAGATAGCGCATTTCGGCGGGCACGCCAGGCAGTACAAACAGCGCCCGCCCATGCTCTTCAACGAGAAAGATTGGCGCAGTGCCCCGTGGATTCGCGATTGGTCGGGCACCAGCCGGAACATAGGCCTGCTGCCGATTGCTCGCGCTCATTGTTCGACCGAAGGAGCGAAAGCGGGCGGCGATTTGGTCAAGCAAGTCCTGATGAAACTCCAGTGGGCGATTGAGTGCTGCGGCCACGGCCTCGCGGGTCAGATCATCGGCAGTTGGGCCAAGGCCACCAGTGCAGATGACCAGATCGGCATTGTTCCAAGCGGACTGGACTGCGGCACGAATGGCGGTCAGATCATCGGCGACCAATGTGATGCGCCGCACAGGCACGCCAAGCGTTGCCAGCTGCTGCGCCAGCCAAGCACTATTCGTATCAACTGTGGTGCCAAGCGTTAGCTCTGTACCGATTGCAATGAGTTCTGCCTGTAGCATAGACAGCTAGCCCAAAACCGGCTGATCGGGGTTAGGAACGCGCTCGTGGTACTCGCGCCATAGCTCGCGCTCGCGCTGAGACGAGGCGGCTTTGGCGGCGCTGAGTGCGCGCTGCGCATTGTGCTGCAAACTAGCCACCAAGCTCTCATCATCGCTACGGTTAGACAGCAGCAGCGTGGCTGCCACACCAGTGCCAACACCAACAAGAACACCGAGCACAAACTTCATGAAAGGCTCCCTTAATTGCAACAGGCTATAGCAATTATTATACGGCGGAGACTTGTTAAAAACAAACGTCAGCGCTGCGAAGAGCACTGACGTTTGCAGTTTGGAGCGGGAGACGAGGCTCGAACTCGCGACCTTCTCCTTGGCAAGGAGATGCTCTACCAACTGAGCTACTCCCGCTTAATTGCCATGGTGGGGACGGAGAGACTCGAACTCTCACGTCGTAAGACACTTGCTCCTAAGGCAAGCGCGTCTGCCAATTCCGCCACGTCCCCGAGCGCAGTGTAGTATACCACGGAGGTTCAACCTCTGCAACTAGCTGCGGAGCGCTTCCACACGCTCCGCAGCTAGCTCAAGCACCGTGCTTATGGTTCGAGCGTCAGTCCTGAATTAAGATTCAGCTGCAAGGTGGGCGTAAAGTTCTTACCTACAATTGGGAAGTAGGTAAAGCCCCCTTGGAACTGCGACTCGACCGTAAACTGGAAGGTGTTATCGTTCTCCCACTCGTCGTTGATCGTGTCGGCCTCGGTAACATTGTTGCCAGAGTCAACAATGGCAACCACATTCCATGTGCCGGTTTGATTGAAGATCAACAGCCAGTTTGCAGCCGGACATGCATTGGAAGGACCGCAGTTGGTGCGCCACGAGCTTGGCGGGATTGAGTACTGCGAGTCGGCAGGCAGCAAACGCTTGTCCACTTCAGCATAGGCGGCACTGGTCAGCGGGTAGGCACCAGAGACAGGATCTTTGTCTGGTATAACCACCGGTGCGCCTGGTGGGAACACATACAGATCGACAAAGAAGGAGCCTATTCCCTCAATATCAGTATCAAGAATCGGTTTATTTACCGTTGAACCAGCGGGCTTGGAGTTGCCGATAATCACCTGCGGCTCAATCGTGACACCCTGCTGAATGGTGGGGAACTGGGCATCATCAACATGCAGCTCAGGATAGCCATCGACCTCATAGCGCACCTGGACTGGGCCGCTCAAAATTGGTGTTGCGTTGCGGTCTTGTGGCTGATCTGTGGTTAACAGCGCGCGGTACTGTACATAGCTCCCAATAGTTGATGTGATCACATTGCCTGTGTTAGCGCCACTGACGGAGTAGAAAGCACTGCCGGTATCGCCATCAACAGGAACCCACTCGGCAGTATTCAGGGCCGTCGGCGAGGAGGCAACGCGCACCTCCATTTGAATATCGGTGTTAATGCTGCCAGTTCTGCTAACCGCTGCAGTCCAGTTCAGGCCCGTCACCTTGGCTGGCGCACGCATCTGGAACGGAGCGGACAAGTACAGGCCAGTATCGGCATAGGCCACGTTGTTCTCGGTATCGACATCATCATCAAGACCGATAAAGCCAAACACGACATCTTGAATAAAAGCATTACTTTGCTTTTGGATGCCGCCAAGGAGATAGGCAATCGGACGGTTGTTAATTGTCACAGTCACTAGGCCATGGTCGGAGCGTGCCCATATATCGAGCAGCGCCGTATCGCTACGCAAGAAGTTCCCCTGAGCAAAGGTTGGCAGCTGAAGATCCTCGTTAACATAGGAAGTCATCACAGCCTTGGTGCTTGTATCTTGGGCTGCACCAATCAAGCCACCAGCAGTGTAGATCTTCTGATTGAGACCGACTGCGCCGAGGTGTGAAAGTGGCTCCGGCAGCGTATACTCATTTGCCGCACCAGTTTGCCATGTAAGATCACCGGTAAGCGGGTTGATCTCTGCCAAGAAAACACGCTGTGAGGCCTGTGAATCTGCCGGGCAGGACCCCGTCTGTTGACCAAGAGCAATCTGAAACTCACCGCCAATGAGCGCCAGCATACGCTTATCGCCATTAGCGACGGTCACGACATCGAAGTTTGTGGCCGCTGAGTCGGTGAGGCCAATTAATGACTGACACTGCGCTGGCAAACTAAACAGCAAGGGCACCGGAATCGGGTCGATGGTCACCCAGTCCGTCAGGTCACCTGCTGCTGTAACTTCAGCGCGAACAACGCTTTGGAAGGTTTGTGGCGAGAAGCCTTGATCGCGACCGCCAAAGGCATACACCCATGTCTTGCCAGCCAGATCGCTGTGGTACGCAGTCATTGGGAAGCGCGAGCGGAACGACTCAAAGCCCGGAAACTTTGGCTGGGTGCGCCATGTGCCAAGCGAACCATCGGGATTGATCGTGGCTGCCCAGACTGTATCGACAGAGTCTTGGTTCGCATCTTGGCCGCCTGCCACCACGATAATGCCGCTGTTAGGATTATTGGGCAGTGGTGCTGCAGCCACACCCATTGAGAAGCGTACATCTGGCAAGTCCTCGCTAGCCGTTGTTGACCAGCCGCTGATTCTGCCATCCGTAGCAAGCACTTCGGTGCGACAAACTTCTTTAAGCGGGTTGGGACTATTGGGCGCGCCAGTCAAGCCGCCAATAACATACATATAGTGACCGAACGATACAGCGCCGTGGCTGCCCACTTTACGACAAAGCGTACCATTCGGCAGCGTTTGCCAAAGCTTGAGCACGCCAAGCGGCACGAGCTGCACACCACCGCTTTGCGCCAAGCCGGTCAAGCCGAACTTACCAGTGGCAAAGTCGTTTTGCGTTTGGGTTACCGTCTCATTGACGATGATCACAGCGGCTGTTGGCCGGGCAGGCAGACCTAACAAAGCCACCAAACATGTAAGCACAAGAATCGGAGACAGGCGTTGAACAAAAGGTTTGCGGAAATTTCTCCTCGACATGGGTATCACCTCGAACATAAGCACGCGGCTGCTGTAACAACCGCGTGCTCATACTCAACCAACAAACGCTGTACTCCTTGCCATAACGATGTTATGGACAGGCGGCGTTTGACTCGTCGTCAATTTCTAGTGTTGCATCTGGGCCGACATAGTTTTGACCAGACGGCATCACGATCGTAATTTGACTTGCCGGAGCGCCCAGCTCGGCTGTGCGAATACGGTTATACGTGCGCGGAATATCCTGGGTATCCTCAGGAGCAACGGCGGTTACTGTTGCGCGCACATAGTATGTGCCAGCAGGGAGCGATACACTGACATTGCCGTTGGCATCAGCATTCACCGTTTGACCACCAGAGCCACTGCCGGATTGGGTGAACGTCACTTGAACATTCGGCACGGTTGTTAGCAGCGAGTGCGGCTGGCACGGCGAGCCAAGCCGCTGCTTGATGTTATCGATCATCGCCTGAATGTCTGCTGTGCTGTTGGCTTTATAGACAGCACCGGGAGCGATCAAGTCCAGACCGGTGTCGCTGATGTTGTTGACACCAACCAAGCCAATGGCGTAGATACCAATGTTGTCCCCATAGCGCGCACGCAGACTATCTGCTTGGCGAATCGCGGCGATGATCGGCGCATTGAGATTCGTTGGGTTATCAACGCCCTGCGTGAGCGAGCAGTTGCGCTGCGCATAGGCTGAGTTCAGCGACTGGGCTGGCGAAATGTTGCTGCCACTGCCACTCAAACAGCTAACTCGATTGATCTTACCATTATCACTGCCGCCATGATAGACGTTGGTCAAACCGTCGGAGATGATCAGCACGACCAGCTTGACCGGATTGCCATTCACATCCACAGAGCGCGCATTGTTGAGCTCGAGTGCAGCCGTCTCCAGGCCATGTGTGGTGGCCGTGTAGCCGTCCATTGCGTTGGTTGGCAGCGGCGAGCTGGTGGCATTGCGCGCACCTAAAGCGCTTGAAGTAAAGAACGCATTCACGTCAGTGGTCAACCCAACCGTGACATCAGCTCCGTACCTTGCTCTGGAACCAGGCAGACCAGAGACGTTAAGACCGTAGCGGATCAGCGCAAGGCGATTGTTTGCACCTTGGGTTGCAACACGTGTTTCGAGCATTTCGATCACAAAGTCGCGTAGGGCGCTTTCAGCCAAGTCGATGCGGCGGCTGCCGACTGGACATACTGTATCGCTATCCCAGCAGAACCGCATCGAGCCTGAGATGTCTTCGACCATGACGAAATCGTAGTTGCCAACCGCCGAGGCTGGATCGATCCAGCGCAAGTTCGTATCGAAGTGCATCGTATAGACGTAGTTCGGCGGCGTGGCAGGTGGTGACACACGGCAGGAACAGTTAGCGTCGGTCGAGAGCAGCGCAAAATCCATGCTCTTAGGGTTGCCCGTATAGTCGATGTTCAGCAGCCGCACCTTCGCCAAGCGGCTGATGTGGAAGGCCAAATTGCTGCCCCCAAGATCGTTGGTCGTGTCGTGCAGCGGGATGATCATGATCGTCTTGTTATCGACGTGCCACTGGCTCTCGCTCTCGATAGTGCGCGCATTACCTGGCTTGGTCTGAATCCAGTCGCCAACCTCGAGCTGGTGGTTCAACTGGCTTTGCGCCACAGTATCGCCGCTGGGCGGCGTAGCCTCGGTAAAGCCGTCGGCCAAGTTGCCTGCGCCGCGCATAGAGTTGCCTAGGCCGTTTGCGCTGCTGTTGCTCGGGTCCCAGTTCAGCCACAGGAAGTCGCCGCGCTGCGGGTTCTGGGTGCGTGAGACGTGGATAATCGACTGCGGCGCATTGGCATAGATATCGGCAGCCGAGGCATCCCAGTAGCGCTGATTGAGCGGCACCACATTTTGCTCTTCAATGAGGTCCTCATCGAACGTCACTGGGTAAATGCCCTGCACACAGGCGCACAAGCCTGCGATGCCCTGCGCGCCAACGGTGTACTTATCGGTGCCGAAGACGCTGGCAAACGTCGTTGCAACGTTTTCGCGCGTCCAAACCTGCACATAGTTGGCCCCAAAGTTGTAGGGGTTGGCGGTGCCACCAGAGCCAACATCGCGCAGGTAGGTGCCGGTGTTGTCAAGGTAAACCGCTTTATAGTAGACCAAATCTTTATCATTGTAGCTGGTCCAGTTGGCAGATGAAGGAATCTGCTGAACCGCTGTACCAGTGCCGTTGGCGATCATTTGATTGCGAACTGTTTCGGCGACCCGGATATCCTGCTGCTGCAAGAGCACGTCGTTCATCCCAGAAACCGCCGCTGCACTAGAGGCTGCCTGTAGTGTGCGCTGGCGTTGGAACGCATTGCCAGTGTCTACAGTTAACCCAGTGAAGGCGATCAGGATCAACAACAGGATCGCCATAAAGACGATGGATTGACCTGCTGTAATGCGAAATTTGCGCATTCGATGCCTCCTCGAATGAAAATATCAACTAGACCGTTGAATTACCGACTAATCGTCATTTGACGGGTGGCGCTAAGCCGAATGCTATCGGCACCAATCAGCGTTGCACCGGAAAAGAACGGTTTGTAATCGTACAGAACTGTGACCACCATGTCGCAGAACTGTGAACGTCGATTGGTGCAATCTGCGCCACTCGATGCCGCATTGGCGACGGAGCTAATTTGAATATAGCTGTTATCACTGTCCACAGCTCCATCGGTGTTTAGATCAAACAGATTAACAAAGCGCGCCCGATGGGGAATATTTGTGTTCGGGCCGGCCTCGTTGCGCACATGGGCGATGATCTCAGCGTCGTTGACAGTATCGCCCTCCATTGGCATCAAAGCGGCATAGGCGGCACCCTCTTGTGCTGCTCCTGAAATACCTTGATATGCAAAAAAAGCTAAGCCGAAGTCAATCGCGGCTGATGTTATTAAGAAGATGAGGGTAATCACCAGCGCAAACTCAACCAGTGATTGTCCTCGGCGTTTGGGTTTTGGTTGATGAAGTTGCACAGCTATTACTCCTTATGGCACTATGATACAGTGCTCGTAGTCGCGATTGTCAACCACTGCGTTGATCAGCGGCCCGTTCGATACAATGGTACGCCGCGAGATCGCCACAAAATGAAAATCATCACCGCCATTGAATGTTTCGGCAACTGGGGTGAGCGGAGCGATCGCTTTATCAAGGCGCACTTCAACAACATTGCCTATTTTCTTTGGATTGGCACTCGCCGCACTCAGTGGAGTTACTGCCGCTGCCGAGTCGTAGTAGTGCAACGTAAGCTGCGTTAGATCCGGCTTGGTCTTGGCGTTGATCCAGCCACTCTTCTGCATTTCGGCGACAATCTCTTGCAAGCATGGATCGCCAGCGTAGTCCAATGCGCTGTAGCTCGACTGCACTTCGCGAGGCTGATTTAGCGACGCTTGCTCTGCGCCGCGCCGCGCCGCAAATTGGATCTCCGACCAGGCATAGATGTAGTAGCCATAGTCGATCGTCGCAAACAAAAAGAACATAATGAGCGGGAATACTAGTGCAAACTCAACAAGTGTTTGCCCTCGAGACTTTCGTTTCATAGATTCCTCCGCGCGCGAGTTAGTGGAAATTAAAATATCAGTAGTAGGCCTAGTTCTAGTATCAGTAGATCACAGGATTGGCTCGGGTGGCGTGTAGGGTCGGTACGGTGCGAGCGGGATAGCCCGAACCATGCCGTAGATGGCCGTTACGGCA
>JABXJS010000022.1 GCA_013538855.1 Herpetosiphonaceae bacterium
GACGGTGGCGCAGCGCAGGCGCAGGGCAATCGCGGCGAGGGTGCGGGCGAGCAGCAGCGCAGGCGCACGGCTGAGCTGTAGCGGCTCAACCACGGTGGCGGCATTCACCATACGACTACAGACTAGGTTGGCTGCATAATCTGGATGATGTTGCCGCAGGTATCCTCGAACATGGCGATCGTGACCGGTCCGGCTGGCGTCGGTGGCATGCGGAAGGTGACGCCGCGCTGGCTGAGGCGCTCATACTCGTGCTGAATATCGCTGACGCTGAAGGTTTGCAGTGGGATACCTTGGGCGAAGAGCGCGCTCTGGTAGGCTTTGGCGGCGGGATTATCATTTGGCTCAAGCAGCAGCTCGATGTCGTCGGGGCCTTCGGGCGATACAACGGTGAGCCACTTGAACTCGCCGACAGGCACGTCGGCTTTCTTGATAAAGCCGAGCACGTCGGTGTAGAAGTGCAGCGCCTTGTCCTGGTCATCGACGAACACACTGGTGAGCTTAATTTGCATGCGGAGCCTCCTCAATACATCAACGGACACGTGTGCGCACACATGTGCGTCTAAAGCAAAGCACACGACTGTGACAGTGAGTGTCACAATCGCGGGCTTGCTGCGCACGTTCTGGCTATTGCTTGGCGCTGTGGGCAGGATTAGCCTGGAGCAGGCGGGTGGCGGCGAAGCAGGCCAGGCCGCTGAGCAGCAGAATCGGCACGCCGAAGATCGCCAGGCTGGGGTCGCTCTTGCCGGTGAGCATGTCGATGCTGATTGAGATGAAATCCTGTAGCTCGACAAGCGGCCAGAAGATCAGCGCATAGGCCAGCGGGCGCGCCTCGCGGCGCCACATGGGCCTGCCGCCAGCCGCCTATCGACGCCAGGGCGACTAGCAGCTGCCAAGCAGGTGGGGAATGCAGCTGCGTGGACAGCGCGTCTGTAGAATACATTTTTGCTGGTCGTCAGCAATCATCGTTAGAGGTAGTGCACTATGGCTACTATTCTACGTCCGCCAGCGCCGCTGGAGTGGTCGGCTGGGACGCCGACGCTGTTTTTGGCTGGCTCGATCGCTATGGGCCAGGCCGAGCCTTGGCAGGCTGAGTTTGAGCAGGCGCTGGCCGATCTACCCATAACGATCCTCAACCCACGGCGGCTTGACTGGGATTCTGCCTGGGAGCAGTCGATCCACAATCCCCATTTTCGCGCGCAGGTCGAGTGGGAGCTAGCGGCGCAGGAGCGCGCCGACCTGATCGTAATGTACTTTGCCCCCGAGACAAGCGCGCCGATCTCACTGCTGGAGCTGGGCTTGTTTGGCCGCGACAGGCGCATGGTCGTCTGCTGTCCAGCGGGCTTCTGGCGCAAGGGCAACGTTGATGTTGTCTGCGCACGCTACGACATCCCGCAGGTTGCCAGCCTTGCCGCGCTGATTGAGCATGCGCGCGCGTGGGCTACAGGCGATGCGGGGCAGCATTGAGCTGCTTGCTGTAGAGCGTGCGCACGCCCGTAATGGCCATACCCATGCGTGTGTAGAGCCGATCTGCTCCGGTATGGCTAGCCGAGTCAACATCAAGCGTGATGCGGCGGAGATTGTGCTGCCAGCAGCTGGCAAACGCCATCTGCATAAGCGCTTCTCCCAGGCCACGGCGTCGCCAGGGTTGCCGCACGCCGAGGTGGTGGATGCTGGCCGTGTTCGCGTCAATCGGGGCGCAAAAAATGCCCCCGGCGACGGTGTCGCCATCCCAGGCCAGCGTGCACAGGTGCGGCGCAGCGAGCATGCGGGCGGCCCAGGTCTCGAACGGCACAGGCTTGGCGTAGCCCTTATCGCGCGATGCCTCCTCGTCGGCAGCGTAGGCGACCTGCTCATCGTGGCCGATGCGAAACGGGCGCAGGCTGAGGCCGCTGATCGGTGTGCTGGCTGGCGCGGATTCTAGCGCGGTGGTCATGGTCTGGAAGGCGATGCGTCGTGCAAAGCCGACCGCCTCGAAAGCCTGGCAGCCGATGTCGTTGGTGGTGAGCGCGTGCAGCATAACCGCTGAGCTGTTTGCCTGGCTCCAGGCCATGGCTTCAAGCGTCGTGATCATGCGGGCGGCGCTGGCGTGGTCACGGCTGTGGGGATGCTGATACATGCGTAGGTCAACGCTAGCTGGGCTGGATTGCGGGCGCAGTACGGCGCTGCCATAGCCGATCAGCGTGCCAGTGCTGGCGCGCAGCAGGCAGGTACTTTGCTCCAGGCTCAGCTGCTGCCACTCCGCTTCAATATCGCTGCGCTCCAGCAGCACTTCGCCGTAGTCGGCGCTGCAGTGGGCCGCGATAAGCTCGGCGACAGCATCGAGATCGGCAGGTGTGGCTGGCTCCAGTTGAACAAGGGACTCATCGGTAGGCATGGGTCTCCCAAAGCAGTAGCGCTAGCATTCGCGTAGGAACGCCGTGCGGGCTAGATCGAGCTACGCTCTATGCTACTTTGAGCGGCTGGTTTTGCCAACCTAAATGCGGCTCCTTGCGGCGTGTCTGCTGCGCTACAGGCCGTAATCGCTTGGGCGGCGGCCTAGCTGGAGGGCGCTGGGCGCTCCAGCAGCGTGAGCATGGCCTGCACGTGCTGCTGCACAAACAGCGTATCGATGGGTGCGCCGCGAAAGAGCAGGCGGTAGAAGATCGGGCCATAGAAGTGATCGAGCGCCTGCTCGATGTTGGTGCTGGCGGCGATCTCGCCGCGCTCGCTGGCGCGCTCCAGGATGTGCTGCATGGCTGTGCGGCGGGTGCTGATGAAGCCGTGGCGGAAGGCCTGGGCCAGCGCCTGGTCGTCGAAGGCGGCGGCGGCGAGGCCGCTCATGATCTTGGGCGTGCTGGTTGTGCGCAGCAGCTGGCAAAACTGCTCGCCGAAGGCCAGCAGATCGGCGGCGAGGTCGCCGGTGTCCGGCAGCGGCAGGCGGGCGGCGGCGCTGGCGGCATAGGCCTCCATGGCCAGCTCGGCCTTGCTGGCCCACCAGCGATAGATGGTGCTTTTGCTGACGCCCGCCTGCTCTGCCACGCCCTCGATAGTGAGCGCCGTGTAGCCATGCGCCTCCAGCAGCGCGTTGGTGGCGCGCAGGATCGTCTGGCGGGTGGCTTGGCTGCGCGGGCGGCCGCGCCTGGCTGGTGGGCGGTTGTTCATGCGCTCCTCCTTTGCTGCTGTGTCGGTCGATGCGCGTTGGCCGCGACCACTTGACGTAGCTGCGCGCAGATGCTATAAATAAAACGAAACGTTGCGTTTCGTAATTATAGCATAGATTGCGCAAGCGATCAGCAAGCACAAGGAGCGACAGAATGCAGACACGCAGGCTGGGCCGCACCGGCCCCGAGGTAGCGGCGCTCGGACTAGGATGTATGGGCATGTCCGGCATGTACGGCCCGGCGGATCGCGCCGAGAGCATCGCCACCATCCATGCGGCGCTTGACGCAGGCGTCACGCTGCTCGACACTGGCGACTTCTACGGCATGGGCCACAACGAGCTGCTGATCAACGCGGCACTTCAGCAGCGGGCGCGTGAGCAGGTTGTGCTAAGCGTCAAGTTTGGTGCGCTGCGCGACCCGAGCGGCAACTGGGGCGGCGTCGATGGCCGTCCGGCGTCAGTCAAGAACTTCCTGGCCTACTCGCTGCAGCGGTTGGGGACGGACTATGTGGACATCTATCGCTTGGCGCGCGTCGATCCCAACGTACCAATTGAGGAGACGGTCGGCGCGATCGCTGAGCTGGTGCAGGCCGGCTATGTGCGCCACATCGGCCTGTCCGAGGCTGGCTCGGAGACGCTGCGGCGCGCCCACGCCGTCCACCCCATCGTCGATCTGCAAGTTGAGTACTCGCTATTTTCGCGCGATATCGAGGCCAGCCTGCTGCCCACCTGTCGCGAGCTAGGCATTGGCATCACAGCCTACGGCGTGCTCTCGCGAGGGCTGCTCGGCGGCTCATGGTCCAAGCAGCGCAGCGCTGGCGGCGCGCCGGACTTCCGCATGGTTGGCCCGCGCTTCCAGGGTGCAAATCTCGACGCCAACCTAGCGCTGGTCGAGGCGCTGCGCGCCATTGCCGATGCCAAGGGCGTCAGCGTGTCGCAGCTCGCTATTGCTTGGGTGCTGGCGCGTGGCGCGGATATTGTGCCCCTGGTTGGTGCCCGTCGCCGTCCGCAGCTCGCCGACGCGCTGGCCGCGCTGGAGCTTGAGCTATCGCCTGCTGACCTTGCTCAAATTGAGCAGGCGGTGCCAGTTGATGCAGTGGCAGGCACGCGCTACCCCGCGCCGCTGATGGCGGGCCTCGACAGCGAGCGTGGCTAGTGCGGCCGCACCAGCCTGCGCTAAGCTAGCGCGGCGGCTCCAGTAGATGCTGGAGCCGCCGCCGTGTTTAACGCCCGCTATGTGACATTGGCATGCGGCGCGGATGCGCGTGCTAGCCACGCTCCAGCGCCGCAGTGGGCATGGTGTGTCGGCAGTTGCGGCTGCCGCTAGCCAGCCTGGAGCAGCACGCGGTTGTGGGCTGGGTCGAGCACGCTGTAGCCATGCTCGTTTTGATCGAGCGGGAGCGCTGCGGCGCGGATGCGTGCGATAACGTGCTCCAGCGCAGCGGGGCTGGACACACGTAGCTCGTAGCTTAGCAGGCGGGCGGCGCTTGGCGGTGGCGCGGCGGCTCCGGCGCTCGCCCAGGTGTTCATGCCAATATGGTGGTGGTAGCCGTTGACGCTGATGAAGCTGGCCGAGGGCATGTGAGCCATGCGTGCGAAGCCTAGCACGCCCAGGTAGAACTGCTCGGCCGCCGCGATGTTGGCCACCTGCAGGTGGATATGGCCCATATCGGTGCCGCTTGGGAGGCCGCTCCACGGCGTATCGGCGGCGTCTAGCTCGCTGAGGATGCTCTGAATGTCCAGCGGCTCGGTGCTCATGCGCAGCTGGCCGTCGGCACTGTACCACGTGTCGCGCGGGCGATCACGGTAGATCTCGATGCCGTGGCCGTCTGGGTCCGACAGATAGAGCGCCTCGCTGACCAGATGGTCGGCCACGCCGTCGATGGAGACGCGCGCGCTGGCGAAGTGACGAATCACCTGGGCTAGATCGCGGCGGGTCGGGACGCGCAGGGCGAAGTGGTACAGTCCGGTGGCGCGCCGCACCAGCCGTGCGCCGGGCTGGGCGTGCAGCCGCAGCAGCGCTGTATCCACGCCGAGGGTGGCGCTTGTCGCAGCCTGGTCGAGGATGCGCAGGCCGAGGCTGTGCTGATAGAAGTTGAGCGAGCGTGCGAGATCGGCGACGCTGAGACTGACGACGCCGATGCTGGCGGCAGGATCAAGCTGTGGTAGCGGTTGTGGTGGCATAGGTGTGCTCCTTGGCGCAGGGCTTCGACAATCCTGCGCTGGCCTCAGCCTAGCACACGTGAGTCCTTACGAGCGTCCTTCGTTGGCTGCTGTGTCGTCCACACCGTGCAGGTGCCGGTGAGCACCATAGTGGGCCGCGATTCAATGACTTTCGTCACTAGACGCTGCTTTAGGCGCGTGCTACGATGGCGCTACGAGTTGCCCGCTATACTGCTGTGCCAGCCCTGGTGCAGCCACAGAGGATGGCCATGATTAACCTGCTGCGCCAGCTGTTCAGCCCGCCAATTCGCCCTGTCTTCGCGCCCGCAGACGGCGCTCCGACGCTGATTGATAGTCGCTTGCTGGTGGCCCAGCCGACCATCCGCAAAATTTTGCGCACGATGGTGCTGATGTGGGTCTGGTACTTTTTGCTGCTTGCGCTGGTTGATCAGTGGTCTATGCGCGTGCGGCCTGACATTCAGCCGCTGCCAGTGCTGTACTACATCGGCCATATCTTCATTGCGCTGCTGATCCTGCTGCTTTCGCGCTGGCAGGTGCTGCAGCAGCGCGTGGGCCGGGCGTTTCTGCCGCTGCTGATCGCGCTTATGTCGCTTGGCCCGATTATGATCATGGTGCTGCTCATCCCGGCGACCACGCCAGGGCCGATCGTGTCGGCTCCTGGGTTGTTTGGGCTGCGGGCGCTGCCGATGCTCTGCGCTGGGATGGTGCTGACGGCCTGTACCTACTCCTGGCGCTATGTGGTTGGCTATGTGGTTGGCACCAGCGCGCTGATGATTATTTTTTCGCTGCCTGCGCAGAACGTAGGCACGATCAGCGCTGTCACGATCATGCAGACGATCAACTTGCTGATCTTCGGCTACTGCATCTCGGCGCTCACCAGCTTTACCCGCGTGCAGCACGACGATCTGCTGCACGCCAACATGCGCCTGCGCCACTATGCCAGCACGCTGGAGCGCCTGACGGTTAGCCGTGAGCGCAACCGCATGGCCCGTGAGCTGCACGATACGCTGGCCCACACCCTCAGCGGCCTGACGGTGCAGCTGGAGACGATCAAGGCCTACCTTGATGTTGACGCGGCCACCGCCGCCAAGCTGGTGAACAATGCGCTGAGCACGGCCCGCGTTGGCCTGCAGGAGACGCGGCGCGCGCTCAAGGATCTGCGTGTTAGCCCGCTCGATGACCTGGGCCTGCGCCTCGCGCTCCAGGTGCTGGCTGAATCGTCCGCCGCCGCTGTGAATGTGTCGGCACGCATCGACCTACCCGCTGATATGCCACAGCTGCCCGCCGATGTCGAGCAGGCGCTCTACCGCATCGCCCAGGAGGCGATCACCAATGCGGTGGTGCATGCCCAGCCAGACGCGCTGGAGCTGCGGCTGCGCGTCGATGAGCGCTGTGCTGTGCTAACCGTTGGCGATGATGGCTGTGGCTTTGAGCTAGACCAGCCCGCCCGCCCCGGCCACTTCGGCCTGCCAGGCATGCGCGAGCGCGCCGAGTTGCTTGGCGGCCAGTGCACCATCGCCAGCGCGCCCGGCTGCGGCACGACGGTCTGCGCCACGCTGCCACTTTGATACAGGAGCATGCGATGATTAATATTCTTATCTGTGATGATCAGTCGATCACCCGCGATGGCCTAACGATGCTGCTTGAGCTAGAGCAGGATGTCAAGGTTGTCGCCTGTGCCACCAACGGCACCGAGGCTGTGCGCCTCGCCGCCCAGCTGCGCCCCGATCTGGTGCTGATGGATTTGAAGATGCCCGGCCTGCACGGCGTCGAGGCCACGCGCCAGATCTGCCAGCGCCAGCCGGAGCTGAAGGTGCTTGTGCTCACCACCTACGATGACGATCAGTGGGTCGTTGAGGCCATTCGTGCTGGGGCCAATGGCTACTTGCTCAAGGACACGCCGCGCGAGGACTTGATCAAGGCGGTGCGCGGCACTGTCGCTGGCAAAACCTACGTCGATCCAGCCGTGGCCGGCAAGCTCTTCGCCCAGATGAACCAGCCAGCCGCACGCACGTCCAGCCTGCTGGAGAAGCTCTCCGAGCGCGAGCGCGCTATCCTGCGCTATATCGTCAACGGCCTGAGCAACACGCAGATCGCCGAGCAGATGCGCCTCTCCGACGGCACGGTGCGCAACTATGTCAGCACCATCCTGGCCAAGCTCGACGTGAGCGACCGCACCCAGGCCGCTGTCCTCGCCCTCCAGAGCGGCATCACGCGCTAAAATCTGTGCTATTATCTGATGATAGGTTTCAGAATAGTGGTTTTGAAGATGTTGTTTAGCTATGAATGGTAGGTGAAGCTATGAAACTCGTGACAGAGTATCTAATTATTATCAGTAGATCACAGGATTGGCTCGGGTGGCGTGTAGGGTCGGTACGGTGCGAGCGGGATAGCCCGAACCATGCCGTAGATGGCCGTTACGGCA
>JABXJS010000187.1 GCA_013538855.1 Herpetosiphonaceae bacterium
CCGCCCGCGCGTTGGCACCGCAGCCTCGGCGCGCCGCCCCGCCGCCACCGTGCGATGGCAAGCGCCGTGCGTTTGCCGCACCGCCAACGCACCCGCCAGATACCTGATGAGCGCGGCGACTGTGCGCCACCAGGCGGCGATGACATTCTGCACCCGCAGCGACGGTGCCACACCCGCGAACGTGCGGGCAAGCACCAGCGCAGGCACGCGGCTGAGCCGCAGCAACAGACCACCGACGCATCTTCAACCAGCCTGCGCACTGCGTTTGCCGCTGAATAGGCACAGCGCTGCGCCACGAGCGGGCAACACGCAATACAAAGGCCCCGCAGCGTTTTACGGCTGCGGGGCCTTTGGGCGTGCCGGACTAGCGCAAGACTACAGGGAAGTAGACCTTGTACATGGTGGGCACGTTGCCGACGGTGAACTGCCACGTGTAGGGCGACTGCATCGGCGAGGTGTCGCCAATGTCGGCACGGCGCACGTTGAAGGCGCTGACGGTGTAGACGCCATCGGCCAGCGGCGCGGTTGGCGTAAACACCAGCGTGTCGGGGCCGACGAACATCACCGTGCCATCGACGAGGCCGGAGGGGCCGGTAAGCGTGAGCGCCTGGGTCAGCGCGCCGGTCGGCGTGATCGGCGTGGCCCAGGTGACGCTGATGGGCAGCGTGCCGCCGGACGAGGACGCGAGCACCAGCGGATCGCGCCAGCGCTGCACGGCCTTGTGCTCGTCGGGGCCGGTGCCCCAGTCAGTGGCGGTATCGTCAATGAGCTGAACGCCATTGTTGCCAAAGGTGACGCTGGCGGAGCGGTTGGCGGTGCTCACGATGGTGCCCCACCACTCGACCTTGTCCCACGAGCCGCGGGTGTACTTGTACTGGAGCTGCGTGCCCTCCAGCGCGGTGGTGGTGAACTCCCAGGTGTCGGTGGTGACCTGGGTCATCGCCTGCGCGCCAGGGTTCCACTGCGCGCCGAAGACACCAGCATCGTTGCCAGCGATGTAGACCGTGGCGCTGTCCGGCGTCTCTGCGGGCACCTTGACGCGGAAGGTGACGGTGATCGGGCGCTGCTCGGCCGTGATGTCGATCTCGTTGGAGTAGCCAGAGTAGTTGAACGACGTATCGACAGCGCGCACCTTGTAGGCGTAGGTCGTGTTGAGCGTCACATCGGTATCGGTGTAGACGGTCGTTGTGCCAGGCGTGGTGTCAAAGAGCATGCTGTCGCGCCAGACCTCGTAGTGATCGACATCGGGGTCGCTTGAGGCATCCCAGGCGATGACGATCTGGCTGGAGGCGCGGCTGACCTCGCGCAGGTTGGTCGGATCGGACGGCGCGGTGGTGTCGCTGCTGGCCAGCACGGTGAGATCACCGGCCTGGGCGGGATCGTAGCCGTTGGTGATGCCGTCGAGGTCGGCGTAGACCCAGGTTGTGCCGTTGTCGGTCGAGTAGCGGTAGGCGTAGTCGAACGTGCCGACCTGGTTGGGCAGCAGCGTGCCCTGGAACTCGTCGTTGTTGCCAGCGTCGGTGTTGAAGGTTGTGGCGAACCACGACCAGCTGGCGTTACCAGCGGGCATGGAGCCATCGGGGCCATAGCCAACCTCGGCGATCACGCTAGGCGTCGCGCCGGGCATGCTGGTCACATCGGCGATGTAGATCCGGCCGTAGATGCTCTCGGTCGGCGTGAGCGTGCTGATGGTGTGGGTAATCGCCGTCGGCCACTGGAGGTTAGCCCAGTCGATCGCGTAGGCGGGCAGCGCGTGCACCTCGTTGGACGGCGCGCTCTCGACGCCATTCTTGACCGCCTTGACGACGTAGTAGTAGCTGGTGGCGGGCATCAAGTTGGTGTCGGTGAAGGATGTTGAGCCAGTGACGGTGCTGATCAGCTCATAGCCGCCGCCGCTGACAAACGAGCGATAGACGTGATAGCTGTCGGCATCGGCGACGGTGGACCAGTCGAGCGCCGCGCTGGTGGAGTAGGCGGCGGTCAGCGTAAGGCTAGGAGCGGCGGGCGGGTCCATCTGCGTGCCGTTGGGCGTCACCCAGATGCCGAAGCCGCGCGAGCCGACGCTGAACTGATACGAAGTTGCGGAGATCGGCGCATTGGTGGTGGTTACCGGAATGGCCTGATCGAGCACCGTGCCAGTTGGGATATAGCCAGCGAGATCGAGCGTAACCGTCTGCGGCGTGGTGGACTGATTGAGCACGACGATGGCCGCGCCGGAGGCGTCCTTGCGCCCAAAGACGAGCACGCCGTTGGCGTCGTCAGTGAACAACGGATCGAAGGAGCCAGTGCGCAGGAAGCTGTGGGCATTGCGCACGGCGGTCAGGCTCTGGTAGTGCGCCAGCAGATCGGGCTGGGCCTGCCGCCAGCTGGGCAGGCCAGCATAGCCGGCCTGATCGCTCCAGGGATAGGGCTGGCGGTTATAGGGATCGTCGCGATCAACATCGGAGCCGAAGCCAGTCAGGCCGACCTCATCGCCGTAGTAGATCGTTGGCGCGCCGGGCAGAGTCATCTGCAGGGCCGAGACGAGCTTGAGGCGCTCGCGGGCCTCGGCGAAGCCATCGACAGGCTCGCGGTCGGAGCCGGTGCCAGTGAAGCCCAGCTCGTTGAGCACGTGGAGGGCGCGGTTGGTATCGTGGCTATCGAGCAAGTTCATGGCCGACTGGAGCGTAGGCGCGGGATAGTCCTCGACGAGGGCCATGAACGCCTTGACAAAGCCAGACGGCGAGAGCGGATCGACCTCTTGGCCGCCGTCGTTATCGACCCAGCGGGTATCGCGGCCGAAGCCGAGCACGGCCTTGCGGAAGCGATAGTTCATGGTGCTATCGAACTCATCGCCGAGCACGCGCTGGCTAACATCGCCCTCGGACCATGTCTCGGAGAAGGTCATCGCATCGGGGTGCTCGGCCTTGATGTTCGAGCGCCAGAGCTTAAAGAAGTTGGGATTGACGCCGACGATATCGGGCACGACATCGACGCGCCAGCCGTCGGCACCGCGATCGAGCCAGGCATTGACCGTGTTGGTGTAGGGCACGTTGGGGTTGCCGCTACCCTGATCGGCGAACCAGAAGCTCAGCACCTCGGGGTTGGCCGTATTGATCTGCGGCAGCGTCTCGACGCCGAACCAGCCGCGATAGGTGGTATCGCCAGCGCAGACGCCGGAGCCGGGCGGATCGGCTGGCTCGAAGAAGAACCAGCTGCGGTAGGGGCTATCGACGCTCTCGCATGCGCCGACCTCGGCGTGGCGCTGGAAGCGGTCGAAGTAGGGGCTGTCGCTGCTGACGTGGTTGGGCACAGCGTCGAGCACCAGGTACATGCCGCGCGCATCAAGCGCCGCGACAAGGTCATCGAAGGCGGCGTCGCCACCGAAGGCCGGATCGACCTCGCGGTAGGTGCGGCCGTCGTACTTATGGTTAGATGGGCTATCGAAGATCGGATTAAGATAGATCGTGGTGACACCGAGCTGCTGCAGATAGTCGAGCTTCGCGGTGACGCCCTGGAGATCGCCGCCGTACATCGTGCTGCTGTAGGTCAGGTGCCAGGGATTGCTGAGATCGCTATATGGCTCGGGATCGGGCACGATGGTGTTCCATGGCGTGACCGGGAAGCGATGGCCGCGCTCAGTGGGATAGAACCAACCCTGATCAGTGGCGGGGTCATCGGTGGGATCGTTGGCCTGATCGCCGTTGCGGAAGCGCTCGACGAAGATCTGATAGATCACCGCATTCTTGGCCCAGTCGGGGGTGGTGAAGCCCGGCTCGTAGGCGTAGATATTGTACGAGCGGTCGAAGGTGTTGGGCAGGGCCTCGCCCCAGCCGCCGTCGTAGCGCGCATCGTCCTCGTAGTAGGCGGTGGCGGTACCATCGGTGACGATAAAGCGATAATAGAGGATGGTGCGCTGCGTGGGCGTGACGGTGGTGGTCCAGTAGTCGCAGGTCTTGAAGCTGGGCAGATCGCCATCGCAGGGCACGTCCACAGCGGCAGGCGTCATATTCTGCAAGAGCTGGCTATTGGTGGCGGTGCTGTAGAAACGCGCCTTAACGCCAGTAACATCGTTGTGGTACGTGCGGAAGCGCAGCGTCACCGGCGTGCCGTAGGGGACAGCGCCGAAGGGTGTGCGGTAGAGATCGGCCTGTGAGTTATGGCCGAGACCAAAGTACTCAACGTTGTTGTCGTGGCCGGACTGGGCCGACTCCACGCTGACAGTTGGCACGTTGGTGGCGCTATCCCAGCGGAAGTGCACCGTCTGACCGGCCTGGGTGACGTTGAAGGGGATGTTATCGCCGCCGGGCACGCCGCCTGCGCCGTAGTTCTCATCCCAGGTCTCGTTGATCGCGACCTTGAACTCATAGGCACCGAGCGGCAGATCGGTGACATCGTAGGCGTAGGTGCCATCGCCGTCGACGTCCTGCATCCAGGTGCGCAGGCAGTCGGGCGACCAGTCGCCGGGGCAGCCGGCCTCAGACTGGAACGAGCCGACGGCAGTTGCGATGCGGCTATTGAGCGCCGAGGTGATCCAGTGCGACGTATGGTCGTA
The DNA here is from genome assembly GCA_013538855.1 of Herpetosiphonaceae bacterium. Classification (GTDB taxonomy): domain Bacteria; phylum Chloroflexota; class Chloroflexia; order Chloroflexales; family Herpetosiphonaceae; genus OHK22. The sequence goes on from JABXJS010000187.1 coordinate 4,535, forward strand.
GTAGAACTTGAAGGTGGCGGTGGAGGGCACGGTGATGGCGATATTATCGCCGCCGGCGACGCCACCAGCGCCATAGTTCTCGTCCCACGTATCATTGAGAGCGGCCTTAAACTCGTATGTGCCAGCGGGCAGGCTGGCGGCCAGCTGCCAGACATCATCGTCTGCATCGTAGGTCATATGTGCTGCGGCACAGGCCGGGTCCCAATCGCCAGCACAGCCAAGCTCGCTTTGCAGGCTGCCAACGAGGGTGACGCTCGTAGGCGCTGGTGTGTGATCGGAGGGAGCGACGGTTGTGTGTAGCTCGCTGGGCACCCGCGCCAGGGTGGGGGTGGTTGGTGCGAGTGGAACAACGAACGTGACCAACAGGAGCATCAGCACTGCGAGGCTGAGCGGCTTCCGACGATGGAAAAAGTCACGCATGGACATCTCCTTACTGGGGTCGATTTGGATATGGTCTGCTTGAAGCTGCCGCCGTTTGTTTGAAGACGAAACAATTGATATGCGCTCCATGATACGAGAATACGTTCAACTTTGTCAAACGAACAAACAGAGCTACACAGCAGCCACGTTTTGTCCGTGTAAGCCAGGTTATGGTGGCCCAGCCAGGTGTGCTGAAGCACTAAACCAGCAGCAGTGTACGAACCACATTCAGGCACCTTTCGTGAAGCAAACCCTCTTTATAAGTCAAAAGAACACCTAAAAACATGGGTTTAGCGTCAGGATATCCTGCTAAGTTCTGGCGGCGCGCCAGTGCGCAGGTGAAGAAACCTATGGTGAAACACGAACAAATCTTTCCCTATGCGGCCCAAGCAGGACGCTATAGTAAAGCAGGAAGATAACCTGATGAAGCGAACCACAGCGTGGTGAGCAATCTCGCGATCTTCCATCTGATCTGCAATGAGGTCGCTGAGTGTATCGTAAGGGTGAACTCCGGCGGTTCACACTGAGGGGCAATACCGGTACAACCAGTAAACCTCACGCTCCCTCCGCACAGATGGTGTGCAGAGGGAGCATTTTTTATGCGCCAGCATCCTCTACAATAGCCGCATGCAGCACATTGCTATTGAGGAGGATCGCCTATGCCCGCCCCGCTTGAGACCGTCACCCTGGAAGGCCAGTTTGTACGCCTAGAGCCACTGTCGCGCGCCCACATTCCCGCCCTCACAGCGGTGGGCCTGGACCCTGATCTGTGGCGCTGGACGGTAGCGCAGGTGCACACGCCTGATGCGATGGCGCGCTATGTCGAGCTAGCGCTAGCCGGCCACGCTGCTGGCACCATGCTCCCGTTCGCCACCATCGAGCGCGCCACCAACACGGTGATTGGCTCAACCCGCTTCGGCAACATCGACCTAGACAACCGCCGCGTAGAGATTGGCTGGACCTGGATAGCCGTCCCGTGGCAGCGCACAGCAATTAACACCGAGGCCAAGCTGCTCATGCTTGCGTATGCCTTCGAGCAGCTCGGCTGTATGCGCGTGGAGCTCAAGACCGACCGCCTCAACGAGCGCTCGCGGCGGGCCATCCAGCGCCTTGGTGCGCAGGAGGAGGGCATCCTGCGCAAGCATATGCTCGTGGCCGATGGCCGTGTGCGCGATACGGTCTACTTCAGCATTGTCGATGACGAGTGGCCGCAGGTAAAGGCAAATCTGGCCAGCCGCGCTGCTGCTCGCTAGGTGAGCAGCGTTTGGAGGATGTATGTGGAGTATTGAAGCCGATGGCCGCATTGTCATCGAGCGCAACGGCCAGCCGCTGCTGATCGGCCAGCCGTTTATCGCCGCCTATGGCGTGCAGCTGCGCGCTGTTTCCGCCCGCCAGACTGCGCCGAACCAGTGGGAGTGCACCACGCTGGTTGGCGCGGTATTCAGCCTCACACTCGCGCCGAGTCCATCCGGTGGCACGCTGATGTTTCACGTGAAACCGCCGCTGCCGCAGATTGGCGTGCGCTGGCAGCTCCAGCCTGGTGGCCCCTGGTACGGACTAGGCGAGCGCGTTATTCAGGGCTGGCCACTGGAGAGCACCGGCGTGCGCAGCCTGCCGCTGCAGAGCTACGACCACAGCCTCGATGGCACGCTCAACATTTGTACGCCACTGCTGATCGCGGCTAGCGGCGTGGCACTGCTCGTGAGCGAAGATCACGGCAAGCTCGACGTTGAGCTGCCGACGCAGGATCCGACTGGCGCGATCACGCTCACCAGCCATGCGCCGCCGATCCCGTTTGGCGCTGGCTTCACCGAGGCGGTCGAGCCAAACCCAGCTCAGCTGACGCTCCAGGTAATCGTCGCCGAGGATGTGCGCGCCGCAACCATCGCGGCCATCGCGCAGCTAGGGCACCCGCGCCAGCACCCGCCACTGGAGCTGTGCGTCGATCCGATCTGGACCACCTGGGCGCACTACAAGATGCCGATCAATCAGGCCAAGACGCTGGAGTTTGCGCACGCGATCATGGCCCACGAATTTCCACACTCAGTGCTTGAGATCGACGACCGCTGGCAGTCGGCCTACGGCGATTTTGACTTTGACAAGCAGAAGTTTCCCGATCCAGCGGCCATGGTCGCGCAGCTGCACCAGATGGGCTTCAAGGTCACGCTATGGGTGCCGCCCTTCTTCCATCCAGCCAGCGCTGGCTATGCCGAGGCGGCGGCACACGGCTACCTCGTCACCCACCCAGCCACGGGGCAGCCGTTTCTCACGCGCTGGTGGCAGGGCTGGGGCGGATTGATCGACGTGAGCAATCCGGCGGCGCTGGCGTGGTGGAAGCAGCAGCTTGACCAGCTTCAGCTGAACTACGGCATCGACGGGTTTAAGTTCGACGGCGGCGAGGGTAACTTTCTGCCCCACGAGGCGCGCACCTTCAGCCCGATTACGCCCAACGAGTACACCGACCGCTACATCGACTGGGTGGCACAGCACTGGCGCTGGAGCGAGGTGCGCGCTGGCTGGCGCTCGCAGCGCCATGGCATCCTCTTCCGCGAGTGGGACAAGGCCAGCCGCTGGGGCTTGGACAATGGGCTACAAGCCGTGATTACGCAGGCGCTGGCGCTGAGCACAATCGGCTACCCATTTATTCTGCCGGATATGATCGGCGGCAATGCATACAATGGCGAGGTGCCCGACCGCGAGCTGCTGATTCGCTGGACGCAGGTCTGCGCGCTCATGCCAGCCATGCAGTTCTCCATCCCGCCGTGGATCTACGACGCGGAGGCGGTGGCGATCTGTCGCCGCTACGTCGAGCTACACCGCCAGCTGCGCGATGACCTCAGCAGCGCCTTCGCTGAAGTGATCGCCGCAGGCACGCCGATAGTACGCCCGCTCTGGTGGCATGCACCTGCTGATGCTCGCACCTATGCCATCGCCGACCAGTGGCTGTTCGGCGCGCGCTGGCTGGCTGCGCCTGTGGTCAACCAAGGCCAGACGGCACGGGACATCTATTTGCCTGCTGGCCGCTGGCGCGACTACTGGAGCCAGCAGGAGCACGTTGGTCCTGTGCAGCTCAGCGCCTATCCAGCGCCGCTAGAGCGCCTGCCGCTCTTCGAGCACAGCGGTGATTAGCCTGAAGAGCGGCAGCAACTGAGTGTGATAGAATGCAGGCAGGGCAGTGCGCGCCTAAACCTCGTCGCAACCTCTCGCTGCCCCGTCTCACGCAGAACTAGCCGTATAAAAAGGAGATCAGTATGAGCGACAGTGTGAACGTCACTTGGCTTGGGCATGGCACATTCCTGTTTGAATCTGCCGCTGGCAAGCGCGTTCTGCTTGATCCATGGATCAACGGCAATCCCTCATTTCCTGCCGACTGGAAGGATCGTCTCGACAATCTCGATCTCATCCTCGTCACCCATGGGCACTTCGATCACATCGGTGACTTGCTCGATCTAGCGCAGCGCACCAGCGCGCCAATCGCCTGCATTTTTGAGCTAGCGCTGTGGCTTGGCACCAAGGGCATCAGCGATGAGCGCATTATGGGCTTCAATAAAGGCGGCACCATCAATGTTGCTGGTCTGAAAGTTACGCTCACCGATGCCAAGCACAGCAGCGGCTTCATGGACGAGGGCAAGCTCGTCTACCTGGGCGAGCCAGCGGGCTTTATCATCGAGTTCGAGAACGGCTTTAAGCTGTATCACACTGGCGATACGTGTGTGTTCGGCGATATGCAGCTGCTCGGCCAGATCTACAGCCCTGATCTTGTTATCCTGCCGATTGGTGATCTATACACAATGGACCCGCTACAGGCGGCCCATGCGCTGCGCCTGATCGGGGCCAAGTGTGCCATTCCCGAGCACTATGGCACATTCCCCATGCTCACTGGTACGCCAGCGGCACTGCGCGAGCAGCTCAGCCGCCTTGGTCTTGATACGGTACAGGTCGTCGATCTACAGCCTGGCGGCACTTGGCGGCAGAGCTAGGTTCTCTTCGTGCTTGGCCGGTGGTTTCACGTGAAACCACCGGCCTTTTTTATTCAGCAAAGCACCGCTGCCTATGCTACTACTGCGGCGTGCGCCGTAGGCATGAAAAAAAAGCACCGTGGTTGAGCGACGGCTGTGCTGCAACAGTTGTCACCTGGCCATGCGCAGCCCGCGCCAGCGATTGCCTAGCGCTCTATGCTTGTTCACAGCAGCAGTATGGGGCCACTGCACAGGGCTAAGGCTCAGCGCTATCCACACGCTATCCACACACTGTTTTCAGATTCCATAACCTTCTACAGCGTATAGAATCTACGTAGCACTAAGCCGTGCACAAGTTATCCACAGCACCGCCTGAAACGCTACGCTGAAGTATAAGCAGCGGCGAAAAGCCGGAGCAAGCAGGAACATGCTGATTGTGTGCTAGGTGCATGTTTCACGTGAAACAGCGCTGGTGCTCACAACCAGTCCCAGTGCCGACTCTACGCAGCATCTTCAAGCCGCGTGGATTGCAGCCCAGCCGCTTATCCAACATACTACAGCGCAATGTCGCACGCACACCATGGGCCGGACCACCAACCACAGCGCCTCTATAGACTGCATGCAGCGACATTACTGACGCAGCACTGCAAGCCAAGCGCATGAAAAGATGCCTAGAGGAAGCACTGCGGCTTGCCGCAGCACTTTCCTCACGCGCACCCTGATATACGCCCAGCCAACGTAGACTGCTGCCGCTACAGCAGGAGTTGACTATTGCAGGCCACAGCCAGCATACACCTGTTTCACGTGAAACAGGCGCGGCTACAGCAACCCAGCCTATGTGCAGGGCAAAGCATGCTGCACGACTACATCGCACTGCGCCGCCCATCCACCAGCTGGTTTCACGTGAAACCGCGCAGCGCACTGCGCCATCGCCAGGAGCAACCTATGCCAAGCACAGCTATGGAGACTCGCACTGCGCCGCCCATCCACCAGCTGGTTTCACGTGAAACCGCGCAGCGCATAGGGCCATCACCAGGAGCACCACTCGGAAGCTTGCTGCCTTTGTGCAGATGAGGCAGCTAGCTCAAGCACTGGTTTCACGTGAAACCGCTACCTCCATGCGCATAGCGCACGAACACCGCAACAGATGCTTATGGTTTAGAGGTTCGGACAGGCTAAAATGAGCGAAATAACATTAAGCATGGGCTTCACAAGCGGAAGTTATGCACATTATCCCCAGGTTTTCCCCAAAAATAAGCGCTAAAGGAAGGTTGAGCGCTAAACGGCAGCCGCAGACACACGGCTATTCAAACACATGTTCGACCGAGGCTGCCCACATCTCTGCGCATCAAGCCAGATCAATTGCCGCCGTGCACGGTTTGCGGTATCATGCGCCCAAGGTTAAAAATCCGCTTAATTCTTGGCCCAGGCTGGCTGCAAGCCGCAAAAAAGGCAGCAAAATTGGTGGCAGCGCCGCCACCAAGCGACCTATCACCTACGATAGATCCTGTAAAAGTGAAAACGTGTGCACCACCATGATCGACCGAATCGAAAACACTATTGTTCTTCAATGGAGTTAGAAAGCAAATGAGCCAGTTGGAAGATCAACCCTTCGACACAGCTATGGAATGGATGCGCTTGGATTTGCATATTCATACGCCCGCATCCGAAGACTACACCGAGCCAAACCGCAGCTATTTGGAAATCTTGCAGGAGGCCGAGCGCCGCGAGCTGCGCATGATCGCCTTTACCGATCACAACACGGTCCACGGCTATGAGCAGTTTCGCGCCGAGCTAGACTTCCTGCAGCGCCTCGCTGATACAGATCGCTGCACCAGCGAGGAGCGCGATCGACTGGCCGAATACCAGCGCCTGCTCGCCTGCATCACTGTCTTGCCTGGCTTTGAGTTCACCAGCCACTACGGCGCGCACATCCTCGGCATCTTCGACCCCCAAACACCGCTGAGCGTGCTCGAGGCCGTCCTGCTCCAGCTCGGTATTCCCCCCCAGCAGATCAAGGCCGGCTCGTGTGCCATCCCCAACACGCGCCACGTTACCGAAGCCTATGAAGTCATCTATCGCAACGGCGGCATCGTTATTGCGCCCCACGTCAATAGCCCCACCGGGGTGGTCGCCGAAACGCTGCGCATGAACTCCAGCGGCCAGTCACGCGTCGCCGCCAGTCAAAGTCCGTACCTGCACGCGCTAGAGTTTGTGCACTTCTACACGTCCCACGATCGCTTCCTCAGCCCGGCCTTCTACAACGGCCAGAACGAACACTATAGCCGACCAATGTTCTGCATCCAAGGCTCCGATGCCCACTGCCTGCGCCGCTCAGCCGACACCGCAGACGGCCAGCGCCATAGCGTCGGCATCGGTGATCGCTACTTCGAGGCCCTGCTGCCAGCCCCAAGCTTCACAGCGCTCAAGGAACTGCTGGAGAGCAATCAGTTCCAGCGCGTCCGCGTGCCCAAGCGCGATCAAAAAGAGTGGGAGATCGATCAGCTGCGCACCAACGGCGACTCCTTCGATCAGCTGCTGCGCTCGGCCACACCTGAGTACTTGGAGAGCATCTGGCAAGATGTCGCCGCCCTGGCCAATGCCGATGGCGGTGTCCTGGTGCTGACAATCGACGATCCAAATCTGCTCGATGCCCCAACCCTCAGCGAGCAGATTCGCGCCCGCGTCACAAGCACCATCGAGCCACAGCCAGAGCTAGCACTTGAGCTGATCAGCTACGAGTCCAGCGAGATTATTCGCATCGAGGTGAAAACACCAGTGCCGCCGCCCTATGTCGCCACTGGCGGCTCCATATGGGTGCGCCGTAGCCAGCAGACAGTCGTCGCAAACCGCGAGGAGATTCTGCAGATGTCCCGGCGCGCACTTGCCGCTGGCGTGCTGTCACCGCTCGACAATGGCGAAGACCTCGACTTGCCCCGCTCTGGCGTTGAAATTGTCGGCGAACAGAAGCGCGGCGGTGTGTGGAACTACGAGGTGCGCGATCTGCGCACAACCACCGGCGTCGAGCGTGATCGCGCCCAGGGCCTCTGGGCCTATGCTATCTCACGCCACGAGGAGCTGCGCGATAATCATACCGATCTGTACAATCAGGTGCACTGGCACGGCCGCCTCGGCGTCTGGAATATTTTCCAGCAGGGCAATCGCACAAAGTACGATCTGATCCATCGCGATGCCAATGGCGTGATCGACCACATCTTCTATGGCGTCTCGGACTGGGGCCTGAGCGATAGCTGGCAAACGCTGCTGCGCCTGTACGCTCCCGCCGAGGCCGAGATCGCTGTCGGTGAGGAACCCAGCGCCGTCGATCCAGCCCCGGACACACAGTCCGAAAGTGATCCCTGGAAGACCTGGGGCGAGCGCCGCTACCGCTGGCGCAACCGTGGCGCACTCTGGCGCATCTACGGCCAGGGCGAGCACGTGCGCTTCGATCTCGCCCTCAAGGATAAACAGACCGATGCGGTCCAAGAGTATAACGATGTTCCACGCAGTAAGCTCAAGGACTCCTGGCTGTCCATGATTGTGATTAGTCCACCCACCACCGGCATTGAGGTTGTCAACGTTGAGCACGATGAGCGCGGTCGCTCCTTCCGCTTTCGCAATCTGCGCACCGGCGAGATCAGCGACCCATGGCGCGAGGAGGACCTGGAGAGCGGCACCGTGCGCGAGTACGCCGCACGGATGTATCTGCGCGATCTGCCACTCAACGAGGATAGCATCCGCTGGTGGGGCAACATCGGCTATACCCGCCCGATGCGCTCGCAGGTCGATTTGGTCTACCGCGACGAGCAGGGCTACGATCATATCTACTACGCAGCGCGCCGCGATGAGCTAGAGGGCATCTGGCACGAGCTGCTGGAGCAGTGGCCCGATGACTAAACAGCTGCCGGTCGTTGTTGGCGTTAGCGGTGCCAGCGGCGCACAGCTCGCCGAGCGCGTGATCTCCCGACTGCTGGCGCAGCACGTGCCCGTCGAGCTGATCGCCACACCATCCGCACGCATCGTCTGGCGGCAGGAGCTAGAGCAGCCCTGGGCCGAGCAGGTCGCACGCTGGAGCGCCAGCGGTCTGATCACAGAGCATAATCCCAATAATCAGGCCGCCACCGTCGCCAGCGGCTCGTATCCCGTCTATGGCATGATTATCGTGCCATGCTCCATGGGCACCGTCGCCGCCCTCGCCGCCGGCCTGGCAAACAACCTGCTGCTGCGCGTGGCCGATGTGACGCAAAAAGAGAGCCGCCGCCTCGTCGTGGTGCCACGTGAGACACCACTATCGACCGTGCACTTGGAAAACTTGCTGCGACTGGCGCAGCGCGGCGTGCGCATCGTGCCGCCGATGCCTAACTTCTATCAGCGCCCAACCACTGTGGCGCAGGTCGTCGACTTTGTTGCCGCCCGCGCCCTTGTCGCCCTTGGTCTTAGCCCAAGCCTCGACCAGGAGCAGCAGTGGCAAGGTCTGGAGCTAGAATAATGTCTGTGTTGCCTCGGCCAACTGAAAAAGCGACCTATGTGAACGAGATGTTCACCGCGATCGCCGGCCGCTACGATCTAATGAATCGCTTGATGACCTTCGGCCTCGATCAGCGCTGGCGGCGCTGGGCCGCCCGCAAGATCGCCGGACCCGATGTCCGGGCAGTGCTCGATGTCGGCTCCGGCACCGGTGATTTTCTGCCGATCATCGAGGCCGCTATGCCCCACGCGCAGGTCGTCGGCCTCGATTTCACGCTCGCAATGATGGTCGCTGGGCTGCCAAAGCTCCAGCGTCAAACCGATCGCTCAGCCTTCGTCAACGGCGATGCGCTCTATCTGCCCTTTCCCGCTGCAAGCTTCGATGCTGTAACCACTGGCTTCACCATGCGCAACGTGGTCGATATCCCGCAGGCCTTCCGTGAGATGGCGCGCGTCACTCGGCCTGGCGGACGCTTGGCCTGCCTAGAGGTGGCACGGCCTCGCAATCCGCTCGTGCGCTTTGGACATCAGCTCTACTTCAATCGTATCGTGCCACGCATCGGCGCGCTGATCGGACGCAACGCCACCGCCTACACCTACCTGCCGCAGTCCGCCGCCGTCTTTCCTCAGCCGCCGCAGCTCGCCGAAATCATCGCCGCTGCTGGCTGGCGCGATGTGTCATGGAAAATCCTGGGGCTGGGAGCCGTCGCCGTCCATATCGCCACCCGCGCCTAGCCCTTCCATATCTACGCAGACCAGCGGCGCTGAGCCATGTGATCAGCGCCGCTGGTGGAAAAAGACACACCAGTCTACACAAATCCGCTCACGACCCTCTTGATCTGAAACAAATTTGCTTATATAACACGTCTTATAGGGCGACTTTCATCCAATCGAAGGAGGACTCAATGCGCTGTTCCAACTGCGATGCCCCGTTAGCCGATGGCTCGAAGTTCTGCACCACCTGCGGAGCGCCGGTCAACCAACAGCCCAGCCAGCCTGGCCCACAGGGCGCGGTCGCACCACCGCCTGGCTTTACACCGCCGCAGCCGCAAGCAGGCTATGGCCCACCACCACCGAACTATGGCCCGCCGCAGGGCGGCGCATATACCGCCGCCAGCACCCCCGGCCAGCCGCTTGACCTGCCCGACCCCTCGGTGTCGCTCCAGGGCCGCGGCGAGTCCGGCATTCGCTATAAGATCATCGGCACCGTGCTCCAGGCCGCAGTCATCGAGATGGACCCCGGCCACATGATCTTCTCCGAGAGCGGCGGCATGTCGTGGATGAGCGGCAATGTCCAGATGAACACCAATACCGGCGGCGGCATCGGCTCGATGTTCAAGCGCGCCATCTCTGGCGAGTCGCTGTTCATCGTCGACTTCACCGTCGCCGGCGGCACTGGCCTGATCGGCTTCTCCAGCGAGATGCCCGGCAAGATCGTTCCGCTGCACCTCGCTCCCGGCCAGCAGATCATCATGCAGAAGGACGCCTTTATGTGCGCCGAGAAGTCGGTGCAGCTGGAGATGCACTTCCGCCGCAAGCTCGGCGCTGGTCTCTTCGGCGGCGAGGGCTTCGTCCTGCAGAAGATCACCGGCCCCGGCGTCGCCTTCGTCGAGCTAGACGGCGAGGTCGTCGAGTACGTGCTACAGCCCGGCCAGGTGATGAAGGTCGATACCGGCCACATCGCTATGTTCGAGCCAAGCGTCAGCTTCGATATCGAGATGATCCGCGGCTTCAAGAATATTCTGTTCGGCGGCGAGGGCCTGTTCCTCGCTACGCTGCGCGGCCCGGGTAAAATCTGGCTCCAGACGATGCCGGTCGTCAATGTCGCCCGCAAGATCGCCCAGTACTTGCCCAGCGGCGGCGGCAACTCCTCCAGCGGCCAAAACCTCGGCGGCATGATCGGCAATATGTTCGGCGGCGACTAGCTCTAGCGCCTGGCGATCAGCGCTCATCGGCTACGGTGACGCTGATCGCCAGCTTTGTGTGCGTATGCCATCTATCGATCTCAACGCCGATGTTGGTGAGGGCATGGCCACCGACGCCGAGCTGCTCACCCTCGTCTCGTCCTGTAACATCGCCTGCGCGGCCCACGCCGGCGACGAAGCAACCATGCGCCGGACCATCCGCAGCGCGCTCGCCGCCAATATCGCCATCGGCGCGCATCCTGGCTACGCCGACCGCGCTAACTTCGGCCGCGTTGTCGTCCCGCTCAGCCCCGCCGAGATCAGCGCGCTCGTCAGCGCGCAGCTCGCGCGGCTGGCCACCATCGCCGCCGCCGAGGGCGCACGCATCACCCACGTCAAGCCCCACGGCGCGCTCTACAATCTCGCCGCCGATGACGCCACCACCGCCGCAGCCATCGCGCACGCGGTCGTCGCCTTCGATCCGCAGCTCATCCTCGTCGGCCTCGCCCAGTCGGCGCTCGTCGCCGCTGGCGCTGCCGTCGGCCTTGGCGTCGCCCACGAGGCGTTTATCGACCGCGCCTACACCGCCGCAGGACGCCTGCGCCCACGCTCGCTGCCCAACGCCGTCCACCACGATCCCGCTGTCGCGATCCAGCAGGCGCTCGCGCTGAGCCAGGGCCTGCCCTTCCCCACCGACGATGGCACGCCGCTCAGCATCCAGGCCCAGACGCTGTGCATTCACGGCGATACGCCCGCCGCCCTGGAGTTCGCGCGCTCCGTTCGGGCCGCGCTCGCCGCCGCTGGCATCGCCATCGCGCCGCTGCCGCAGGTGGGTCGATGACACTGACCCTGCAGCCGCTCGGCGATCGCGCGCTGCTGGTTGACATCAGCGCCGCCCAGCCCCACGCCGCCCTGCGCCTCGCGCTCCAGCTTGATCGCCTCCAGCCGCCAGGGCTGCTCGACCGCGTGCCGGCCCGCACAACGCTCACCGTCATCTTCGATCCTGCGCAGACGACGCTCGCTGCGCTCAGCGCCGCCGTGCACGCCGCTCAGCAGCTCGCTGTCCAGCTGCCGCCGCCGCGCCGCCACCACATCCCCGTGCGCTACGATGGCGCTGATCTCGCCGCCGTCGCCAAGAGCACTGGCCTCACGCCCGCCGAGGTCGTCACGCTGCACTCGCAGGCCCAGCACAGCGTGGCGCTGATCGGCTTCCTGCCCGGCTTCGCCTATCTCGATGGCCTGCCGGAGCCGCTGCAGCTGCCGCGCCGCGCTAGCCCGCGCACCGCCGTGCCCGCCGGCGCTGTCGCCATCGCCAACGCCCAGACCGGCATCTACCCGCAGGTGTCGCCTGGCGGCTGGCACATCATCGGCAGCACCACCGTCCAGCTGTTCGACCCGCAGCAGCCCACGCCCGCCCTGCTCCAGCCTGGCGATATTGTCGTGTTTGCGCCGGTGGAGCGCTGCTGAGCTTACGCAAGGAGGATCACCGATGGAAGTTGATTTTGTGCGCCTGCTGTACGCCTACAGCGCCTGGGCCAATCGCCACATCCTCAGCACCGCCGCCCAGCTCGCGACGGAGCAGCTGTGCGCCAAGCCCGATCAGCCGCTGCCCTCGATCCGTGATGGCCTGGTCCACGTTATGAGCGCGCAGCAGCTCTGGCTCCAGCGCTGGCAGGGCCAGCCGCACGCCGCGATGCTCAACCCCGCTGACTACGCCGACCTCGCCGCCATCCAGACCGCCTGGCAGCCCATCGAGGCCGCCACCCACGCCTTTGTGCTAGCCCTTGCCGACGGTATGCTGCACCGCACGGTCGAGTATGTCACCACCGAGGGCCAGCCCAAGGCGTTCCCGCTCTGGCAGCTGATGCTGCACCAGGTCAACCACGCCACCCAGCACCGCAGCGAGATCGCGCTGCAGCTCACGCAGCTTGGCTGCTCGCCTGGCTCGTTTGACCTGTGCTACTACATCGACGATCAGCAGGCGCGCTGAGCATGGCGCTCACCGTGCTTCAGCCTGGGCCGCTGCTGACCATTCAGGACAGCGGGCGCGTCGGCCAGCAGCGCTGGGGCGTGCCAAATGGCGGCGCGCTCGATCCGCTCGCGCTGGTGCTCGCCAACCGCCTCGTTGGCAACGCCGCTGCCGCCGCTGGCCTGGAGATCACCGCCGGGATGTGCCGCCTGCGCGCTCAGCGCTCCACCGTGGCCGCGCTGCTCGGCGGCCAGTTTGGCGCTCAGCTCGACGGCTGGTCGGTGCCGCTTGGGCGCGCGTTTCTGTGGCGCAGCGGCCAGGAGCTGCACATCGGCGCACGCATCAGCGGGGCGCGCGCCTATCTCGCCCTGGCTGGCGGCATCGCGGTGCCCGCCTACCTTGGCTCACGCAGCACGCTGCTCGGCGGGCCATTGCCTGGGCTGGCTGGCCGTCCGCTGCGCGCAGGCGATCAGCTACCGCTGGGCGTGGGCCAGCTAAGCTGGGCTGGAGCACAGCTGGCCGCGCTGCCCTGCTACGCGCTGGATGCGCCGCTGCGCTACCTGCCTGGCCCGCACCAGCACCTGTTCGATACACCACAGCTGCTCGACCAGGCGCGCTGGCGCGTTAGCCCGCACAGCAGCCGCATGGGCTATCGCCTCGATGGGCCGCCGCTCACTGGCGCGGCCACGGAGATCGCATCGCTCGGCGTGGTGCCTGGCGTCATCCAGGTGCCGCCGAGCGGTCAGCCGATTGTGCTGCTGGCGGACGCCCAGACCACCGGTGGCTATCCGATCATCGGCGTCGTGATTGCCGCCGACCTGCCGCGCTTGGCCCAGCTGCTTCCCGGCGATCAGCTCAGCTTTCAGCCAGCCACGCTGGCACTCGCTCAGGCCGCCGCCAGCGCCCAGCAGCAGCTGCTTCAGCTGTCGCTCCACGAGCAGCACTTCCCCGCTGCACCAGTTTAACCAACCGCCAGCAGGCACACAGCAGCAAGCCAGGATACAAAACATGGCCCTACATTCAGCTAAAACGGCTTTTTTATCCCAAAAATGTGGGTAACCGTGGGATAATGTGGGATAACTTTCTACTTTTTGCGCATTATGTGGAATAATTGAGGAGAGAATACAAACTTATGATGTAGACCCAATACTGTGTAGGCAGGTTTGGGGCGCAGCCCCAAGCCCCCGGCAGGGTTCCACCCTGCACCCAGGATGGGGAATATTTAAATATCTATGGCGCAAATTAGAACATGTATTCTAATTCATACTTCATTCAGAAGCTGGGTGTTATTCTACCGCGCTCGCTGATTTTGTCAAAACGGCAGATTCAGCTATCATAAACGTAGAACTAGCAGTATGGAACAAAAAACGCATATGTAGCACTAATACATGCAACCTGTGCAAAAATATCGCCATAACCGCGAAGGATTTGTATGAATATACTCGATATTGGCTATCACTTGCTGCGCCCTGCGCTATTTCGCCTCGATGCAGAGCAGGCGCACACGCTCATCACTGGCAGCATGGATCGGCTTGTCGCGCTGCCGCTGGCCAGCTTGCTGCTCCCACAGCCGGTCGCTGATCCACGCCTGCACACCAGCGTCGCTGACATCACATTCGCGAATCCGGTCGGACTAGCCGCTGGCTTCGACAAAGACGGCCGCCACGTGGCCGCGCTCGCCGCGCTCGGCTTTGGCTTTCTGGAGCTAGGCACGGTCACGCCGCAGCCGCAGCCAGGCAATCCACAGCCGCGCCTGTTCCGGCTGCCCGCCGACAAGGCGCTCGTCAATCGCATGGGCTTCAACAACGCCGGCGCGTTTGCCCTCGCCGAACGGCTGCACACGCTCAAGCGCCCGCTGCCGCTGGGCGTCAATCTGGGCAAAAACAAAGCGACGCCCAACGCCGACGCCGCCAGCGACTACGTGCGCGGCGTCACCATCCTCGGCCCCTACGCCGACTACCTTGTCGTCAACATCTCCTCGCCCAACACGCCCGGTCTGCGCGACCTCAGCCGCCGCGAGCCGCTCACCGAGCTGCTGCTCGCCGTGCAAGACGCCCGCCGCCGCCTCAGCGCCGACCTCGGCCGCCCCGCGCCGCCGCTCTTCGTCAAGCTCTCGCCAGATGAGGACAGCGCCGGCCTCGACGCTGCGCTCGGCGCAGCCCTCGACGCCAAGGTCGATGGACTGATCGCCACCAACACCACGGTTTCGCGCGGCGACCTGCGCGCGCCGCAGCAGCAGGAGACCGGCGGCCTAAGCGGCGCACCGCTGCAGGAGCGCTCCCAGGCCGTGCTGCGCCACCTGTACCGCGCCACCAACGGCACACTGCCGCTGATCGGCGTCGGCGGCATCAGCGACGGCGACAGCGCCTATGCGCGCATCTGCGCCGGAGCCAGCCTTGTGCAGCTCTACACCGCCCTGATCTACGGCGGCCCCACACTCATCGCCCAAATCAATCGTAGGCTGCTGGCGCTGCTGCAGCGCGATGGGCACGCCTCCATCGCCAGCGCCGTCGGCTCCCACGCCGCCATCGGCCGCGCGCTATAGCCAACAGCGCATACCACCCACACAGCATAGGCCGCGACTGACGTGCAGTGTCGCGGCCTATGCTTGCGCCTAACACACCATCCCCATGCAGCGGCAACCCCAACGCCTATGCCAGCTTGTACGTCGAGTATGAAAAAATACGCGTTTGTGGTTCAGCGCGCTATGCCAGCAGCGGCCCCTAGCACCTTCCACACGGGAGCGGCAACACCCAACGCCTACGCCAGCTTGTACGTTGAGTATGAAAAAATATGCGTTTGTGGTTCAGCGCTGCTGGTTGCGCGCACGCCAGGCCCTGGCGGGCCGCTGCGTTGCTAGCCCAGCCCGGCCTTGCGAAGACCATGCGCTTGGTTCGGCAACACCACCGACGGCGACTGCAACACCAAGCGTCAGTCACGCATCCGCACGCCTGTTGCAGCGCACAACCAGCGCCGTGAGCAGGCATCCGAGCGCCACAGATACGCCAGCAGCCCAATGCATCCACAGACGCCGACGCACAGAAACCACAGCTCCGCAGGCCCTTGCTGCAGCCGCATCTGGCCCGCAAGCAAGCCGTCGCACAGCTCGGCCGCATTCGCGCCTGCCCAAGCACCACATGCAGCTGCGCAGCGTGCTCCTGAACAAGCACCACGCCGCTCCGCAGGCCCTCGCTGCAGCGCCATCTGGACCTACGCACAGCTAGGCCATGTCACGCTGCTGGCCGAGGAACAAGTGCAGCTGCGCAGCGTGCTCCTGAACGTGACGCATGGTGTACAGCAACAGCTCGGCAAAGGGTAGCTCGCCCCACGGGAAGCGACAAATACGTGCAGCCAGCGGCGGCGTCAGCGCGTTGATCGTCTGATGGCAGGTGCGGCGGCAGTGCTCTAGATAGCCCAGCAGCTCGGCGCGCGAGTAGGTGCGCGGCAGCGCTTCGTTGGCCTCCATCTCGACAAGATCAAAGGGCGGCGGCGGCATAAAGCCCTCCTCTGCGCCGGTCATGTACAAATCGAGCCAAAAGAGCGTATGGTAGGCCACGTACCAAAACGCGCCAAAGCCAGCGGCAACCCACTGATCGGGCTGATCGTCCCACAGCCGCGCCTCCCAGAGCGCATCAGGACAAGCATGCAGGGCCGCTTCGAGCGCATCAATCGCCGCATCGAATTGCCGAATAACCATCGCACCATCAATAATCGCAGCCGTCATTGTGATCCTCCCACAGCTATACAGCGAGCCTATGGTGTTGATTATAGCTGGCTGAGGAGCGCGCAGCTTAGCTCACTGACTACACCATCGCACGGCGGCGTAGTGCGACGCCAGCCAAGCTGCGGAGCAAAGAGCGGGGGCAATAGCAGCAGCGCCGGCGCGTGCGCGCACACAGCAGCGCTTAACCACCAACGCAGCTTTCATCAAAAAACCGCCAGTGCGGGCGTGCACTGTAGCGCTCACCCACCAGCGCAGCAAGCATCAAAAAAGATCGTCGGCGCGGGCGTGACTGAGCTAGCTTCACCCACCAGCGCAGCTTTCATCAAAAAAGATCGTCGGCGCGCGCGCACGCAGCAGCGCTCAC
The DNA here is from genome assembly GCA_013538855.1 of Herpetosiphonaceae bacterium. GTDB lineage: Bacteria > Chloroflexota > Chloroflexia > Chloroflexales > Herpetosiphonaceae > OHK22. Next base: position 21,342 of record JABXJS010000187.1, read on the forward strand.
CCACCAGCGCAGCAAGCATCAAAAAAAGATCGTCGGCGCGGGTGCACACGTAGCAGTGCTCAACCACCGGCGCGTGCGTGCACACGAAAAATCGCCGACCTGGGCGTGTGCGGAGCAGCAGATAGCCAGCGCAGGGCGCATAAAAAACCGCCAGCGGCAGGCCGCACCTAGGAGGGCGGCGTTGCGGCTTGGCGGGGGCGGCGCGGGTAGCGCGGGTGATTCGGCAAGGTGACTAGCCGCCGCGCTCGATCTTCTCGTCGATAATGGCGGCGCGCTCGGCGTCATCGACCTGCTCGGCTTGGGCGTCGCGGAAGCGATCGCTTTGGGTGGCCTCCATATCGGGCAGCGACTGGACATCGGGCTGGAGGGTGTCCGGCTGCGGCTCGACCGCGCCAGGGCGCTGATCGTGGAGCGAGTTAATCGACTCAGGGGCCTCGACATCTTGCTGGGGAGCAGGCGTCTGGCCCAGCGGCGACGACTGTTCAGAGGGGGCATTTTTACGCTGTGGCGACTCGGGGTTTCGTGGTGTAGACATTGCTACCTCCTTGGTGCAAACCAACTCTATGGCAGATGAGGCAAGCAATGTGCCAGCGGTCCAGGCATGGTGACATAACCAAGTTGACGCCCTATTATCAGGGTGGTAAGATGAATCCAAAGCGCTGGGCGCACGCTCAGCGCCTAGTTCAAACCTAACGCAGAAAGGCCCGCAACGATGATTCGCGTACACGTTGACAGCATTCGATTTAGTTTGTTAACTCAACAACGAGTTGTGGTCCTCCGTGAGATCAACAGTCGTCGCTTTGTGACGATATGGATCGGGCCGTTTGAGGCCGACGCGATCGCACTAGCGGTCCAGGGGCACCAGCCACCGCGACCAATGACGCATGACTTGCTGTTGTCGGCGATTAATCAGCTGCATGGAACAATTAAGCAAGTTGTAGTCAACGCGTTCCATGACAGCACGTTCTTTGCGCAGATTCATATTGATCAAAATGGGCAGACCATCGAGCTTGACTCGCGCTCCAGCGACGCCATCGCCTTAGCGGTGCGCGCCAACGTGCCGATCTTCGTCGCCGACGCGGTGATGAACGAGGTAGGCCAGGAGATGGACGAGAGCGAGGACAACGACGACCTGCCCACGACCAGCGCTCAAGTTGAGGCCGAGGCCGCACCAACCACCGACGACGAAGAGCTGTCGATCTTCCGCAAGTTCATCGACTCGCTCGACTCTGAGTCCGAATCTGACTAAAATCTCACCTCGATGGTGCGCTTGTCGGCCAGCGAGCATGTGGATAAAGCAGCTGCTCCCTCATCACAGATTGTGGTGAGGGATTTTTGCATGTGGGATACCATGACCTTAATCAACAGACTTTTCCACATATCGGGATGGAATGGGGAAAACTATATCTAGTGCATACCGATCGACAACCACCATAAATCTAGTAGCTGACGGCTATTTTGACCCATGCTCGGCCAGTGCTTATCCACAAAATGTGGATAACTATGTGGGATATGTGGATAACCATGTGGGATTGTGGATAGATCTGGGACGAATCTGTTGATAACAGCAGGAGGACATGTTGATAGAATCGGGCCATGCGCAGCCTATCCCCAGCGGCTGAGGATAATGTAGATAACTATCCCCGACTTATCCCCAGCCGGTTCATGGCACAGAAATGGCATGAAAGGAGGGTTGCCCACATTTCCACAGCACCTACTATAACGTACTAAAATCATGATCTAAAATAAATAATTTAAGGGGATATCCACACCACCAAGCAAACGAACGGTATAAAGCATACCAACAGGTACTGCTATCCAAATAGTTTTTAGCGATTGATATAACCAAACAGTCAAAAAGATGCTATTGTTTAAGCACGCACACCATGTTTGCCCGCTGAGAATCTTATGTCATCTTGGCCTGGAAGCCAGGAGCGTTACGGTATCGGCGAGGGCGTGTGCGACCCAAATGACGCTACACTCGCCCTGTCTGCGGATGTGGTACCATACAGGCCACACGCAGCACCAAAGATGTTATGGAGTTGATCATGGCTGACGAAGCGCGCACACGCATCCGGGTTTTGATTGCCGAAGATAATGATCTCGTTGCGATGACGCTAGAAGATCAGCTCAACGACCTCGGCTACCACATTGTGGGGGTCGCCCGCACTGGCACCGAGGCGGTGGCCTTGGCGCGCCAGCACACCCCCGATCTGGCCATTCTGGACATTAAGCTGCCAGAGCTTGATGGTACCGAGGCCGCCCAGCAGATTAGCGCAGAGCGCCCGCTGCCGATCATTATGGTCACCGCCTTCACCGACCGTGAGACGATTCGCAAGGCCGAGCGCGCCGGCGCACTGGGCTACCTTGTCAAGCCAGTGATGCCCGAGGCGCTCCAGCCGGCCATCGACATTGCCCTAGCGCGCTTTGCCGAGATCAAAGCGCTGCGCCAAGAGGTCGATGCCCTGCACGAGTCGCTAGAAGCACGCAAGCTGGTTGAGCGCGCCAAGGGCATTCTCATGCAGCGGCTCGGCATCAGCGAGCACGATGCCTACGAGCGCCTGCGCCAGCGCGCCCGCGAAAAGCGCGTTAAGCTCAAGGACATCGCCCAGACCATCATCGACGCTGAGGCGCTGCTGTCCTAGGCCGTTTCATTAAAACCCTATTGACGAATGGAATTGAGTATGCTATGCTCCTTCACGAACATATTCTAGTATTCTGATTGCTATTCTTATGAATCCTACGCACTGCGCCAACCTGCTGACCTTCAGCTACGATAGCTATTACTTTAGCTACCGCTATGTGTTGTCGCTTCCCGCGGAGGATTAGCCCTACCTAGAAGATACTCAACCTTAGCGCGGAGCGACAAGCTCCGCGCTTTTTTGTGTGCTCTGGAGGTTCCCAATGGTAGTTTGCCGAGGTGTACGTGGTGCGACGGTAGCGACGGACAACAGCCGCGAGGCGATTCTGGCGGCCACACAAGAGCTGCTGGTGAGCATTGTGTCTGCCAATGAGATCGAGCTTGACGACATCGCCTGCATGTTCTTCACAACCACGCCAGACCTGAACGCGACCTTTCCGGCGCTGGCCGCCCGTCAGCTCGGCTGGACCGATCTCGCGCTGCTGTGCAGCCACGAGATGGACGTGCCCGACAGCCTGGGCCGCTGCATTCGGGTGCTGATCCTCTGGAACACCGAGCGCGCACCGCGCGATATTGTTCACTGCTACCTGGGCGATGCTGCCCGCCTGCGCCCTGAGCGCGCAACGACATCGACGCTGCCGTCGGGATGGATGTCGGTTTCACTGTAAGCATATCGTTTGAGGAGGCTCCACGATGATCGTTGTAATGAAGGCACATGCGGATGATGCGGATCGGGCGGCGATACTGGCGCGGCTGGAGGAGCACAACCTCCGCGGCCATCTCTCTGAAGGTGATGAAAGGTCGGTGATTGGTGTGGTAGGCGCACGTATTCCTGATGGCCTGTCCGAGCAGCTCCAGTCGATGAGCGGCGTGCAGTCGGTGGTGCGCATCTCGCGCTCGTACAAGCTCGCTGCGCGCGAGTTCCAGCCGCATGCGACGATCGTGCGCGTGGGCAACGTTGAGATCGGCGGCCCCAACCCGGTGGTGATGGCCGGCCCGTGCTCGGTCGAAAACGAGGCGCAGCTGCTTACCACCGCCCGCGCTGTCGCCGATGCTGGGGCGCATATCCTGCGCGGTGGGGCCTTCAAGCCGCGTACCTCGCCATACGCCTTCCGCGGCCTGGGCGAAGCGGGCCTGAAGATTTTGGCCGCCGCCCGCGACGAGACTGGCCTGCCGATCATCACCGAGGCGCTGAACACCCGTGATATCGAGCTGGTGGCGCGCTACACCGATATTATTCAGATCGGCGCGCGCAACATGCAGAACTTCGCGCTGCTGGAGGAGGCCGGCGCAACTGGCCTGCCGATCATGGTGAAGCGCGGCCCGGCGGCAACGATCGAGGAGTGGCTGCTGGCCGCCGAGTATGTGCTCGCCACCGGCAACCGCAATGTTATTCTCTGCGAGCGCGGCATCCGCACCTTCGAGACCGCCACGCGCAACACGCTGGACCTGAATGCAGTCGCCCTGGCGCGCCGTCGCACCCACCTGCCGATCATCGCCGATCCAAGCCATGGCACCGGCAAGTGGTACCTGGTCGAGCCGCTGGCGCTGGCGGGCATTGCGGCCGGTGCCCATGGCGTGATGATCGAGGTGCACCACGATCCTGATCGGGCCATGTCTGACGGCCCGCAGTCGCTCTCACACGCGAGTTTCGCCCGCCTGATGGACAAGATTCGCGTGCTGAACGGGCTGTACGAGCACGATCTTGAAGCTGCATGACTTTTGACATAATGCGAACTTTGCGCTACCATACTGCTCCAAGCGGGGATTAAGGGAAACGCATATCCGCTCCTGGAGGAAGGCCATGCAGCAGCATTTAGAAAGTTTTATTCAGTATCTCGCGGGTGAGCGTGGTCTTTCCACCAATACCACCGCCGCGTATCGCACTGATCTCGAACAATTTACTACCTTTATTGTTGAGCGCCAGATTCAGGCTTGGGGCCACGTGAGCCGCGACGACCTGTTTGCATTTTTGCTCTTTTTGAAGGAAAAGCGCTATGCAACCTCGACCGTCGCGCGCCGCACGGCCGCCATCAAGTCATTTTTTGAATATCTTGTCGCCGATGGCGTGATCAGCGCTAACCCCACCGAGCACCTGGACTCGCCACGTGTCGACCGCTATTTGCCCAAGGCGATCAGCGTGCACCAAGTTGATGAGCTGCTCGAGCTGCCGCTCACATCAACTGGCCCTGAGGCCCTGCGCGACAAGGCGATGCTCGAGCTACTCTACGCCACTGGCATGCGCGTCAGCGAGATGGTCGCCCTCAACGTTGAGGATGTCGATCTGGCCGCGCAGCAGGTGCGCTGTATCGGCAAGGGCAACAAAGAGCGCGTGCTGCCAATCGTCGGCACCGCCGCCACCGCGCTGGAGGAGTATCTCGATATTAGCCGCGGCCAGCTCGGGCGCTCGCCTGATCCACAGGCGCTGTTCCTTAACCACCGTGGCAAACGCCTCACGCGCCAGGGCTTCTGGCTCATTCTCAAGGGCTACGCCGAGCGCCTGGGCCTGGACGACCTGACGCCGCACACGCTGCGCCACTCGTTCGCCACCCATATGCTCAACAACGGCGCCGACCTGCGCTCGGTCCAAGAGCTGCTCGGCCACGCATCGATCTCGACCACGCAGATCTACACGCAGGTCAGCACCGATCGGCTGCAGCAGGTCTACGATGAGTCGCATCCGCGCGCACGCTCTGAGGAGGTCGACGCCGACAGCGCTGAGTTGACGGTGAACGTAGCCTAGGGCATAATACACGCACATATGCACGGTGACCCGCAGGAGTACCTGCGCTCCACCTTCAGCGAGTCAGGGGCGGTGCGAGCCTGACGGAATGGGCGCAGCGAATGGCGGCGGCGAGTGCGCACAATCGATCTGAAAGCGCTTCAGGCCCACACCTGAGGAACTGGGGTGGAACCACGGATAGGCACCCACCTATTCGTCCCCAGACAGTTTGACCGCTGTCTGGGGACGTTTTTTGTGTCTCCGGACGTAGACAACAGGAGGATGCTATGCCTGTCAAGAACATGGACGAGCTTGTGTCGCTCTGCAAGCGCCGCGGCTTTATCTTCCCCGGCTCCGATATCTACGGCGGCCTCCAGGGCACCTACGACTATGGCCCGCTCGGCGTGGAGCTGAAAAACAATCTCAAGGCCGCCTGGTGGCGCGCTATGGTCTATGAGCGCGACGACGTCGAGGGCCTCGATGCCTCGATCCTCACCCACAAGCTGGTGCTGCGCCACTCCGGCCACGAGGCCACCTTCACCGACCCGATGGTCGACTGCCGCAACTGCCAGAGCCGCTGGCGCGCCGACCACGTCGTCAACGGCCGCTGCGAGCGCTGCGGCTCCGATGACCTCACCGAGCCGCGTCCATTCAATATGATGTTCAAAACCACCATCGGCCCCATCGCCGATGAGGACTCGTATGGCTATCTGCGCCCAGAGACCGCCCAGGGCATCTTTACCAACTTCAAAAACATCGTCGACTCAACCTCGCGCCGCCTGCCCTTCGGCGTTGCCCAGATCGGCAAAGCCTTCCGCAATGAGATCACGCCGCGCAACTTTATCTTTCGCGTGCGCGAGTTCGAGCAGATGGAGCTAGAGTACTTTGTCAAGCCCGGCTCCGACGAGGAGTGGCACCGCCACTGGGTCGAGACGCGCCTGCAGTGGTGGCGCGATCAGGGCCTGCTCAGCGATAACCTCCAGGCCTACAACCAGGAGCCAGACGAGCTGGCGCACTACGCCAAGGCCACCGTCGATATTCTCTACCGCTTCCCCCACGGCCTGGAGGAGCTAGAGGGCATCGCCAACCGCACCGACTTTGATCTCGGCTCGCACACGCGCAATCAGGCCGACTACAACCTGACGGCCAAGGTCGATCCGAACGAGGATAGCACGGCCAAGCTCGTCATCCCCGATCCCGACACCAACAAGCCAATCGTGCCCTATGTCATCGAGCCGTCGGCCGGCGTCGACCGCGGCGTGCTCGCGGTGCTTACCGAGGCCTATACCCACGAGGAGTTGGATAACGGCAAGGAGCGCGTGGTGCTCAAGCTGCGCCCGCATCTCGCGCCGATCAAGGTGGCGATCCTGCCGCTGGCCCGCAATCGCCCTGAGATCGTCGATAAGGCCAAGGGCATCAAGCGCGAACTCCAGGCACTGGGCTTTGGCCGCGTCTTCTACGAAGATACCGGCAACATCGGCAAGGGCTACCGCCGCCACGACGAGGTCGGCACCCCGTTCTGCGTCACCGTTGACTTCGACACGCTGGGCCAGGGCGATGACAGCGCGCTCAAGGATACGGTCACCATTCGCGACCGCGATACGATGGCCCAGGAGCGCGTGCCAATCAGCGAGCTGGCTGAGTATGTCCGCTCGCGCCTGCAAGCCTAGCTAGCTGCTAAAATCACGCGCCGCCGAATCGACATAGATTCGGCGGCGCGCTGTTGTTGCTGTGCCGCTGGCGCTACTTCAGCAGCGCAGGCAGATAGACGCTCCAGCTCGCGCTCGTTGGTGTGCCGGTTGGCGTGGCGGTGATGTCCGCGGTTGGCGTAGCGGTGATGTCCGCAGTTGGCGTGGCGGTTGGCGTGGCGGTGATGTCCGCAGTTGGCGTGGCGGTAATGTCTGCTGTCGGCGTGGCTGTTGGTGTAGCGATTGTCGGCGTTGGCGTCGCCGTGGTCTCCGTCGGCGTGACTGACGGCGTCCAGGTTGGCACCTCGGTGGGCGTTGGGATGAGCGTTGACGTGTTGGTCGCCGGCGGCGGCGTGCCACCGAAGCCGAGGTCGCCGCTGATCGTCAGCGTGTACGCGCCGTAGTGCGGATAGCCCGGCGCATCGGAGTAGGCGTCGATGACCAGGTAGTAGGTGCCCTCGTCATAGTGGCGCTGGCTGATCACCTCGGGGCTGGTGTCGTTGACAACATCGCCGCTGAATGCCTCTAGGCTCACGCCATCGCCGCAGGTGTGCAGCAGAAACAGCGCGTGGTCGGTGGTGTTGGGCACGCCGGTGAGCGTAAACGCGACCGAGTTGTTGGGGCCAAGCGTCAGGCGATAGATATGCTCGTTGCCGCCATAGGCGAGGCTGGTGCCGCTGCCAGGATAGAATGTCACTGTGTTGGTGGTTGCTGTGGTCGTGTTGCCGCTGTCGCTGAAGGGCAGGCTGCTGATGGGCGGAAACGGCCCAGCGCAGCCGTTGGCTCCGGCTGCAAACGCTTGGCGCGCCAGCAGCGCCCACAGCAGACCGAGACATGCGCCAAACGCGAACAGCCCGAGCATCCAGCGCCGTCGGGCGGTGGTCTTGAGATACGCCATACCATCTCCTTGTACACATACCAAGTTGCTGAGATATTAGTTGAAGGGCACCATGCCTGCGCTAGCGCTGCTAGCCCACGGCAAGGACGGTGTAGCTTGGCCTGATCAGTGCAAGTATAGTACAAGAGTCGTGTGCGCGCCGAAGCGGCGCGCCGCCGAGTAAAGGAGACTGCTCTATGGCTGATCTGCGCCAAACCGCTCGCTCTGTGGCCCAGGCCACGCTGCTGCCGGACTACCAGTGCCTCGTTAATGGCCAGCTTGTCGCTGCCGATCATACCTTTGCTGTGCTCAACCCCGCCACCGGCGAGCAGATCGCCAGCGCGCCCAACGCCGATGCAGCGCTGGTGCAGACGGCTGTCGATGCCGCCGCGAGCGCCTTCCCCGCCTGGGCCCCGCGCCTGCTGCCGAGCGCGCTGCGCTGCTGCGGCGTGTGGCCGCCCTGATGCTGGAGCGCCAGGAGCGCCTCGCCACCGTGATGACACTGGAGCAGGGCAAGCCCATCGCAGAGGCGCGCGGCGAGATCGTCTACGCCGCTGGTTTTCTGAACTGGTTCGCCGGCGAGGCCGAGCGCGTCTATGGCATGACCATCCCCGCCAGCGCTGCGCACAAGCGCATCCTCGTGCTGCGTCAGCCGGTTGGCGTGGCGGCGCTGATTACACCGTGGAACTTCCCCACCGCGATGCTCACCCGTAAGCTCGGCCCGGCTCTTGCCGCTGGCTGCACGGTCGTCTGCAAGCCTGCGGAGCAGACGCCGCTGTCGGCGCTGGAGCTGGGGCGGCTGTTCGTCGAGGCCGGCGCGCCAGCTGGTGTGGTCAATATCCTGAGCATGCACGCGCCGCAGCCCTTTGCTGACGCTGTGTTCAACGACCAGCGCGTGCGCAAAATCTCCTTCACTGGCTCCACCGAGGTGGGCAAGCAGCTGCTGGCGCGCTCCGCTGAGCAGGTCAAGCGTGTGTCGCTGGAGCTAGGCGGCAACGCACCGCTGATTGTCTTTGCCGATGCCGATATCGAGCGGGCGGTGGCTGGCGCAGTCGCCGCCAAGTTCCGCAACGCTGGCCAGACCTGCGTGTGCGCCAATCGCATCTTTGTGCACCGGCAGGTGTACCCCGAGTTCAGCGCGCAGCTCCAGGCGGCGGTGGCGCGCCTGCACGTTGGCAGCGGCCTTGATCCGGCCACCAGCATTGGCCCGCTGATCGACCAGGCGGCGCTGGAGAAGGTGCAGCGCCACGTCAGCGATGCGCAGCAGCTGGGCGCGCGTGTGCTCAGCGGTGGCGGCGCTGCGGCAGTTGCTGGCGGCACTGACCTCTTCTGGCAGCCAACGCTGCTCGCCGACGCCGCGCCAGATATGCTCGTTAGCAGCGAAGAGACCTTCGGTCCCGTGGCTCCCCTCATCGCCTTCGATAGCGAAGAGGCGGTGTTGGCGCAGGCCAACGCCACGCAGTATGGCCTGGCCGCCTACGTCTTCACCAGCGATATTGGCCGCATCTTTCGCATGGCCGAGGGCCTGGAGTACGGCATCATCGGTGTCAACGATGGCCTGCCCTCCGCGCCGCAGGCCCCGTTCGGCGGTGTCAAGGAGAGCGGCCTTGGCCGCGAGGGCGGCCCCACCGGCATCGACGAGTATCTGAACATTAAGTATGTCGCGCTGAGCCTCTAGTTCCTGCGGTGCGTGCGGGCACGGGGGGTAGTGTTGAACGCCAGCGCCGTGGTTGGTGGTTCGCTGGCGCGGCGTGGGTCAGCGCCGCTGCGCGCCCGCCCGCTGACCGGTTGCGCAGCGTGTGGTGGCGGCGTGCCAGCCAGTCGCATGATGTGTAGGATGCAGGCGCGGTTGAGCGGGCACGGGGGGTAGTGTTGAACGCCAGCGCCGTGGTTGGTGGTTGGCTGGCGCGGCGTGGGTCAGCGCCGCTGCGCGCCCGCCCGCTGACCGGCTGCGCAGTGTGTGGTGGCGGCGCACCAGCCAGCGTGGCTGCATACGTCGAGAGCGGCGCTGTTTGGCGTGGCCAGGCTCTGGTGCAGCACCGCTGACGGCTCAACCACGCTGGCGCATCAGCAGTAGCTCAAGCTGGTGTAGCGCCAGCGCAGCGCGTGCGGTATGGCTATGGGTGTGCGCCACATGCGCCAGCGCTAGGACGATGGCGGCCACGTGGCGCAGGGCGAATCTCCCGCAGCGCAGGGCAATCGCTAAAACGGTGTGGTATGGCGTGGCCAGGCTCTGGTGCAGCACCGCTGACGGCTCAAGCACGCTGGCGCATCAGCAGTAGCTCAAGCTGGTGCAGCGCGTGCGGTATGGCTA